>PLPU01000222.1:16897-17092 GCA_003159975.1 Acidobacteriaceae bacterium
CACTTCTGCCACTTTGAAGACACTGACGTGGTGCGCCACGCGCTGGTACAGCGCATCGTCCGCGCCTACGAGTCAGTCAAGCCGCAGCAGCAGGAGCTGCCACTCGGCACCGGCGAAGCCATCGACGTCAACGCGCAGCCGCGCGAAGACCGAGCCCAGCCGCAGCAGGTGCACGCACCCAAACCGCAGTAATTC
>PLPU01000227.1:0-847 GCA_003159975.1 Acidobacteriaceae bacterium
GCGTTGACTTCGGGAAGAACCAGCGGCACATTGGGCGCCATGCGGAAGGCGCTGGAGTTGGACACCACGGCGCATCCGGCGGCGGCGAACCGCGGCTCCATCTCCCGGGCATACGCCGCGTCGATCGAAGCGAAGATAATCTTTGGCGCGCCTTCAGGGTCGGCCGGCGAAACGGTCATGCGCGCGATGCGATCGGGAAGCGACGAATCCAGCCGCCACTTGGCAGCCTCGCCATAAGTCTTCCCGCTTGACCGGTCGCTGGCGGCAAGCCACGCCACCTCAAACCAGGGGTGGTTTTCGAGCAATTGAATGAAGCGCTGACCGACCATTCCGGTCGCGCCAAGGATGCCGATTGGAAGTTTGGTATGGATGGCCATAAACACTTCAGTGTACAGGAGGATGGGCGCGGCGCCGCAAATTGCCTGCGAGGGCATGGGCTGGTTTTTGAGTCGGCGATTATTCGGGAATTGGCCGAATCAGCGACTGTCAGGCGCGCATGAGCCCACCCAGCTTATGGAATGTACTATTTGCGACCGCCGGGATTCTCACCGGCGTTGCCGGCATACGGAGATAAAACCGGCAGGCTCGGCCGTTGCCTCTTGGATTGCAACTCTTAGAGGCCGATCAAGGCTTTGGCTCTTTTCAGATAAGAATTAAGATCACCGACAACCCCGGAACCGCTCTCGCTGCGCGCGGCCGGTTTCGATCGAACGCGTGGAGTGGCG
Organism: Acidobacteriaceae bacterium; assembly: GCA_003159975.1. Taxonomy (GTDB): domain Bacteria; phylum Acidobacteriota; class Terriglobia; order Terriglobales; family Acidobacteriaceae; genus Telmatobacter. The sequence continues at coordinate 726 of PLPU01000227.1, forward strand.
GAACCGGGAGGTCTCTCGGGGTTATGCTCTGTAAATTCATCGTGCAAAACCACATTGAGCAGCGACCTATGGACCCGGATGCGGCCGTTGTATTCAATAAGGCCAAGCTTGCGAAAGCGATT
>PLPU01000227.1:887-26090 GCA_003159975.1 Acidobacteriaceae bacterium
AGCTGATCGACAAGATCGGCTTGGGTTCGCATGCTCCGGACCAGCAGGAATTTCAAGTACATCTCCGAGAGGGAATGTTCCTGGTGCATCACACGAATCATCTCTCCCCTCTCTATCCTGAGCGCCGTACAGGCGGTAATGGCCGTGGCAGTGGCCATGTGCAGCCCTCCCACGCTCGCCATCGACTCCTCCCCAACGAATTCCCCAGCCGGGAGAAGCGCGATGGTGGCCTCTTTCCCTTCATGCGAAACGACGGTGAGTTTTGCGCGGCCCGTCCGAAGATAGAAGATGGAGTCAGCCGAACTTCCCTGCGAAAAGAAGACCTGCTTCGGCTTCAATTGGACGACTGTTCGTCCCACACCTGCCGTGGCCAGAAAGGCGTCGAGGTCAAAGGTCATGCTTCTCACCTCTTCTGTTTGATTGGCTCGTCCGGACGCGGGCTTCACGAGAGCGGTTCGGAAGGGTACCAGGCCTCAAGAGTCCCCATTGTTTTTCGTATCGCGGGAGCGGAACGGGGGTACATTGAAAGATGCGATGCAGGCCAGGCTTGCCTTCATCGGGATAAACGCGTTCGAAGAAAGAGAAGATAAACGGACCGGTTAGACTTAACGTACTCGCCTAGTCTCTCGATTTCTGTACGGTCTCTGACATAGGCAGGCATCGTTTCTGATATAGCCCGAGGCTCGTCAGGCATCGTGAGCTTTTTGCGCATACTAATTGTGATAGGGTTTTGTCTGAAAGCGAGGACTCCTTGCGCACGAGTGGATTTAAGAACACTCTTTTGAAGGCTCTAAGCGGGGACATCATTGAGCGCCTTCGTTTGCAGCCTGTCCAATTCGAGTTGAAGCACGAAATCGAAAACCCCGGTGATCCGATCGACCGCCTCTATTTTCTCGAAGAGGGGATGGCGTCGATGACGACAACGTTCAAGGACGGTTCCCAGATTGAGGTGGGGATGTTCGGTTATGAGTCGGTCATCGGCATCTCAGCTCTGATGGGAACGAAAGTGAGTCTGAATCGCGTGTACACCCAGATTGCCGGCCACGGCTATTCCTGTCGCGTGGAGGACGCAAGAAGAGAGTTCCGCCTTGGCGGCGCCTTTCAGATCCTGGCTCTGCGCTATGTTCAGGCACAGCTCGTTCAGGCAATGCAGTCCGCTGGATGCAATGCGAAACACAACTTCGAACAGCGACTCGCCCGCTGGCTTCTCCTCTGTGCGGACCGCGCGCACGTCGACACGTTCAAGATTTCGCATGAGTTTCTCGCAGACATGCTTGGGGGCCGACGGGCCACCATTTCTACGACAGCTGGGATTCTCAAGCGAGCGGGACTTATCGAATACACGCGCGGAGAAATTCACATTCTCGACGTCCCCGGTCTTACCAAGGCCTCTTGCGAGTGCTATCTGATCATCAAGGATTATCTCGACAATTACACAAAGTTCGACACCGCATTCACTGCGTAGCCGCTACAGCGAAACGAGAGTAGCTGTACCTGGGAGGCACCATGCCAAGTGGCCCTTTCCGCAAGAAAAGCCACCTTGCACACCTTTTGCAAGGGCACGTTTACCATGGTTTCGCTCTAAAGACGCGCCCTTTGAAAAACATTCGGGGCTATGAATGCGAATGCCGCTGACTTGTGCGGAGATTCCTCAGGCTTACGCCATTGCGGCAAGGACAGCGTCGGCAAATTGCGTGGTGCCGGCCGTGCCGCCTACGTCGCGGGTGAGGGTTTTGCGCTCGGCATAAACGGAGTCGAGGGCCCGCTGCACCTTGTCAGCCGCGGCCTCCTCGTCAAGGTGGCGCAGCATCAGCACCGCGGATTGGAGCAGAGCAGTGGGGTTGGCCACGTCCTTGCCGGCAATGTCCGGGGCTGAGCCGTGTACAGCCTCGAAGATGGCGCAGTCATGGCCGAGGTTGGCGCCGGGAACCAGGCCCAGGCCGCCGACCAGCCCCGCGCAGAGGTCGCTGACAATGTCGCCGTAGAGGTTTTCAAGCAGCAACGTATCGTACTGGAAGGGATTCATCACCAGCTGCATGCAGGTGTTGTCGATGATGTGCTCGCCGTAGAAAATCTCCGGAAACCCCTCGGAAACCTGGCGGGCGCAGCGCAGAAACAGGCCATCGGAGAGCTTCATGATGTTGGCTTTGTGGATGGAGTGAATCTTCTTCCGGCCATGCTTGCGCGCGTACTCGAAGGCGAACCTGGCGATGCGCGTGGAGCCTTTTTCGGTGATCACCTTGATGGCTTCCACCACGCCGGGAACCACTTCATGCTCCAGGCCGACGTATTCGCCCTCGGTGTTTTCGCGGACAATGATCAGGTCGAGGCCGGGCCAGTGAGTGGCCATGCCAGGCAGATTCTTGATAGGACGGAAGTTTGCGAAGAGCTCGAATTTCTTGCGCAGGGTGACATTGATGCTCTTGAATCCGCCCCCGATAGGGGTAGTCACCGGCCCCTTGAGGGCCACCTTGTTGCGCTCGATGGATTCGCAGAGCGCGGCGGGGATGTACTCGCCGTAGATTTCGAAGGCTTCGGCGCCGGCGGCGTAGCGCTCCCAATCGAATTTGACGCCGGTGGCGTCAAGAATGCGCACCACGGCCTGGGTGACTTCGGGGCCGATGCCGTCGCCGGGGATGAGGGTTACTTTATGGGTCATGAATTAGCTCCTAGCTTCTAGCCGCTCGCTTACCTCTGCAAAGTCAGTTTTGGACGGCGACGTGGCGCGGCTTTTGCCATTGGATCGCTACCTCCAAGGCTGGCCAAATGCATTGCGGCGAATCGCCGCTCCAGTGCCTGGAGGATCACACTGGGTTCACCTTCTGGCTCGTTGCCCGACTTTCCCAAAAACCATCCAGCGGCTTCAAGGGCGAGCGGATCATCGGGAGATTTTCTAAGCAATGCAATCAAAGGCGGGAAGGCCCGGACGTCTCCGCGTTTCGCTAACCCAGTGATTGCCTCGCACCGGACGTCTTCGTGCGGATCTCGAAGCGCCAAGGCCAGCGCCGCGCGGATTTCGGGTGAGTCTGTATCAAATAGCGTACCAACGGCAAATGTCGCCCAGTCTCGAACATCTTCGTCGCAATCAGTCATCAGGATGAGAAGTACGTCCAAGGCATCTTTTTCCTCAGGGAAGCAGCCACAGGCGAATGCGACGGCCTCTCTCAATTCAGGGTCGTTGCTCCCTGCATGTTCGACCAGGATCGGAACAGCACGCGGATCGCCAATATGTCCAAGGGCGTAAATTGCCGAATTGAGTGGAAGAACCTCGTTTTCTGAAGCAGCCAACTCTGAAACGGCGGAATAGGACTCTTGTGGATATTTATTTGATTGGTGCTCGACGGTCTTGCCGATTTGCGCAAGGACATCTGCACCGCGAGCACGCTTCAGTGGATTCTCGGATCGGCACCACTCGACTGCTCGTTGGAGCACTTTGCGTGATGCAATGTTCCGAAGCTCTCGGACCGCCTCCCAAGGGGCGTCGTCGTCATAGTCTCCCGCAAGCGCGCGATTGAGTAAGCTGTCGATGATCATGGGTTCATTCCGATTCACGTTCACTTTCGCGTTTTGCTTAACCGATTGCTGCCGAGCAGCCCTTCCAGCTCTTCTTTGAACTCGCGCACGTCTTTGAAGTCCCGGTAGACCGAGGCGAAACGGATGTAGGCGACTGTGTCCAGGCCTTTCAGGTGTTCCATGATCAGTTCGCCGATTTCGCTGGTGGTCCGCTCGCGCTCCGGCGCATCCATCAGGTAGGTCTCGGTTGCATCCACGATGGCTTCTAGCTTGCTGGCCGGGACGGGCCGTTTTTCGCAGGCGCGCAGCAAGCCGCTGAGCACCTTCTGGCGGTCGAAGCGCTCGCGGCGGCCGTCTTTCTTGACCACCATGTAGGGGATTTCATCAATGCGCTCGTAGGTGGTGAAGCGGCGATTGCAGCTTTCGCACTCGCGGCGGCGGCGGATGGAGTCGGCCTCCTTGCTCTCGCGCGAGTCGACCACACGGTCTTGCCCGAAGCCACAGTAGGGACACTTCATGCTGGGTTGATTCTAAACCAGTGGACAGTTGTCAGTGATCAGTGGTCAGTTGCCGGTTTGGACTTCAGAGCCATCGCCATGCATCGCCATCGGCTGGATTGCATCTACCAGAATGAAGGGGCTTCTGGCAGCCAATTGGAAGGGTGTAGCGTCAAGTCTTCCTGCTGAGCCGGCAGAAGAATCGGGAAAAAATTGGCAAAAAAAGTTGCGGAATTGTTCGTGGAGGTTTTGGCCGCCGCCGGTGTGGAGCGCATCTATGGCGTGGCGGGCGATTCGCTGAACGGCATCACGGATTCGATCAGGGTGCGGAACGGGATCGAGTGGGTGGGCGTNNGGCAATCTGCACCTCATCAACGGGCTCTACGATTGCCATCGCAGCCGCGTGCCGGTGCTGGCGATTGCGGCTCATATTCCGTCGCAGGAGATCGGCAGCGGCTACTTTCAGGAGACCCATCCGGAACTCTTGTTCAAGGAGTGCAGCCACTACTGCGAGCTGGTTTCTCATCCCTCGCAGATGCCGCGGATTCTTGAGATCGCGATCCAGACGGCCCTTGCGAAGAAGGGTGTCGCGGTCGTGGTCATTCCAGGCGACGTGGCTCTCTCCGATGCGGTGAATTCGGACAGGCGCGTTGCATTCACCTACGCACAGCCGAACGTAACGCCGCGCCAACAGGAACTGGACCTGCTGGCTGCGGAGCTCAATGGCGCGAAGAAAATCACCATTCTGGCCGGAGCCGGCTGTGCGGGCGCGCACGACGAACTGGTCGCGCTGGCCGGCAAGCTCCAGGCACCGATCGTTCACGCCATGCGCGGCAAGGAGTTCGTTGAATACGACAATCCGTATGACGTGGGCATGACCGGCCTGTTGGGATTCTCCTCGGGCTACCAGGCAATGATGAAATGCGACACGCTTTTGATGCTGGGAACGGATTTTCCGTATCAGCAGTTCTATCCAAAAGACGCGCGCATTGTGCAGATCGACATTCGCGAGGAGCAACTGGGCCGCCGCAGCCGCGTCGATCTGGGCGTTGTGGGCGGCGTTGCGGAAACGCTGCGTGCGCTGCTGCCGGCCATCAAGCAGAAGAAAAATCGCAGTCATCTGGATGCGTCGCTCGAGCACTATCGCGAGGCGCGCAAGGATCTGGATGCGCTGGCGACAGGCAAGCCGGGACAGCTTCCGATTCATCCCCAATACGTGGCCAAGGTGATNNTATCTGACCATGAACGGGCGCAGGCGGCTGTTGAGCTCGTTCAATCATGGGTCGATGGCCAATGCTCTGCCGCAGGCTATTGGGGCGCAGATTTCGCATCCCGGACGGCAGGTGGTGACGCTTTCCGGCGATGGCGGCGTCTCCATGCTGATGGGCGACCTGCTGTCGCTGCGGCAATTGAATCTGCCCGTGAAGGTGGTGGTGTTCAACAACGGATCGCTGGGTTTTGTGGAGCTGGAAATGAAGGCGACGGGTTTTCTGAGCCATGCCACGGACCTCGTCAACCCCGACTTTGCAAAGATCGCGGAAGGAACGGGAATTCTCGGCATTCACGTCGATAATCCGGAAGAGGTNNTACATGATCAAGGCGATTCTGAATGGGCGTGGCGACGAGATTGTGGACCTGGCAAAGACCAACCTGTTCCGGTGAGTTGCCTGGAAATCGCGTCCGTTCAAGGCGGCATGAGAGGCAATTGTTCCCTGTTTGTTCAGATGTTTGCGGAATTCTGAGCGCTTGACAGGCCACTGCGCTGCTGCAACACTTTGGTTTATGGAAGTCCAGTTCACGCCCGAACAGGAAGAACGGCTGGCGCGGATCGCCGGTGTCGAGGGCGTGGCGCCTGCACTGCTGGTGCAGGGTGCCGCATTGCGTCTCATCGAGGACGATACGGACGACCTTGAGGATTTGCGCATCGCTGAACAGCGTCTGATCGAACTTCGAGCCGGCCGAAGCAGAACCCATTCCCTGGAAGAAGTGGAGCGGGATCTTGGCCTGGTTGATTGAGTTCGACGATGCCGCAAAGAAAGACCTTGCCAAGCTCGACAAGTAAATTGCCCGGCGAATTACCGGGTTCCTTCGCGAGCGAGTTGCCCCTCTCGACGATCCGCGCAGCCTGGGCCACGCGCTCATAGGTTCCAGCCTGGGTGACTTCTGGCGCTATCGCGTCGGAGACTACCGAATCATTTGCGAAATCCAGGACGGCGCTTTGCGCATCCTGGTCATCCAGATCGGCAACAGGCGCGAGGTTTATCGCTGATCAGCTCAGGAACTCGGCGATAGCCGCGACCACGGTTTGCTGCTCGTCTTCGCGCAGCTCGGGGAAGATGGGCAGCGCCAGGACTTCGCGTGCGGCGCGTTCGGCCTCCGGAAAATCGCCCTCTTTGTAACCGAGGCTCTTCAGCGCTTCCTGCATGTGCAGCGGGACGGGGTAGTAGATCTCCGAGCCGATCCTGCGTTCGGTTAGAAATGCACGGAGGGCGTCGCGGCGCGCGGTGCGGATGACGTACTGGTGCCAGACGTGTTTGCTGCCTGCGACCTCGTGGGGCAGGACCACGCCATGGAATGGATAAGGCCCTGACTCGGCCAATCCGGCTTCGCGGAATAAAGCGTGGTAGCGTCTGGCTACTGTACGCCGAGCCTGATTCCACCCATCGATGTATTTCAGCTTGACCGACAAAATCGCGCCCTGGAAGCCGTCCATGCGCGCGTTCCAGCCAATCTCGTCGTGATAGTAGCGGCGGCGCATGCCGTGCTGGCGCANNTTCTTGGTGGGATAAAAGCTGAAAGCCGCGGCATCGCCCAGCGCTCCTGCCTTGGTCCCCTTCCATTCAGCGCCGTAGGCCTGGGCCGCGTCTTCGATAAGCTTGAGCCCGAATTTTCGTTCAAGGCGTGAAAATGCCGTCCAATCGGCGCATTGGCCATAGAGGTGAACGGGCAGGATGGCGCGAATTGGAACGGGCTGCGGTGCTTTCAGGACGGCTTGGACGGCTTCCGAATCCAGGTTGAACGTTGTCGGCTCAATGTCGGCGAGCACCGGTCGAGCGCCGGCGCGGAGGATGGCGCTGACCGACGCAAAGAAGCTGAACGGCGTGGTCACAACGCCGTCGCCGGGGCCGATTCCGGCCGCATCCAGCGCCAGCCAAAGTGCATCGGTTCCAGACGAGCAGCCAAGCGCATGGGCCACGCCAAGCTGGCTTGCTGCGGCGCGTTCAAATGCCGCTACCGGCTCGCCCAGGATGAACTGCTGGGCTTCCAGCACATGTCCAACCGCGTCTAACAATTCCTGATGGAGCGGCCGGTACTGGCGCTTGAGGTCCAGCATCGGCACCGGCTGCGTAGCTGCGGCGGGGCTGGGTGGTGGAGTAAGGGGCGGAGGCGTGAGCGCGTCTTGCACCTGACTATTTTACCGCCGACGCCCGTTTCAGGAATGTGAGGTTGTTCGCAGGAGTCGAATGTCCAAAAACTGGAGGTCCGATCAATGTCGGACGGCGTATATCAATCTTGAACATTGGAAATGGTGGGTCTATCGCTATAATGTTGTCACATTACGGGATTTGGCGGCTTCGGGGCTTCCGGCGCCGTCCCCGGTCATTGCTTTTTTAACGCACACGCAGTTTGTTGCATCCAAACCAACAGCCTAGAAAGCAGGAGATCGGCACATGGAAAACAAGCCGGCACAAAACATTCAGGACACCTTCCTGAATACAGTTCGCAAAGATAAGACCCCGATTACGATCTATCTTGTCAGCGGGGTCAAGCTGACCGGGAAGATACGGTCCTTTGACAAGTACTCTGTGCTGCTTGAGAACAACAGCCAGGAGCAGTTGATCTTCAAGCATGCCATTTCCACCGTGGTGAGCAACCGGAGCGTGATGCACACCGAGCATCGCCCCGGCGCGGCGCCGACGGGAATCAGCATGGCCCCGCCGGTAGCGACCGCTGCGTCCGCGGCGAGTGCGGAGACGCGATAACACGCGCGGAGCGGTCTCGTTTGGCGGGTGAAGCGGTCAGTCCGGTGTCCCCGGCGACGAGTCCGGATCGCGGGAGTGGAACGCCGGAACGAGCGGTCCTGGTGGGCGTGGACCTTGGGATGCGCGCGCGCGCCAAACGCGCCGGTCTGGCAGGTGCGCGGCTTGCGGCGGCTTCCGGTCTTGAGGGTTCGGCGCCTGAGGAAGAGGATGCCGCGGGTCAATCGGAATCGGAGAAGCCCTTTCTCGCAAGCAAGTCCTCAGCCTCAAATAATGTCTCACCCGGCCTGGACGCCGACGAGTCCATGGCCGAGTTTCGCGAGCTGGTGCTGAGCGCCGGCGGCCTGGTGGCGGCTGAAATCATGCAGCGCCGATCTCGGCCCGATCCGGCCACGCTGATCGGCGCGGGCAAGGTCGAGGAGATTGCCGGAGTAGCCGCTTCCACCGCAGCCGACCTGGTGCTGTTCGACCATGACCTTTCGCCCACGCAACTGCGCAACCTTGAGGCGGCTCTGCCGTGCCGCGTGCTCGACCGCACACAGCTTATCCTGGACATTTTTGCCCGCCACGCCCGGACGCGTGAAGGCCAGTTGCAGGTGGAGCTGGCGCAGCTCGAGTACATGCTGCCGCGGCTGACCGGCAAGGGCAAATCCATGTCGCAACTGGGCGGCGGCATCGGCACACGCGGTCCCGGCGAAACCAAGCTGGAAACAGATCGGCGGCGCATTCAGGCCCGTATCGACCACCTGAAGGACGAACTCGATTCGGTGCGCAGCGTCCGCAAGCAGCAGCGGCAGCGGCGTGAGTCGGTTCCGGTGCCGACCGTTGCGCTGGTGGGCTATACCAACGCGGGCAAGAGCACGCTGTTCAACCGGCTCACCGGCGCGCAGGTGCTGCAATCGCCGCGCATGTTTGCCACGCTGGACCCCAAACTGCGGGCCATCGAACTGCCCAGTAAGCGCAAGATACTGCTTTCCGACACGGTGGGCTTCATTCGCAACCTGCCGCATACGCTGGTGACCAGCTTCCGCGCCACGCTTGAAGAGGTGGCGCAGGCTGAGGTGCTTTTGCACGTTCGGGACGCTGCCTCAACCTATGGCGAGGAACAAAAGGCCCAGGTCGAAAAAGTTCTGGGTGAGCTCGATTCGCTCGGCAAGCCGCGCATCGAGGTGCTGAACAAGATCGACCTGCTCGATGAGCACCAGCGGCAGGGACTGCTCGAACGCCAGGTTTTGCAGGAGCGGCATGGACCCGTGGGCGAGGTTTCCGTCTCGGCACGCACCGGCGAGGGAACCGATGCGCTGCTCAAAGCCATCGATGCCGCATTGCACTCCGATCCGCTGATCGAAGCGGAGTTGCGCGTTCCGCAGCAGGAGGGAGCAGTGCTGGCGGCCATCGATGGCGGAATGGTGGTGCATAGCCGGGAGTACGAGGGCAACCTGGTGCGGCTCAGGGTGAGGGGACCGGCCTCCCTGATAGGGCGCCTGCGGAAGTTCAGAGTGCGGGGAGAGTAGCCGATCTTCGTGGCGCCGCGGCGTTTACCGATGAAACGCACTTTCGGCTGTCGAGAACAGGAGTCTTGCGCCACGAAAACTGACACTCTGATACCATGGCGGAACGAAAGGCAATGACCAGAAATGAGCCGCATAACCAACCTTAAGCTCCAGAACTTCACGGCATTCGAGAAACTTGACCTCAGGCCTTCTCCTGGGATCAACGTACTCGTTGGGGTGAATGGAACGGGGAAAACCCATATCCTCAAGGTCCTATATGCCGCATGTGCGATCACAGAGGGCGAGGATAGGGACAAGCCCTTCGGGGTAAAGCTTCGCAATGTCTTCAGCCCCTATAACGGGGCGATTGGCAGGCTTGTTCGGCGGAAGAAGGCTAGTGCCACGGCTCAAATCGAAGTCGTTCGTTTAGACGACGTACGGCTTCGAGCTGAATTCTCGAATCATGCCACCCTGGTGGAGAATACGCGCACCAAGAACCTTGCGGGCTGGACACGGAGTCCGCTTATAAGTGCATTTATCCCAGCCAAGGAAATGCTCGCACTTGCGCCCGGATTCATCGCAATCTCTGCCCGGCGCGAGTGGTCAATTGAAGAGATATACATCGACATTATTAAGAAGGCATATCTGCCCATACTGACCGGACCCACTGGCAATGTGAGAAGATCGCTCCTCGCAGCGCTTGAAAATGCGATCATCGGGAAGGTGATCGTTAAAGGTCAGACCTTTTTTCTAAAGAACAGCCAGGGCGAGCTTGAGTTTCCGCTCTTAGCCGAGGGGATCCGAAAGCTGGCGCTGATCTGGTTGCTGATACAGAACGGAACACTGACGAGTGGTTCCATCCTTTTTTGGGATGAACCTGAGGCGAATCTCAACCCTTCGCTGATGGATCAGGTCGTCAGGGTTATCTTCAAGCTCCAGGAGTTGGGAGTGCAAGTATTTCTTACGACTCACAACTATGTTTTGCTCAAGCAGTTTGATTTGCAGACAGATAAGAAATCGAAGATTAAGTACATCTCCCTATATAGAGATGCCGTTGCTGGAAAGCCAACCGGCCCGGTCGTCGCGCGGGAGAGCGATACATACAGCGGGATCGAACCGAATGACATTGCCGGGACACTTGACCGGATTTACGACGACGAAGTGAAGCGCAGTCTTGGGGTAACAGCGAAATGAAGCTATTTCGGGAGGGTGATCTTGAATTCGAATTCCCGGATCAGGCAGCGCCCCGCCGGTTTGACGATCCGAAGACTCACAGGCTGGCACACTGCATGAAGGCGATTGACTGCATCTTTGAGTGGCGCGGAGATACATATTTTCTGGAAATCAAAGATCCGGAGAACCCAAAATCGCAGACAAAGGCCAAAGACCGGTTCTTGCGGGATTTTCAATCGGACGTTTTGAATAACAAGCTAACAATCAAGTACAGAGACTCCTTCATTTATGAATATGCTTCCGGCCGCGTAAAGGGTAGAGTTCATTATGTGGTTGTCATATGCATGAAGAATCTTGACAGCCATCTGCTGTCGAATAGGAGCGACGGATTGAGAAAGTCGCTGCCTTTAGAAGGGCCGAATGGGCCGTGGCAAAGGCCTTTTGTGTCGAGTTGCACAGTATTGAATATCGATGCATGGAAGCGCCTCTTCACGCAGATTCCTGTGCGCCGTGTGAGTGAAGTGGTTTCCGGCTCAACCCCAAATCAGGCATAGCATCCCGACTTTTGTGGTGTCAGCGGCCAGGTCATAGGCCTAATTGCTGCGGATCCAGTCTGCGTCATGACCTTGAACGCGACCATACCTGTTTTGCTGAAGAGCCGAGCAACGAGGAGACCCGATGAATGGCATTGAAGGCGGAAGTGGGAAGTCCATCACCACGCTCTCCAGTCGCGAGGTCTATCGCAACCACTGGATGCGTCTGCGGGAAGATGAAATTCTCCGCTCCAACGGGGAAAAGGGCATCTACGGCGTGGTCGAGAAGGACGACGCGGCCATCATTCTGCCCATCGACCAGGGCCGGGTGTGGCTGGTGGAGCAGTTCCGCTACACCATTCAGGAGCGCGCGCTGGAGCTGCCGCAGGGCGGCTGGGAGATGGAGGTCGAGCATCCTGAGGAACTGGCCCGCGGCGAACTCCGCGAGGAGATTGGCATGGAGGCGGCCGAGATGACCTACCTCGGCACGCTATGGATCGCCTACGGCTTCGCAAAGCAACGGCAGCATGTCTTCCTGGCCACAGGGCTGACGGCTACCGAGAAAGAGCCCGACCCCGAGGAACACGATCTGGTGGCGCGTTCGATGCCGGTGGAGGAGTTTGAAGCGATGATGCTGAACGGGACCATCCGCGACAACTGCACTCTGTCGGCATGGGGCCTTTATCTGCTGTGGAAGGCGCGGCAGGGTTGAGAGCCTGCCGCGTTCCGAACGGATAGGAACCAGGCGGTTAGGGTCTGGGCGGTTAGGCGACGTGGAACTTCTTGTAGGCGCGAATGGTGAGCAAAATGAAGATCACCAGAACCGCAAGCTGGACGAACCCAAAGCCCGGCGAAGACATGGTGGGTCCAATGGATTTGAGCGCGGGAACTTTGGCAAATCCCTGTGCAACCAGAATGAAGAAATTGAAGTAGAAAGCCACGCAAACCGAGATGACATAGGTTCCGCGCCAGGAGCCTTCGAGTTTTTTGACGTAAAGCCCAACGATCGCCACAATGAGCGCAATGATCGACAGGACGCCGATGACAATGCCGGGTGTAATTGTCGTGATCGGAAACAGGAAGCCGGTGATGCTGGTCAAGGCCGTGGTGACCAGGAAGAGCGACGTGAGAATGCCGAGCCGCTGCGAGGTGAGCAGGCCGAAGACAACGAAAAGCCCGGCGCCGATTCCAACCAGGCTCAGGAATACGTGCAGGTAAGTGAATTGCACCAAACTCAATCCAAGAATCATCGATTTGTCCTTTCGAAAACCGGGAAAGCGGGAATGCTTACTCCGCGAACTCCAGTATGTGTCGATACACCCTAGAAACGAAGGAAGCGCGCTGTGCGACCGGGGGAAAGTGCTTTTGCCGATCCTGCGGCTGCCGTGAGCGGAGCTTCGACTTTAGCGCCTAGTTCCCGCGCAACTTGCAGCGCGGCAATAGTACCATAAGGGGCAAGAGAATTGGCCATTAAATCGCAGGAAAGATGAATGCCCCCCCGCGCGCTCATCGATGAGGACGCTTACCGGGGGGCGTAAGAAGCAGTGTCCGGCACGTGCTCCGACCTCTGTTTCATGATGAGCGGATTCCCCTCGACAAGGCGCACGATTTTCGGCGCGGAGGCGCCTTTCTCCTTGGCTATGACGAGGTCCAGGTTGAAGCGCGTGAACTCCATGAAGCCTGACGGTCCGATAGACGCAAGGACTGCCTGTTCCAGTTCCTGCCAGGACTTTGCCGCGACCATCTTCTGGCCGAATTCGCGCATGTCCGGATGGCCGATCGATGCTTCGAGAGAGGAAAGGACTTCTGCAAAGGGGTTGGAGGAAACTACGCTGAATCGCTCGACCGCAATTTGACGAATCGTCATGGCGCACCTGCCTTGAGGTTTGGATGTAGAGAGCCGGGGCGTGCGTCGCAAAGAACTTTAACCTCCCGGCATAGTAGACGTTCTGTCGCCTGAATCCACCCCGGCCGCGGGCAAGCCAATGTGATCAAAGATGAGCAGCCAGTGGACTCCTGGAGTGGAATCCTCTATTTTGACCCGAGAGGAGCCTTCCCCCGCCATGAGTTCTCTGTCTTCGTATCTCAATGTCACGCGGATTCCTGGTTCGCCGCCCTTCACTCGCAAGTCCCGCTTTCGGAAGATGGTATGCGTTGCCGGCCTGTTGCCATGCCTGGCCCTCATCTGTTGCGACAGTGCTCCACAACCGGTTACAAATCCCGGTGATTTTTCGCTGACTTCCACGCCCGGAACAATCACGCTTGTCTCCGGCGGCGCGGGTCAGGGGATCAGCGTCAATGCCGTCCCGGCAAATGGCTTCACTGAGGTTGTGACAGTCGCGTTCACCGGACTGCCGGCGGGTGTGACCGCAAATCCGGCGACGCTGACGCTCACTCCGGGAATGGCGCAGAATGTAACGCTCGCCGCTGCTTCAACCGCTGCGGCAGGCAACGCGACGGTGACTCTTACCGGAACATCGGGAACCCTCAGCCATTCGGCAGCTGTGGCGTTGACCGTTTCCGCAGCCCCGCCGCCACCGGACTTTTCCCTGGCCGTGTCACCGGCGTCGCTGACGATCGTGGCCGGGGCAACCGGCTCGCCGATGAGCATCCTGGCGACCCCGTTGAATTCGTTTAGCGGCACGGTCGCTGTGACGATCACCGGACTCCCGACCGGAGTCACTGCGAATCCTGCGACGCTCACGTTGTCTCCGGGGACGGCGCAAAACACTACGCTGACAGCCGGCGCAGGCGCGGTGGCGGCAACTCCAACGGTCACCTTCACGGGAACCACAGGCAGCCTCACCCACACTGCCACACTGGCTCTGACGGTGCAGGCCGCGGTCTCGTCCACTAACGCGCCGGATGTGACAACCTACCATGACGACATTGCGCGCGACGGACTGAATGCGCAAGAAACCATCCTGACGCTGAGCAATGTGAACTCCACGCAGTTCGGCAAGCTAGCCTTCGACACGGCGGACGGTTTGGTCGACGCTGAACCGTTGTATCTAGCCAATGTGACTACAAGCGGCAAGTTGCGCAATGTTCTGTATATGGCCACCGAACACGACAGTGTCTACGCCTTCGATGCCGATAGCGGCACCCAGTTGTGGAAGACGTCGATCCTTGGAACCGGCGAAACCACCAGCGACGATCATGGCTGCGGGCAGGTGACGCCCGAAATAGGAATTACCTCGACGCCGGTGATCGATCGCAAACAGGGGCCGAACGGTACGCTCTTCACGATTGGCATGAGCAAGGATGCAAGCGGCAACTACCATCAGCGTCTCCATGCGCTCGACGTCACCACAGGCGCGGAGATCAGCGGCAGTCCGACCGAGATTACCGCAACCTATCCAGGAACGGGAGACAACAGCTCGAACGGCAACGTGGTGTTCGCACCGGGACAATACAACGAGCGCGCGGCCTTGCTGCTGTTGAACGGCAGCATCTACCTCGGCTTTTCATCGCACTGCGACATCAAGCCCTATACCGGCTGGGTAATGGCTTACAGCGAGTCCACGTTGCAGCAGACGCAGGTGCTGAACATGACGCCAAATGGCAGCGAAGGCTCCATCTGGATGAGTGGCGACGGTATCGCCGCGGACAGTAGCGGAAACCTCTACTTTCTGGATGCGAACGGCAGTTTCGATACCACCTTGAATTCCAGCGGTTTCCCTGCGCAGAACGACTTCGGCAATGCGATGATCAAGCTCTCGACGAGCGGCAAGCTGGCGGTTGCCGACTACTTCGAGACCTATAACACGGTCATGGAATCCGACGAAGACGAGGATCTGGGATCAGGCGGGGAAGTCCTGCTGCCCGACCAGACAGATGCGCAAGGAGTGGTCCATCACCTGATTGTGGGCGCGGGCAAAGACAGCAATATCTATCTCGCGGACCGGGATAATCTGGGCAAGTTCGAGCCCAGTATTATCACGGATCCCAACATTTACCAGGAGGTTACGGGTGCGCTGTCAGGCCAGGTCTTTTCCACCCCCGCGTTCTTCAACGGCGTGCTCTACTATGGCGCGGTTGGAGATGGCCTGAAAGCTTTTCCAATGACCGATGCGCTGCTCGGGACCACTCCGTCGAGCCAGTCGTCCGTCTCATTTCCTTACCCAGGGACCACGCCGAGCGTATCCGCCAATGGGAGCCAGAACGGGATCGTATGGGCATTGGAATCCAGCATGAGCGCTCCCGGAGTCCTGCACGCCTACGATGCGACCAATCTGACGCATGAACTTTACAACAGCGGCCAGGCTGCCAGTGGGCGCGACAGCTTCGGCAATGGAAACAAATTCATTACCCCGCTGGTTGTGAATGGCAAGGTATACGTGGGAACTCAGACCGGGGTTGCGGTGTTTGGATTGCTGGCTCAGTGAGCACGCAGGGGCCGGATTGCGCGAGCTTCCGCGCGTGGCTNNCCGGCGATGCGGCTGACGGCGAAGATCGGCGTGTAGAGATCGATGTCGATGCCCAGCGTCGCGTAAGTGGAGGCGGAGTAAAAATCCACGTTGGCGTTGAGCTTCTTGTCGGCATTGATATAGAGTTCGATGGCGCGCGACATCTCAAACCATTTGGGCTGGCCCGCATCGCGGCCTAACTGCTCGCTCATGCGGCGCAGGTGGGTGGCGCGCGGGTCCTCGGTCTTGTAAACGCGGTGGCCGAAGCCGGAGATCTTCTGCCGCGCGGCCAGCATGTTCTTCACGTACTCCACGGGATCGGCGCCGGCCTTGTCGATGGCGTAGAGCAGGCGCATCACCGCTTCATTCGCGCCGCCGTGCAGCGGGCCCTTGAGCGCGCCGATGGCGCCGGTAATGGCGGAATGAATGTCGGAGAGGGTGGCGGCGATCACGCGAGCGGCAAAGGTGGAAGCGTTGAACTCGTGGTCGGCGTGCAAAATGAGGGCAATATCGAGGGTGCGCGTGGCCGTCTCTGAAGGCACTTCGCCGGTCAGCATCCACAGAAAGTTGGCGGCATGCGAGAGCGAGCGGTCGGGCGGGACAATTTCCTTTCCCTTGCGCAGCCGGTCGTAGATGGCCACCAGCATGGCGATCTGCGCGGTCAGGTTATAGCTCTTGCGCACGTTGGCGTCGTGGGAGTTGTCTTTCTCGTCGGCGTCGTAAAAGCTGAGCGCGGAGACCGCGGTGCGCAGCACTTCCATGGGCGTAGCCGTGGTCGGAAAGGAGCGCAAAAGGTCAATGATCCGCACATCGAGTGAGCGGGCCAGCGCCAACTGCGACTGGAACTGCCGCAGCGCGAGCTGGTTGGGCAGGATGCCGTTCCAGAGCAGGTAGGTGGTTTCTTCAAACGTGGATTTGACGGCCAGCTCGTGAATGTCGATGCCGCGATAGGCCAGCACGCCGGCTTCTCCGTCGATATAGCAAACCCCGGAGTTCGCCGCAACAATTCCTTCCAGACCCTTCCCCGCGACAGCAGTCGACATAGCTTTTGGATCTCCCCTTTTTGGTAATTCATTGATGGTTGCGGTAAATGCCGGGCATCAAGCCCCAGCGATGAACACCCGCCGCGGGATGCCTCCGATCCTTGAAATGGAGGCGCGGCGCCGGAAAATGCAGCAAAGATGTTTATAACGGAACCATTCCATGGTTGTCACCCAAGCGTGGAACAACTCGCCCGCGGCCAAGGGCGATCGATCCTACTTGCCAGGACGTTTCCCCGGCTCATCGGGACGCCGGTTGGCTCAGGGGTTGTATGCTTCCTATATTGCGGAAGACCCCCCGGAGCCGCACTGAGCGGAGCCTCCGGAGTTGGATAAGCAGAATCCGATCTGAAACAAAAATGGGAAGATTCCAGTGAGAGAATGCTCCCAGATGGCGTCTATCGTTAAAGAACGCCGTCATCACCAGGCCTGGGGCTGTGCGCGCAGGCCGTTGAAGAGCGGTTCGCTGGACGGACTGCTGAATATGAGAAAGGCAAACGAATGAGCGAAGAATTTGAAAATGCACCCCGAACCTATTCCGGCGCGCTGCTGGCGGTTATTGCCGCGGCGCTGATCTGCGCGCTGGGCGGGCTGATCTGGAGCTATGTTCTCAGCGGCCGCGTGTCCAGCCAGAAGACGGAACTGGATGAGGCGACGCAGCAGAACAAGCAACTGGCCGCCAAGCTGCGCGAAACCGATGCCCGCCTCAATGTGGCTACCGAGGAACTCGGCAAGTCGCTCGGTTTGACCCAGAAGCAGATGGACGCCCGCGCGCAGGAGATCATCCGCCGGGAGCAGGCGGTTGAAGCCAACACGGCGCAACTGGCCACCGCCCAGAAGCAAACCGCGCAGCAGGTCAGCGCCGTTTCCAGTGCTGTCTCCGACGTGAAGACCGATGTGGGCGGCGTCAAGACAGACTTGGGCAAGACGCAAAGCGATCTGGCCACGACAATCAGCCAGTTGCAGGCGGTGAGGGGCGATCTGAGCGGCACCAACAGCGTGATCGCACGCAATCACGACGAGCTGGTGATGCTGGAGCACAAGGGCGACCGCAATTACTATGAGTTCACTTTGGCCAAAGGGCAGAAAAAGCCGGTGGGCACGGTGAGCCTGGAACTGAAAAAGGCGGACGCCAAGAAGAGCAAGTTCACGCTCACGGTGTATGCCGACGACAAGGAGTACGAAAAGAAGGACAGGAACCTGAACGAGCCGCTGCAGTTCTACGCCGGCAAAGATCCCGCGCTCTTTGAAGTCGTGGTGAACTCGGTGAGCGCCAAGAATACGGTCAAGGGATATCTTTCCGTGCCCAAGAGCGCGCCGGTTCCGCCTACTGGTCAGTAACCGCGGTGTGGGGCGCGAGCACCAGGTTCGGCTGGTAGAGGAAACCGAAGGTGAAGTTCAGATCTTTGCGCGCGTCCCACTGCTGTTTGCTCATACGGAAAGATGACACGACGGACCCCTCCACGGTCTGACCCGGAGCGATGGTCGTCTCCAGCGACAGCGCTTTGCCGTGCGGAACGGTCAGATTGGGATAAGCGATGAACAACCGGTTGTAGTCGGACGCCGTCGCGGCATAGCTGGAGTGGATGCCGTCGTCCAGTGTGGCATTGGCCAGCACGTTATGCAGGAAGAGCGGCTGCTTGCCCTCATTGTGCAGCCTGACCTGGGCAAACACCAGCACCTGGTCGAAGCCCACTTTGGCCATGGACTCGCCGTTGGCATCGAATCCAGAAGTCTCGGGGTGATGCACGTGAGCCCACACCTGGACAACTTCTCCGCTGACGACAGGCGGCTTTTGCCCGGCGATCACATAGCCGGCAATTGCCATGCTGACCAGCACCGCGGCGAACACGCTGGTCCACATCAGGTGGCTGGAACCCTTGGCGTAGTCCTCGCCACGGGCGGCGTCGTCGAGCTGGGGGGAATCCTGCCGGAGTAGACTCATCGCGCCCTTATCTTATCCCTACCAGAGTAAATCGGACCACGAAATCGTGCGCCCGGTCACCTGAAGTGCATCTTATTGCACTGAAAGTGGTGCCTTTCATACCTAATGTGGAAAATCGGGATTCCGTCAAACCCATCAAGGAGTCGGTTGGTACTTCCAAATTCTCACCAATCCGCTGGTTTTGTTAAGAGTTGACCGTTTTGTCCGATCAATGTGATTGGAAACTGGCACACGCCGAGGTAGGAGCGCAAATTACGAATATGGGTGGCGAGTTTCTTCAGATCCTCTGTTGGGTGGACATTGGGCGTGAGCAGGGTGACCGGCAGGCCGGCCTCTTCTATGACAATCCGCAGCGGTTCTCTTAGGTCTGTGTCGTTTGTGACGATGACGGCGTGCTCGAATGCGCCTGTGAATGCATCCCGCACCATGTGAGCTCCCAAATTGACGTCTGAACCCTTCTCTTCCGTCTTAACAACCCGGGCGAAAACGGGGACGGGCTGTGGAATGGTGCCAGGAGGCCGGAACTCAATTGGCTGAGCCAGAAACATCCATTTATTTGTGACCTGGAAATTGCCCAAATGAATCCGAAGATTTGGCAAGGTCTTTAGCGCTTCCAAGTAGATGTTCTGATCTCTTGGAGAGTCTGGATTGGGGCGGCCCGAGACGCGAGCCGTGTAGTAATTTATCCTTACGATATTGCATATGCCTGGAAGTGCCGCCTGGCAAAGCGCTTGTAGGTTAAGCCATTTGTGTTGAGAGTTTTTGAGAGCGCGATAATACAAATTGAAACCGTCTACATACACAACCGTCTTCATGCCCTGCATTGTAAATGCAAAAGGCCGCTGCATTCGCATGCAACGGCCTCTGGGCCTACGGCACGCCGTAGGTAAGTTGATATAACTATCCCACTTAGGCTGTCTAATGTCAAGACAAATTCTGGTGTTCAAACACCGAGCGCATCTGGACAATCGAATGACACGAAAAGCCCTGGACTCACCGAGACGAGCCAACGGATCTGAGACCAGTGCGGAGCGCGGAATGTTAGAAAGTTCTTATGCCCGCGGCCTGAGCGCCGCCAGAAAATCTACCGCTCCCAGGGTATTCAAAACATCCTCCGGCCCCAGCCAGGCGCGGCGCAACTGGCGAATCCCATAGTCCATCTTTCCCAGGTTGCGTGCGTCGTGCGAGTCGGAGTTGATGACGATCTTGCAGCCCAGCTCTTTGGCCAGGCGCAGATCCCGGTCGTTCAGGTCGAGCCGCTCCGGGGCGGCGTTGTGCTCCACGGCTACGCCCAGTTCGGCGGCGCGGCGGAGGACTGCGCCCAGGTCCAGGGCAAACGGCTCGCGGCGCAGCAGCAGACGGCCTGTGGGATGGCCCAGAATCCGCACATAAGGATTTTCGATGGCTCGCAGCACGCGCGCCGTCATCTCCTCGCGGCTCTGTTCGAAGCGGGTATGGACGCTGGCGATGACCACCTCCATCTGCGCCAGCACCTCGTCTTCCAGGTCCAGCGCGCCGTCGGCCAGAATATCCACTTCGATGCCGGTGAAGACGCGGATGCGGCCGGCCATCTGCCGATCGACTTCGCGAATGCGCTGGATATGTTCGAGGGCCCGCTTTTCGTCCAACCCGTTGGTCATGGCCAGGTTTTTGGAGTGGTCGGTGATGGCGATGTACTCGAATCCGCAGGCGAGTGCCGCCTCGGCCATCTCACGAATCGAGTTGTGGCCATCGGTGGCCGTGGTATGCATGTGCACATCGCCGCGCAGATCGGCTTTCTCAATCAGCCGCGGCAGCGCGTGGCGGGCGGCAGCCTCGATTTCGCCCAGGTTCTCGCGCAGCTCGGACGGCATCCAATCCATGCCCAGCGCGGCATAGATCTCCTCCTCGGTTGCCGCAGCGACAACCGACTCGTCATCCAGCCGGGCCAGCGCCCACTCGCTGAGCGTGTAGCCCATCTTGAGGGCGCGCTGGCGCAGCGAAACGTTGTGGGCCTTGGAGCCGGTGAAGTATTGCAGTGCCGCGCCATAGCTGGCCGAAGGNNNACAGCGGCGGCAGTATGTTCCGGCGCGCAGGCGGGGCCGGTAACCAGCAGGTCCAGATCGCCCGCTGTTTCGCGCCCGCGGCGCAAAGAGCCCGCTGGCGTGACCTTTTCGATGCCGTCAAAGGCAAGCAGGTAAGCAGAGATGCGTTGCGCAGCTTCTTCAGCCACGTCAATGCGGAAGCGGCCGGCGCTGCGGCGATAGTCGTCGATGCCCTTGCGCAGCTTCTCGATCTGCTTCTCGCCCATGCGCGGCAGGCCAGCCAGGCGGCCGGCCTCGATCGCCTCGGCGAGCTGGTCGATGCTGCCGATTTTAGCTGCGTCCCATAAGAGCGCGACCGTCTTGGGGCCCATGCCGGGAAGCTTCAGCAGTTCCAGCAGGCCGGCGCCGTATTTGGCCAGCAGTTCGTCGCGGAGCGGGAGCGTGCCCGTGGCGGCGATGGCCTGCAGGTTGGCCGCCATTCCTTTGCCAATGCCGGGGATCTCCAGCAGCCTGGCCGTCTCAGCCGAAGCGGCCATCAGGTCGACAGTGGTTTGTTCGGCGGCCTCGGCCGCGCGGCGATAGCTGCGAATGCGAAAGCCGTCGCCGCCGTCAATTTCAAGCAAGTCGGCGGTTTCGGCCAGCAATCGGGCCATGGTGGGGTTGTCCATCGGAAAAGTCTCCGCTGACAGTATCGGATAAAACAGGGAATAGGGAATAGGGATTAGGGATTAGAAAACAGTGCATTGCAACTGCGCGCGCTTGGGGCACACCATAAACCTGGACTCCCGTTGGCCGGAAGTGCGATGTGTGCCCGACGTGTGCCCGATGCGTGATAAGGAGCGGCAATCTGGACACACCTGTCGTGCACCACGTGCGGGTGGTCTTGCATTACACCCGGCGAACTCCGCTGTCAGGCAGCGCTGTGAGCTGCGGCGTCTCTGTAACGGACCACCGCATCGGCCTGGGGACCCTTTTGGCCCTCGACGATGTCGAACTCGACGTCGTCGCCCTCTTTCAGCGTCTTGTACCCATCCAGTTGAATCGATGAGTAATGGACGAATACATCTGGCCCGTCTTCACGTCCGATGAATCCGTAGCCCTTGGCGTTGTTGAACCACTTGACCTTCCCTTTGTGTTGAGCCACAGGCTCCGCCTTCCTTTGATTCGCTTGAAGTCAGGGCGAGCGATGTTGATGGGGACGCCCGCCCTAATAATCTAAGACGCGTAAAGGCGTTGAAAGGTTGAGTCGGATTTTAGAGTTAAGTCCCGCGAAATGGGATAGGGCCGGGNNTTGCGCGCGTACAGCAGCACGCTGGTGAGCGTCTTTCCGTCCAGAATCGCGCCCTTCTCGATCATTTTGAGCACTTCGGAGAGCTTGACCAGGCGAAATTCGATATGCTCGTCGGCTTCCGGATGGGCATTCCCGGCCAGCAGACCCTCGGCAACGAAGATCTTCATCGATTCGCCCAGGAACCCGGGGCTCGCGTAGTACTCGACCAGCGGTTTCCACTTTTTCGCGCTATAGCCGGTTTCCTCAGCCAGTTCTCGCTGGGCGCCGGCGAGAGCATTTTCCCCGGGATCGAGCTTGCCGGCCGGCAGTTCCCACAGATACTGATTGGCCGCATGACGGTACTGGCGCTCGATCACGATCCATGGATCCTTCTTGCTCTTCGAGTTGTCGATGGCCAGGATCACCACGCTGCCGTTGTGGCGGATGACGTCACGTTCGTTGTGCGTCCCGTCGGGCTCAATCAGCTTGTCGTGGAGCACACGGAAGAGCGGACCCTGGTAGACGACCACGGAGCTGAGCAGTTGCGCCTTCTCGACGACCGCCGGGTTGAGAGCCTTCAACTTCTTCCCCTTGGCGGGCTTTGCCTTTTTGGCCACCGGCTTTGATTTACTCTTCNNCTCTGTAAAGAAAAGTCGACATTACGCCTTTGACAAACCCAAGACTCAAGACGGGGTATATGGGCAGGGAATTACCAGTTGAAGTGATGTTTCAACCACATTCCAAGCACACTGAGGCCGAACGTTAACAATAAAAGAAATACAGCCCAGACGCCTTTGCTTATCGTCTTAGCGATGGGCCTCAATATGTCAAACTTCGCCTTTGTCTCTACGACATCTTTAGCAATGGCCTCAATCTTTGACTTGGAATCGTCAACCGCTGCCGTGATAAAGCCGATCGATGATTCGATCGAGGAGAGACGCTGATAGATTCCATAGAAATTATCTACGGATGCACCGCTCCCACTCGTGACTGTTATTGAGTCCGGAGTCGAATCTTCGTCTCTCGGGTTTTTAGACTGGCGCGGCGGTCCCAAGCTCAGCTCCCTGTTTGGTTGCAATCCATTCCCATATCGATTTAGATCTGCGACCAAAATAGCCTTCTGCACGCACAACGATGCCGCTGCCAATCGGATCGACGGTTCCTAAACCAATCCGATCGCAAACCTCTTTGGTTGTAGTCGCGGTGGGCGCAATCACAAGCCACTCTCCTGTACCAACCTTCAAAAAGAGCCACGGGGAGATGGTCTGGAGGCGCGCTTCCACGGCTGCCGCAGTTACTGCGTCGGGTAGTGCAAAGATTGCGAACAGTGCATTAGGAGTTGCCATCGGATCAATTCTACCTGCCGCGCACTCGCTATACGCAATGCGAGCCGTTATAGTTCGATGCGTTTGGAGCACCTTTGTACCATTGTGACCCCAAAATAGGCAATTCCCTATTTGGGTGCCTTGTTCGGACTCTCAGGGTTTTGCCGTGTTTTCTCGGCTGGCCTCACCTCCAGCACGTCCTTCATCACTTCCTCAAACGGCAGTGGGATGTGCGGGATTGGCTTCTCGCTTGTCGCTTGCTTGGGCAAAGTATACGCACTGCGCATGCTTCCCGCTGCCACCCATGAGGCACTTCTGCATCGATTGCGCCCGGCGTGGCATCCTTAACAGAGCCGAACAGCGAGTAAACCGCAAACCGCAAAGCTGGGGAATGAAAAGCAAGGGAACGAGTTGCTGACCGCCGAGTGTTTTCCCATCACCGTTGCGCCGGGCCTGCACCGGCTTTTCCTGGACTTCTGCGCCGGCGATGACGCGGTGCGTCCGTTCTACTCCTCGCTGCCGCCGGATGAGAGCTGGCAGACACGCCCGTCTCTGCCTGCGCACTGGCCGGAACTGGTTCGGCTGCTGGGGGAACAGAATGCGTCGCCGGCAGCCGCGCCAGCGCTGGCAGCTCTCGGCGCCGGTGCGGGAACGGTGGTGACGGGGCAGCAGGTTGGCCTGTTCGGCGGCCCGCTTTTTACGCCGTTCAAGGCGGCTTCGGCCCTTGCACGCGCGCGCCAGGCCACGGCGGCGGGCAGGCCTCACGCTGCCATCTTTTGGCTGGCTACGGAAGACCACGACTTTGCCGAGATCAATCACGTCACCTTCCCCGCGCGCCGCGAGCTGCGCAATCTGGTCTACGAAAATGCGCCTGCGGCCGCACGGCCTGTTGGCGGCCTGGTGCTCGACGACTCGATTACCCCTCTGGTGGATCAGGCATGGGAGCTGCTGGGCTTTTCTGACGCCATGGAAACGCTGGCCGAGGCCTACAAGCCAGGCCGGACGTTTGCCCAGGCCTTTGCCGAGTTTTACTCGAAGGTCTTTGCCGCGCAGGGTCTTCTTGTGCTCGATGCGTCGAGCCGTGAACTCCACCGCCTCGGTGCACCTGTTCTCCGCGCCGGCATTGAGCGCGCCGACGAATTCCACGCCCGGCTCACCGAGCGCAACGCCGAACTCGAAGCAGCGGGCTACCACGCGCAGGTAGCCGTCGCCGCACAATCCAGCCTGCTGTTCCTCATCGACGACAAAACCGGCGCGCGTGTGGCCCTGAAACGCCTGCCGGAAACAGCGTCGGAGCCGGATGGAAGTTGGCAAGTTGGCCGTGAGAGAATCTCCACCTCGGAATTACTTGGCATACTGGATGCCGCGCCGGAGCGGATCTCGCCCTCGGCGCTGCTGCGTCCCGTGTTTCAGGATTTTCTGCTGTCCACATCGCTCACCATCGGCGGCCCTGCGGAGATCGCCTACTTCGCCCAGTCCGCTGTGCTGTTTGAGAAGATCCTGGGACGCAGGACGCCAGTGCAACCGCGCTTTTCAGCAACCCTGATTGAGCCGGCAATCGCCGATCTCCTGCGCAAGCACGAACTGACTTTGGAACGGGTCTTCAGCGAGACTCCAGACACGCTGGCCAGGCTGCTTGCGGCGCGCGCAATGCCTATCGAGGGCAAACAAAAGCTGGCTGCCACAGGCAATGCCCTGGACGCCGAACTAACCACGCTGCTCGAATGGATGCGCGCCCAGGACGCCGGCCTTGGCCGTTCGGCGGAGACCGCGGCCAGCAAAATGCGCTACCAGATGAAGCGCCTGCGAACGCTCGCCGCCAACTTCCAAATGCAGCGCGAGGTTTCTCTTGGCCGGCATGCGGAGGCCATCTGCCAGTCGCTCTATCCCGCCGGCGGATTGCAGGAGCGGCTCCACGGCGCAGCCTTCTACTTTGCCCGCTACGGTTTTGAGCTGGCCGAAGATCTGGTTGCGCAGGCGGCGAATCCATGCCCGGGGCAC
>PLPU01000302.1:0-3809 GCA_003159975.1 Acidobacteriaceae bacterium
CGGGCTGAATTGATTCGGGTGGGCTTGGTGCAAGCCGAGCCTTATGGAACGGAAGGATTCGTCTTTGTCCTGTGCGATCCTGAGACCGGCCAGCCTTGGCCGCTCCACCCGAAAGAAAGGGCGATCTATCAGCGGAAAGGAGCGGCCCCCGCTGCCGTTCCTTTGTGCGCTACAAGCCATATCCAGTCCAGAAAGCCGCCGAAGATCGACAGCGCGGGGACCAGCTTCCCATTTGGGGCCAATGGTCCCGAGCAGCCCAGCCCTCTCAGCAAGCCTATCGAACTGGACCCTCCGCCGGCCGCCTCATCACTTTCTTGGAGCGAGATTGGCAAGGACCAGTGGTGATCGCGCATAGCCTAGCCGCCGCTTCGGGCGCAGGAATTGAGCACCCTCACCCGCAGGCATTGAATACCTCTCCTTCATTTATTGCGCGTGGCGAGGCCGTAAGTTATCTCCCAGCCCTACTTTACGGGATACTTCTCTATTTCTAAGAGCATTCCTAATAAGAAGGAACATTCCTATGAGAGAGTGTGGGTCTGATCGCTTCCGAATGGTAACAAGGGAACCTGTCGAGCGACATCCGCCAAAACAGGAGATGGAAGAGGCGACTTCATTTTGAAACAGGGTGCGCCACAAACCACTTGCTTGCGCGCGCCTGAACTTGGGAAAGCTGCGATGGTGTCAGGAATACAGCTGTTTGATCGCGAACTTCTATTGCGTCCTCTTGCTTGAGACCTTCTGTATTCAGATTTCCCGCCGCTGCAAGGTCTAACCAAAAGTAAGCCTCTACGAAATTCTGCGGAACACCTTGGCCGAGGCTATTGAGGGTACCAAGAAAGAACTGTGCACCGGCAAGTCCCTGGTCAGCAGCTTTGCGATACAAGACAGCAGCCAGCGCGAAGTCTTGTGGCACTCCTTCGCCTTTGTCGTACAAACGGCCAAGGTCAAATTGCCCCTGTGCATAACCTTGATCGGCTGCTTTTCGCCACCAGATAGCAGCTTGCACATTATCTTGCGGTACGCCTTGGCCGTGAGCATAAATGAAGCCGAGGTTATATTGCGCCTCCGCAGACCCTTGTTCGGCGGCTTTATGCCACCACACGGCAGCTTGCGCATAGTCTTGCGGTATGCCCTCGCCATGGGCATACAGGTGACCAAGATTGACCTGTGCTTCTGCAAGTCCTTGCTCGGCTGCTTTGTTGTACCAGTGCGCAGCTTGAGCATGGTCCAGCGCTACACCTTGCCCGTGGTAGTAAAGGAAGCCAAGGTTGAACTGTGCGCGTGCATCTCCAGCCTGGGCTTTAGACTGCAACGCTTTGAATGTGCTCTGCGCTGATGCACCAGCGGTCAATATCGCGCCGGCCACCGCGAGCATTCCAAGAACCAACAGTCTCCGTCTCCTCACTGTCATCATTCCTCGCCCACAAGTATATGCGCGGTTCTGGCAGCCGGTCAGGTGCATTCTGAGCACCGGGAATGCCTCCAGGCGGCTATCAGGCCGTGAGTGGTCGGATCGTAAGGCCCAGTGTGGCGCCGGGCCTACTGTTGGCCGCACTACTTTGCGGTTTGTGCCCTGCTAGCGGGATAGCACCACGGTAGCGCCAGGATCGGACATCTGGGGAGCATTGCGCACTCTTCGACGGGGAAAACGCACAGAGTTGATTGCAATTCCTCTCCGGCGTAAAATCGTGGGGGGAAAGGGGGGGTGCATAAACCCTACCTCCCAATGCAGCCTTATCTGACGGGCGACAATTAGAAGTACCGGTCAACGACAAACAAAACTCCCGATGCAACGACAATTAGGCCAAGCGTATTCCGGTTCATCGGAGCGGAGGCGGATTGGTCACGGACAAGCAGGTTCGGAGGTTGTTTGCGTTGATAAAGACAGAGGAGAATCAGGAGATTGCGGCATCCAAGGCAGGGATGGATGCCAAGACTGCACGAAAGTATCGCCGTCATGGCGGATTGCCCAGCGAGTTGCCGGCGGCGGTGCGCGGTCGGACACGGCCCGATCCGTTCCTGGATGTTTGGGACGATGTGCAGAAGTTGTTTGAGGACAACGCCGGGCTTGAGGCCAAGACGGTGTTCGAGTTTTTGCAGCGACAGAACCCCGGTCGCTTTCAGGACGGGCAGGTGCGCACTTTGCAACGGCGCGTGAAGGTGTGGCGTGCGACCGAGGGTCCGGCCAGAGAGGTGTTCTTCGCACAAGAACATCCACCGGGCCGGCTGGGAGCGTCGGACTTCACGCACATGGAAGAGCTGGGCGTGACCATCCAGGGGCAGAGTTTTCCGCACCTGATCTATCACTTCGTGCTGACGTATTCGAACTGGGAAGCAGCAACGGTGTGCTTTTCAGAGAGTTTCGAGAGCTTGAGCGAAGGGTTGCAGAACGCGCTATGGGGACTTGGCAAAGTGCCGCACCGCCATCGCACCGACCGGCTTTCGACGGCGGTCAACAACATGAGCGACCCTGCCGAGTTCACGGATCGCTACAAGGGGCTGATGCGTTGCTACGGTCTGGAGAGTGAGAAGACGCAGGCCGGCCATGGTAACGAGAACGGCGATGTTGAGCAGCGGCACCATCGCTTCAAGCGGGCTGTCGCGCAAGAGTTGATGCTGCGTGGCAGTGTGGACTTCTTGAGTGTTGATGCATACAAGTCGTTCCTTCGAGCGATGCTGGAGCGGCTGAACGCCGGGCGCGGTGAGCGTCTGCACGAAGAGATGGAAGCGATGCGCGAGTTACCGGCGCGGCGCATGGAGTCATTCAAGAGCGAGCGGGTGAAGGTCGACTCGGGCAGCCTGATCTATGTGGACCGCAACGTGTACTCGGTGCCGAGCCGGTTGATCGGCGAGCAAGTGGAGGCGCGGCTGTTTATGGACCATGTGGAGGTCTGGTACGGGCAGAAGAAGGTGGCCGAGATGCCACGCTTGCGCGGGCGGCAGAAGCATCGCGTGGATTACCGGCACATCATCGACTGGCTGGTGCGCAAGCCGGGTGCCTTCGAGCACTACCGGTATCGCGGCGAGTTGTTCCCCACCAGCCGCTTCCGCATGACCTTCGACCTGCTTGAGGAGCAGCTTGGCCGGTATCAGGCAAGCAAGGAATACCTGAAGATCCTGGAGTTGGCTGCCAGGAACAGCGAGGTCAGAGTCGATGCGGCGCTGCTTGTCATGCTGGGACCAGGCGATGAGCCGATCAGCGCCGCGGGGATCGAGGCCATGCTGGGCGCCGAGCAGAACACGACCGTCCGCGATGTCGAGGTGGCGGTGGTGGATCTCAGAGTCTTCGATCAGTTGTTCAGTACGCAGGAGGTGCTGCAATGAGCGCGGCCCTTCAGATCAGAACGGCGTTGATGGAGAACTTGAAAGCACTGCATCTGCCTGCGATGCGCGAGTGCTTCGAACAGGCCGCGCAACAGGCGGAGAAAGAAACACTGAGTTATGAGCAATACCTTCTTGAGTTATCGGAGCGAGAGTGCGAGTCGCGACGGCGTAATCGCATCGCGGCGCTGTTGCGCGAGTCGGGACTGCCGCGAGAGAAGACGATGGCTAACTTCGACTTGAAGCGACTACCCGTCAAGGCTGGACGGCAACTGAAGGCACTGGTGGACGGCAGCTTCCTCGATCGCCAGGAGAACTTGCTGCTGTTCGGCAATCCTGGCGCGGGCAAGAGCCACTTGCTGTGCGCCCTGGCCCACGAACTAATCGCGAAGGGACGCCGGATGAAATACACCAGCTGCGCCATGCTGGTGCAGGATCTGCTGGTGGCCAAGCGCGACTTGCGGCTGAGCAAAGAGATCAAGAAGCTG
>PLPU01000474.1:0-4434 GCA_003159975.1 Acidobacteriaceae bacterium
GGGCCCCTTTCGCTCAGGATGACAGCTTCTGTTTTGCTATGAACTTTATAGATGGAACACTTGTCGGCTCGTCTGCGCTGACTTGCCGACCTGCTGATTTATCGTTGTCACTAGCCCATGAAGTCGATTCTTACCCGCCTCGCGCTTACGATTCCGGTTGTCTGGCTGGTGGTTTCGCTGGTCTTTCTGCTGATTCACCTGGTGCCGGGCGATCCTATTTTGCAGATGCTGGGCGATGGCGCGACGCCGGCTGATTTGACGGCTCTGCGGCATCAGTACGGGCTGGACCAGCCGCTTTGGAGGCAGTATCTGCACTACTGGAACGGCGTGGTGCACGGCGACCTGGGCAGCTCGATCCGGCTGCATGACACGGTGGCGCACCTGATTTCGGCGCGGTATCCCTACACGATGGCGCTTACGCTGACTGCGCTTGGTTTGGGGCTGGCGCTGGCGCTGCCGGCGGGGATTCTGGCGGCGGTGCGGCGCGGGCGATGGCTGGACCAGGCGCTTTCCGTGGTGAGCCTGACCGGGCTGTCTGTTCCGGGGCTGGTGCTGGGGCCGGTGCTGATTCTGGTCTTCTCGATTCTGCTTGGGTGGCTGCCGGTTTCAGGCGCGAATGCGGGCGGCGGGCGGTCGATCGACTGGCATTACCTGGTGCTGCCCTCGATTGCGATGGGCGCGTCGCTGGCGGCGATTCTGACGCGCATGGTGCGCACGGCGATGCTGGAGGAACTGGGCCAGGACTATATTCGCACGGCGCGGGCCAAGGGGTTGAGCGAGACTGCGGTGGTGTGGCGGCACGCGCTGCCCAATGCGCTGGTTCCGATTGTGACGGTGGTGGGGTTGCAGTTTGGCGCGCTGCTGGCTGGGGCGATTGTTACGGAGACCATTTTCAGCTGGCCGGGGCTGGGGCGGCTGACGGTGAGTGCGATTTCAAATCGCGACTACGCGCTGGTGCAAGGGTGCCTGCTGTCGATTGGGTTGACGTACGTGCTGGTGAACCTGCTGACGGACGTGGTGAACCGGTGGGTGAATCCGCGGATGCGGTAAGAAGGGAAGTGGCCGAACAGTAGATATAGATAAATTAATTTAGTTAATAGGTATCCAATTAAAGTAATTAATTATGATAAAATCGTGCTATGGATCGTCGAAACAACCCGTATGCGCCCGGAGCCGGGCTGCAGCCGCCAGAACTAGCAGGGCGCGACCGGCTGCTTGAAGAGGCAACCATCGATATGGACCGTGTGCTTGACTCTCGGCCCACTAAAGGGATGATGCTGTTGGGGTTGCGCGGGGTTGGGAAAACAGTTTTGCTTAATCGATTGCACGGTATGGCCGAGGACAAAGGATTCCGGACGGCGAAGGTGGAGGCTCCGGAAGGCGGAATGCTGCCTCAACTGCTGGCGCCTGAGTTGCGTCAGGTTCTCTATAGTCTCGACCTGAGGGCCGGGACGGGGCAATTGGTGCGCCGAGCATCCACTGTTTTGCGGAATTTCGTGTCGGTATTCAAGGTCAAGATCGGAGAGATTGAGCTTGGTATTGAGCCAGCCAATGGGATCGCCGATACCGGGAATCTTGAACAGGATCTGCCCGATTTGATGGTTGCGGTTTGCGAAGCTGCGAAGGAGCGCGGCGTAGCGCTCGGCATTTTTCTGGATGAGGTACAGTATCTTTCTTCGGAGGAGCTCGCATCACTGATTGTCGCTTGCCACGAGGTTGCGCAGCGTAATCTTCCCATGTTCTTTGTTGGAGCGGGCTTGCCTCAAATTGCTGCCCTCGCCGGCAATGCGAAGTCCTATGCTGAGCGTCTTTTCACCTATCCTGTTGTGGGGCAACTGGAAGCTATCGCGGCTCGCACGGCGCTCGTGAATCCGGCAAGGAACGAAGCTGTAGCCTTCGAAGACGGCGCCGTCGACGAAATACTCCGAGTGACAGAGCGGTATCCGTACTTCATCCAGGAATGGGGTTTTCACGTTTGGAATTCGGCGCCGGCGAGCCCAATCCGGCGTGTAGATGTCGAACGGGCAACGCCGGGGGTGATTTCCCATCTCGATGCCAATTTCTTTCGAGTTCGTTTTGACCGTCTTACGCCTCTCCAGCAAAAATACCTGCGAGCGATGGCGGAGTTGGGCTCAGGTCCCTACCAAACCGGCGACATTGCCGCAACCTTTGGCGTCGAAGCCGCCTCGGTTGCGACGGTGCGCCAGCAACTGATCAACAAGGGCATGGTATGGAGCCAGCGCCACGGCGAGACGGCGTTTACAGTGCCACTGTTCGATGAATTCATGAAGCGGCAAATGCCGAAGCTGGAGAAGCACGAGCCCAAGAGACGACCTCTGCGAGGAAGAGCGGAAGCGGGCAAGTGAACCGCCTTCACTGGCCGTCAAGGTGCACGATCCGCGCCGCGAACTCGCCGTGGTTGCTAACGGTGAGCCGGTTTCACCAGCTCCACGTGTAGCCGATGCCGGTGGTGGTGTACCACGGGACGGTCGGAATCTTGTCGTAGCTCTCTTGAATCCAGAGGGCGTTGTGGTCGTTGAAATGGATCACGGCGCCGAGCGCTTCGCCGTCGTAGAAGCGGTTTTCAACGTGGGCGTAGCCGGTGAGACTGGTGAGTCCGGCCTGGATCCATGTGTACCCGGTGACGACTTTTGTTTTCGGCAGGTTGAAGTTTTTCATGATGCCGAGCGCTTCGGTGTGCGATCCGAAGTTGGTGTGGAAGAAGCCGTGGGAGCCTGCGTTTTCGTAGGTATAGGCGAAGGTCACTTCGTCGCCGATGGGGTCTTTTTTAAGGAAGCCGAAGGTGTGGCCGATGCCGATGTTCAGGTTGGCCCTTGGAACCAGACCGGGCCGGTCGAAGTCCGATCCGGGCATGATGAAGAAGTCGGTTGAGGTGCCGGCGCTCGCTGCGGCTGGTTGAGTTTCCGCGGGCGGCGTCTGTGCGGAAACGATGCTTCCGATTAGTAAGACGAGGGCGGAAGTGAAGAGACCTCTGCGCAGGATCGAAGTTGCGATCATTTTTGGTGCCTCATGGAAGAGAAGTCGATTGGTCACAGGGCCGCTCAGGAAGCGGGTTGCGATGAGGTGATTCGAACAGCTTATTTGTAAAGGGGGTCTAAAGGAGGTATTGGGCTTTGCATGAGGCGCAGAGAGCCATGCTCGCAGAGTTACTCAGCGGCACTCAACGGGACGATCTTCGCATCGAACTCGCCTGCGTCGGTGACGGTGAGCAGGGCGATGGTGATGGGAAGCTGAAAGCGGCGTGGGCCGCAACTGCCGGGGTTTAGGTAGAGCACGCCTTTTCTCGTATAGAAGTTGGGGACGTGGGTGTGGCCGGAGAGGACGGCGGCGAATTTTCCCGCAGCGGGGTCGAGGTGAAGCGTGTTCAGGTCGTGGAGCATGTAGACGTAGCGGTCGGCGATTAGGGCTACTTCAGTTTCTGGGAGTTCGCTGCACGGGCCTTCGCGGTCGATGTTGCCGCTGATGGCGGTGACTGGGGCGATCTTCTCTAGTTCGCTGAGGATGGAGAATTTGCCGATGTCGCCGAGGTGGAGGATGCGCTCCACGCCGGCGAGGGCGGGAGCGACTTCGGGGCGGAGGAGGCCATGGGTGTCGCTGATTACGCCGATTTTCATATCTTCCTCTCAGGCAAGATACGGGTCTCGCATGTGTCTCAAGGTTCCGGGTTTGGCGGGGTCCTCGGTCGCGAAGCAATACAAACCGCTCCAGCTACGTTGCCAGCGCCATCCCTTTGCCGTGCCCGGTGCATTGTCTTCAATGAATGATGCGGCGTACTCAGCGGAGAGTGGGAATTTGCAATGTGGGCATCGAGGTTTGGAGCCCTTGCGGAATTCTCCGCCGCAAATGCATGGCTCAATAAACGGCTCCAGGATCGCCTCGATTTCCCGGTGTCCCGAAGAGTTGGTCGGCAGTTTGGACCATCTTGGATCCCAGAGATTGAGCGTTGCGAGCAAGCCGCATGCGTCGCAATATGCGTAGGTCAAATCGGCGAAACCAGTGTGCCAGAGCTCGTACCGATATTCCTTCTGACAGTGTTCGCAGTTCCCGATCTGCAGTTGTGCCATAGAAGTCTCAAAGCCCCAATTCGAGTCTGGTTCGGGGATCGAGGCGGTCGCGGAGGGCGTCGCCTAAGAAGTTGAATCCGAGGACTGCGCCAGCTACCGCTAGTGCGGGGAAGAGCACGAGGTGGGGCGAGTCGAAGAGGTGGGAGCGAGCGTCGTTGAGCATCGATCCCCAACTGGGCGCGGGCGCGGGAATGCCGAGGCCGAGAAAGGACAGCGTGGCCTCGGCGAGGATGACGCCGGCCATGCCGATGGCGGCCTGGACGACGATAGGCTGGACGATGTTGGGCAGGATGTGGCGGAAGAAGATGCGCAGGCCGCTGGCGCCCAGTGCTCGTGCGGCGTCGACGTA
>PLPU01000472.1:0-2796 GCA_003159975.1 Acidobacteriaceae bacterium
GAGTGCACCTCTTCGCCCACCACAACCGTTACCGGCGGCGCGCCAAAAAGCCCATCTGCCTCCACGTCCCATCCCGCCCGGCCCAGCAGTGAATGACGCGCCGCGGCCAGGGCGGAAAAATTGGCCATCGTAGCCCCGGTAACCACCGCGCCGCCCGTGCCCTCGGGCAGCCCAAACATCTCCCGCACCCATTCGAGCGCCGTCTCTTCCAGCGTGATCGCTACAGGCGACTGCACCTGAAACGCCGCGTTCTGATCCCACGCATTCACCAGCCACGACGCCGCCATCGCCGCCGGCAGACATCCGCCATTCACAAAGCCGAAGTACCGTCCGCCGCCATTCGCCACCGTAGCCGGCGACCCGTATTCATTCAGCAGATGCAGCACCGTCTCGGCGTTCGTAGGCCCCGGCGGCAGCGGCCCCCGCAGCGCACTGAGCTTCGCGACAGCTTCACGAGGGGGCGCAACCGGCCGCGCATGCACGCCCTCCAGGTAGTCCATCGCGTCGCGCGCCGCGCGTTTCAGCAGCGCCGTCCGCGCCTCCGCAACCGAGGAGGCAGGAGAAGAAGAACGCTGCGAATGGGGAGAATGCGTACCAGCCATAGATAGTGCTGAGTCTAGCACCGGAGCTGGTATTCGATCAGCGCCAGGCTGCATCGGTCCGTTCAATTCTTTGTTTAGTGCGCAAGCTTTTGTCGCTCGATATCCCTGCGAACAATAAGCTCGCTTGCTGCATCCCGCTGCTCCGGAGTTCCGTGGATCTGAACGGTGCCATGCGCCTTGAGGAAGGAAACCACGGAAGCATTCCCACGCTCGGATGCCGCCTCTAACGGAGAATCTCCATACAAGTTGGTTGCATTAAGGTCGGCTCCCTTGGCTGCCAGCATTTCGATCACTGGAAGGCTACCGCCTGCCGCTGCCGCGAATACCGCTGTAGAACCCTCATAATCTGTTGCCGTCAGCGGAACGCCATGCTCCAGAAAGCCTCGCACGGTGCGCAGGTCACCTTCTCGTGCGTCGTAGACCATAAGGTCCCCCGCATGCGGGCTCTTCGCAAAACTCCCGATCAGCGACCACTGGAAAAACACCGGCGGTATTGAAAGAATCCCAATCACTGCAAGCGCACCGCCGAGCGTCAGCCAATAACTCCCGGGGATCTTTCTCTTCCGCAGAAGGCAAACCACGAGAACGATGAGGGCTACAAGAATCCAAAGCGACAGCAGGATTGGTGCCAGGAACAGTACTGCTCCTGCGCCGTGCGCCAGCGAGAAGCCCAGCATCTGCGGCCCCTGCTGCCATGTGAGGGACGTCTCCTCCCACACCATGCGCGCGGCAAGCATTCCCGTAAACAGCGTTGCCGCGATGCCAAGACCCACCAACACCTTTATTGCCATCAAGTTCATAGCAGATAGTATTGCAGCACCCCGCGCAACTCCCCTCTCGCGTCGACCCGGCCACTGTCATCTGTAACCTGTCATCTGTCATCCGAAACTCGCAATCCGCCCCTTCCCCATTGAAATTCCCGCCAAATCGCCGTATGATAACCATGCAGACGAATTTGTCCGCCATGGTTGCCGCGTGTACGCCGGCTGGCGGAGAGATGAGTGGGCTCACAGCCCACTTTTTATTTGGGCCAATTCTTGGGGCAAAATCCCCGCAAACAAGCTGCTTTTAGGCAGCATAGGGAACATGGCAGTCAAGCTGGACGAAATTCGGTCGGCGGCAGCGAGAGTGGCCGCCTCGCACGGGCTGGACATGGTGGATCTCGAGTTCATCGGCCCCGCAAAAGAGCGCACCCTCCGCATTTTTCTGGAGAAAAACGCCGAAGGCCGGGCGCGGCTCAAAGCGCAGATTGCGGCCGGCGCGGAAGATCTTCCCGAACGCCTGATTGAGGGAACGCTGAGCGTAGACCAGCTTTCCGGCATCACACATGAGGATTGCGCCGCTTTCAGCCGGGATTTTGGCGTTTTGCTGGATGTCGAAGACCTCATGCCGGGCGCGGAGTACACGCTCGAAGCAAGTTCACCCGGTCTGGACCGGAAACTGTCCAGGGCGGAAGAGTTTCAGCGGTTCATGGGTAGCTTGGTCAAGATCCAGACCTTTGAGCCGATTCGCAACAACCGGCACTGGCAAGGCCGCCTCATAGCCGGAGCGGGCATCGAAGGAACAGTAACCCTTGACCTCAACGCGGTCAAGCAGAACAGCAAGAGCCGGAAGACCGGCGTCAGCACGGTAGAGATTGCGCTAGGCAACATCGAAAAAGCGCAACTCGTACCAGAAATCTGAAGAGTTTAACGGCGCCGGGATAAGCCGCTCAAGCCGGCGTCCTTGTGCGAAAGGGCACGACTTCAGTCGTGCCGAATGCAACAGAAAATGACTGGGGCTTTAGCCCCTGAGGGGTGCCCGATTCGCATTCCTCCAACCTATCAACCAACCGGCCTGGCCACCCAGCCCCGCCGCAGAAGCACCAAGAGAGCAAGCAGAGTATGGCCACCAGCGTTTTGTATCAAAGCATCGAGCTCCTGAGCCGCGAAAAGGGCATTGAACCCGGCATCGTTGTTGGCGCCGTCGAGGAAGCCATCGCCCTGGCCACGCGCAAGTTTTACAAAACCCAGGAAAACATGCGCGGAGAGCTCAACAAAGAGACCGGCGAAATCACGGCCTACATCTATAAGACTGTCGTCGCCGACGCCGAGCAGGTCGAGGACCCCCTCAACCAGATCACCCTCGAAGAGGCCAATGCGCTGGCCCCCGGCGTTGAAGTCGGCAGCGAGATCCGCATGTACCGCGACACCAG
>PLPU01000115.1:0-3665 GCA_003159975.1 Acidobacteriaceae bacterium
TGGGTCGCCCAAAAATGCGCGTTCGGCCGTACACTCGAAGTGAGGCCCACTCCCGCGGAGGGATGGGCGATCGGTTGATACCGGCGGCCTTGAAAACCGGACTTGTCGCCGTTCCGAACCGGTAACCGGTCGATGCCTTGCGGTTGAAACACCTCAGCGCCGAGCAGGTCCGCTTTGGAATCGAGGCCTGGAGCGTGTGGAGGCGGTCATCGAACGACAACAGCTTCCGCTTCCGGTACCCATGGATTTCGGTATTCTGGCCGGTGATATCATCGGGCCGCCGCGCATAATCCGGAGTTCTCGGTCCGCCTTGATTCCTCGATTTTCAGGGCCTTCTTGAGCGGTGATTACCAAACTCATACATCGCGCCGACTGTAACACCCTGGGGGTCGAGGTCATATCCCTTCCCGAAGATGTTCGGCCAGTCCTGATACTCGTAGTCGGCACGAAGCCAGACGTTTCCGAATGCACGGTAGTCAATGCCGCCACCCGGAGCCAAATCGACCCATGTGAAATGGTAGCCCGTTTTCGTAATGTCGAGGCTTCCGTAACTTACAAGGAATTTGACATAGGGTCTGACTCTGTGGAAATGACGCCAGGAGTACTTCAGTCCACCGCCCAGAGTATCGGTTCGAAAATCGTTGGGAAGATACGGTCCGCGGTCGCGGCTCAGGTCGCGAGCTTCGATCTCCATACCGAGTCCTTGCAGGTATGAAGGGACATGGTTGAGACTTGCGTCGAGCCACAATGTTCCGCCCCACTCATGGGCAGGGCCGTAATCCATCTTGTAGTCGGAAACGCCGGCTCCAACGGCCATTGTCAAGCCAGTCCCGGCTGTAGCGGAAGGCGCAACCTGGGATAAGGCGGGAACTGCTAATGCTGCAAAGAGGACTGTCAGTACGAGCTTCGAGCACAAACTGCCAGGCATTGAATTCTCCTTGGAAATCTACAGCCCCGAGGCAAGCACGTTGCGAATAAGCGTAACCGTATCACTCAAATGGCTGACAATGCATTTTTCACCGGAATCTTCGTTTCGGCTCCGGCTCATCAGAGTGTATCCCTCTTCTGGCAGATTGAGTGATCAAAAGAACGCTAACTTGAAAATCGGAGGCATTGGCTGGGATCCGCATCGTGTACGTCGCGTAGAGACAAACGCCGAAACCGGACGATTACCTGGCGACGTCC
Source organism: Acidobacteriaceae bacterium (assembly GCA_003159975.1). Classification (GTDB taxonomy): domain Bacteria; phylum Acidobacteriota; class Terriglobia; order Terriglobales; family Acidobacteriaceae; genus Telmatobacter. The sequence continues at coordinate 1,186 of PLPU01000115.1, forward strand.
CCGATGGCGTCATTCTCCGAGCGCCATTCTCCTTCAATCACAAATGCTCCCCAGTAGTACGGAGATCGCCAGCGCGCCTGCTTGCGAATCCGCATTTGCGCTTCCCGGAGCGATGCAGCCGGCGACTCGTGCTTCTGAAGGATGCCCGTGTAAAACCACTTCATGAACTCGCTGGTCGCGTCATCGTCCACACGCCATAATGTCGCAACAACGCGTGGCGCGCCGGCATACATGAAGCCCCGCGTAAGGCCAACGATGCCCTCGCCCTTTATGTTCTTTCCCAAGGCAGTGTCACAGGCGCTCAATACGACCAGGTCCGCGGACAACTTCATGTCGTAAATATCCCTGAGACGGACGTACCCATCCTCGGGGCTTCCGTCTTGCGCGAAAAGTGAGAGGATTACTCCGGAAGATTGCGGGTGCTCGTCGTCAAACACACTGTGCGTGGCGAAATGCAGGTAGCGGTAATTGCCGATCTCGGGACTTAACGCCCGGTTGCGATTGGCGTCAAAACCCAACAGGATTTCGGCATCCTCGTTTTGAGCGACTTCACGAATGACCGCGGCTTCCTGGCGGCTTCCTGGTAATCTCGGAAAGCCCCGGTTTGCCTGCGGCAGCCCCTCGGCGGAACTCGTTGCTTGATCTGGATTCATCGCAGAGACCCTCATGGTCTTCTTCTGGGTAGCTGGGTCGATTCTCGGATCGTCCCTTTCAAACACCGGGTCGGCAAATACCACCACCTCTTTTGACGGCGCACCATTCAAATTCCGCCGGCTGCGCAGGACTGAAAGAGCCGTCATCGAGGGAAGATTGGTCACCTCGTACCGGTCGGCGATCCGTTGCATTTCCCCTGAAGAATCGCGGTCTCCTGGATCTGCGATCAAGACACCGAAAGGCAGATATTGCAGGGCTCCATCGGCTACCACGACGATGCGTTTGTATCGATTCAGATCGGGAACGGGGGAAAGCAGCATGTGGCCGAGGTCTNNCTCCCTGGAACGAACCAATTGGAGACACAACCGCTTGCCGAAATCTTCGAACCGCGGGTTCAATCTCCGCATCCGGCGGCAGCACGTAGCTGGAGAATCCGTTTTTGCCGATTGCCCAGAGGTAGCTATGACTCGTGCCAAGAGAATACTCGAGCACAATTTCCTCGTCCCCAATCAACGACTGAACCTTGTCGACGCCGAGTGGTTCCACCTGCATCTGAAAGTATTCCGGCTCTTTTGTTTGCAACAACGACTGGAGTTGCGCAGCCCGCACTTGCAAATCCGAAATATCAGAGGCAACTTTGCGCGTAGCTTCCGTGCCGCTCGATGACGCCAGCAGCCTGCTCTCTTCTTTTGTCTTCTCCGCAAGGAGGCGGCGCACGGACGAATCCTCCCGGATCAGGTCCTGGCTGTCACCCTCTTCAACCTGCGCCTCATGGAGGAGTTCAACGAATGATCTTGCGATGCTCTGCTCGGCGATCTGAAAAGCGTGACGAGACCTGCCGGCGTCAGCCTTCTCAGATGAAAGCTGCATCAGCACATCGATGTACAGCGTGTAGATCGAGTGAAACGAGGCGAACCACAGAATCCGCGTGTCATCCGCGCTGACCTTGGTCCTCAGGGACTCAACGAGGGAGGCTGACTTCTCTATCTCGGGCAGAGCCGAATCGAGCTGCCCTTCGGCCGTTTCCAGGCGCGCAATGCGATACCGGGCGTCGGCCTCAGCCCGCGCGATGCCCAGGGACTGGCTTAGGGCGGCGGCCTCCCGATACGTTTCCAACGCCTCCGGCGCCCGCCCAAGACTTTCGAGCGCACGTGCAACTTCAATCTGGGCTTTGGCCCGCTCAGCGGAGCCGGGACCGACCAGTTTCGGGTCCACGGCCTGCGTGAAGTACTTCAGAGCCAGACTCACTCTCCCGGCAGACATGTATGCGTCGCCAGTGTCTCTCAGGGACTGCGAAACGATCAGACCGTCGCGCAGACTCGACGCCAGTTGGCGCTCGCTCTTGCTGTATTGCAGTGCCTGCGCAGCGTTGCCCGCGGCGATCGATGCGCGGCACAGATCGCTCTGAATCGCCGCGGAAACCAGAGGATGTTCGGTGTGTTGTGCAAGGAGAGAAGCTCTTTTGTAGATGCGATAGCTATTTGGATCTCCAACGTTCTCGAGATAATAGCCGAAGTCGTCGAGGACGATTGCCTCCAGGTCCACACTCCCCATCGTCGCGAGGAGATCCAACGCAGCATTGTAGCTATCGCGGGCTTGCTCCAGTTCGTCAATACGAAGGTAGTGATTGCCAAGGTCGGCGAGAGCTCTAGCCTGGGCAAAACGATCATCGAGGGAACGCGAGATCCTTAAAGCGCGGGTGAGTTGATCGAAAGCCAAAGCATACGCCGAGTTCGACGAGTTCACGTAGCTCGAATAAGTAAGCGTGAAAGCCTCGGCTCGCCGATCGGGAGTCTTTGCCCAAATTGACATGGCCTGATCCAAAT
>PLPU01000257.1:0-5103 GCA_003159975.1 Acidobacteriaceae bacterium
TCTGAGAGAGGTAAAATCACGAGGCGTGGCCCATATCTCAAGCTCCCACTGAACCCAACTTTTGTGGCTGGTCTGACTTAGGGCACCCGGCTCCACAATCGGTACGCCGGTGCGAGCTTCCAGCGAGCGTCTGCCGCACGCAGTGCTGTTTGACGCATCGATTCGCCGGTGCTCTGATGGTTGCGCAGGGGTGGGATAGAGTTTTGCGGCATCCAATCGGAGTTCTTGAAATGCAGACAGGCAAGGCAATGTTCCCAGCAGTTCTTTTGTGCGGCNNAATGGCGCGGTTGTGGTGAGCCTGTCTTCGACGACCTCAGGAGCGACAATCTACTACACGATCGATGGCGCTCCGCCCACGGGTTCGTCGATCCAGTACTCCGCACCGTTTCTTGTAGCCTCCAACATGACTGTCAAAGCGGTTGCGACTGCCTCGGGCCTCAGCGCGAGCAATGTCACGAGCCGTAGCTTTACGCCCAACATTTCCCCAGGCACGCTGGTTTGGTCGGACGAGTTTTCGAATTCGGGCAGCGCCCATGCGCAGCCGAATTCACAGATATGGAAGTACGATGTGGGGACCAATTGCTGTGGCAACCACGAGCTTGAGACCTACTGCGCCTGGGGTTCCACGACGGGGCCGTGCGATGCTTCGAATCCGAACGCGTATGTCGGCAGCGACGGCTACCTGCACATCGTGGCCGAGCAACGGACGGCCGGCGTCTACACTTCAGCACGCTTGAAGACCGAGGGGCTGTTCAGCTTTCAATACGGGCGCATTGAGGCGCGGATGATGCTGCCCGAGTCGCAAGGCATGTGGCCGGCGTTCTGGCTGCTCGGCAACAACATTGCCACCATCCAATGGCCGGCCTGCGGCGAGCTTGACGTAATGGAGCACATCGACGGGAGCAACCCGCGGAATGGAGGATTCGACTGGGTGCAAGGCTCCATTCACGGAACAAAACTGAACGGCGGCATTCAGTACCATCCAACGGGTTTTTCCGCTGCTGCCTGGCACACCTATGGCATGATCTGGACCAAAGGGCAGATTCAGTACTACGTTGACAGCCCGAGCAACGTCTACGCCACGTTCACGCCTGCGACCCAGACGGGCACATGGCCGTTCGATCAGGGTGCGCAGTTTGTGATTCTGAACCTGGCGGTGGGTGGCGACTGGCCGGGCTCGCCGGATGCGACCACGGTGTTTCCGTCGGCGATGCTGGTTGATTATGTGCGGATTTACAGCAATTGAGGCGAAAACTCGATTCGACGATATACTTGTCATGAGTCAATGGCGCCGTCGCAAGCTGCGGCAGCGCCTTCCTCGGCAGAGGGAGGGGAACAGATGAGCACAACGGCCGCAATGGAGATCGGAAGCGACCTTTGGAATGCGCGCTTGTATGCTGGGATGTCACTGGCATCTGAACTTGCTGCTGGGCTGAATCGTCCAAGGTTGTGGGTTTCCGGGCTGGTCTACCAGTGGAGAATGTACAGGCAATTAGGCGGGATGATTCGTGGAATCAGGGAAATATTGAATGCGGCGGACGGGCTGGCCTTGCAAATTGAAGCCGGGACACCCTCCCGGATTCGGACGGCAGGGGACTATCGTGCCTTTCGTGACGACGTTCTGCGCTGGCATGCGGTCCATATGCGACTGCTTGATCCGCAAGAGGGTTTTCCGAGGAATGCCCTGATGCGTAAAAGGCTGGCTCAATTCGAGGCCCAGTCCGACCGGTTGCTGGACTTGGCGGATTGGCTTGATGCGCTGAGTACACCAGAGGAAATGGACGCCAAATTCGCCGCTCTTGCTGAGGATGTGGCCAGGGGCGACTTCGTGCCTTGGGCCGAGTTGAAATGAAGCTGCCGCTTGAAATTATCTTCAGCAAGTCGGCGGCCAAGACGCTTGAGGCATTGGATGTACCGACTCGGCAGAGGATCAGGGACAAGGTTAAGGCCGTTGCTGCAGATCCGCTCAATCCCACGAACTCCTACCCGCTTCAGGGAAGCAAGAAGCGTTCGGCCCGCGTGGGCGGCTATAGAATCATAGTGTTGATTCAGGAACCCGACAGACTGGCGGTCGATTTGATCGAATCCCGCGGCCAGGTTTACAACCGGATTTGATCCCGCCTCACCTGAATGGGAAAATTCCAATTCAATTCCCGCAAATGACCTTTGGACCACCGTCTAGCCCCATTCGGTGCAATTGGGCTTGCGCCTGGATTTCCACTGTGATAAAAACGAATCATTCAAGTTTGCCTCCAAAGGGCAANNGCCCGGAAACGGGGAACATGAGATTCGGGGGTCGCTTCCACATTCTTGGTGGAGGCGGCTCGCAAGGTACTTCGAGTCCTATCACGTTCGCTCATTTTGAGCCGGTCACGCGCTCGTAGACTTTTAGCCGCTCTCGCCTATGCGAGGGACGAGTGACGACTGCTTACGAATTGCGTTGTCGGGAATGTGGCAAGGCCTACGGAGTTCAGCCGCTTTCCATCTGTGATGAGTGTTTTTCCCCGCTTGAGGTGGTCTTCGACCTCGAGTATGCCCGCACCCGCTTCACCCGCGAAGCCATCTCCCAGGGTCCTGTGAACATGTGGCGCTATCGCGCCCTGCTGCCCGTCTCTGACAGCTACGTGCCGCAAACCCCCTCCGGGTTTACCCCGCTGGTGAAGGCGCCGCGGTTGGCCGCCCACATTGGCGCCAGCAATCTCTACCTCAAGAACGATGCCGTCTGCATGCCCACGCTCAGCTTCAAAGACCGCGTGGTGGCAGTGGCTCTGGCCAACGCGCAGGCCTTCGGGTTTGACACTGTCGGCTGCTCGTCCACTGGCAACCTGGCCAACGCTGTTGCCGCGCATGCTGCACGCCTGGGACTGAAGACTTTCATTCTTGTCCCCGCCGATCTTGAGCCGGCCAAGATTCTGAACACGCAGGTGTACGGCGCTACGCTGGTGCGCGTCCAGGGCAACTACGACCATGTCAACCGGCTCTCGTCGCAGATCGCCGACCGCTATAACTGGGGCTTTGTGAATGTGAACCTGAGGCCCTTTTACGCCGAGGGCTCAAAGACGGTGGGCTTTGAGATCGCCGAACAGCTCGGCTGGCGACTGCCGGACAACATTGTTTGCCCCATGGCAGGCGGGTCGCTGATTACCAAGATTCGGAAAGCTTTTGGTGAACTGATCGCGCTGGGCCTTGTGGAAGACAAGCAGGTGCGATTCTTTGGAGCGCAGGCTACCGGCTGCTCGCCCATCTCGACGGCAGTGAAGAACGGGACCGACGAGATTGTGCCGCAGCGACCCAACACCATTGCGCGCTCGCTGGCTATCGGCAATCCGGCGGACGGCCCTTATGCTTCGCGTGCGATCCGTGCATCTGGTGGATGGGCTGAAGACGTGTCGGACGTCGAAATCGTTTCGGCGATCCAGGAACTGGCGGAGACGGAAGGCATCTTNNCTTACTGTCTCCTGCATTACCGGCAACGGCCTGAAGACGACCGATTGCCTGCAGGGCATTTTTGAAGAGCACAAGGCGATTCGCCCGCGGTTGGCGGACTTTGAAGCCTTTGTCGAGGAATACAACGCAGTGAACCAGGTGCTGAGCCAAGTGGGAGAAAGTTATGTCCGTTAGAGTTTTGTTGCCGAATGCTTTTCAGAAACACACCAACAACGTGCGTGAAATCGCCAGCACCGCAGCCAATNNGGGCAGATTCGCCGCTTTATCAACTTCTATGTCAACGAAGAAGATATCCGCTTCCTGGGCAATGAGAAGTACAGCTTCCAGGAGGGCGACGAGGTGTTAGTCATTCCTTCCATCGCCGGCGGAAGCTGCTAACTTCGTCCAACAAACTTATTGGTAGCGTTTCGGGCTTCCTTTAGAGGGAGCCCGAATTGTTACAGGAGAGTAATACACTGAACAAGTTATTTGCACGGTATTTGCAACAGGTTCACCGTCCTCTTACAATGTTTGGCGGATACTACTCCCGTGATTGCGCACGCTCGGCAGAGGGTTCCGCTGAAACTCGCTCTTGGTTCCACGCCTCTTGTGGAGCTTTCCTTTCCTACTCTTGCTCCATCCCTGCCTCTGAGTCCGTCCAAGCCGCGCATTCATGCGGAGGTTGGCCGGTACCGCGTGCGGCTCGCGCAATCGAATGAGGACCGTGTTGCGGCGTGCCGGTTGCGGTTCAGGGTCTTCAATATCGANNCTGGTTGAGGATAAGTCAGAAGAAAACCCATCCCGCCGGATTGTCGGCACTTATCGGATGCAATCCGGAACCACGGCCGCGCGCAACCTGGGGTACTACTCGGAGCAGGAGTTCAGCTTCGCCCCGTACGAGCCGCTCCGGGCCGGTATTTTGGAGCTCGGCCGCGCCTCGATTGACCGCGAACATCGTACGCCGGAAGTATTGACACTGCTGTGGAGGGGTATCGCGCAGTATGCTAATGACATGGGACTGCGATACCTGATCGGTTGCTCGTCGTTGACGTCCCGAAATCCGGCTGAGGGCTGGCAGATGTATCGCCAGCTTGAGCACTACCGGGTTTCGCCGGAGTTTGAAACTGTGCCGACCGCCGCGTACGCGTGTCCCACGGAGCAGGAGGGCGCACATGCACAGCCGTCGCCCTCACTGGAAGACCCTGCGTGGGGCAGCGGCTCGCGGGAGGCTCGCACGGGCGGATTGGTTCCTGACCTTGCAGCAGAAAGAAGCTGCAAGGATGGAGCGCCTGTACAGGTGAGCGTCCCCAAGCTGCTGAAGACCTATCTCGCCATCGGGGCGCGCATCGGCGGGCCGCCGGCCTGGGATCAGGAGTTCGGCACCATCGACTTCCTCACTTTGCTCGATCTGAAGCTGCTTTCGTCGTCGGCGCGCAATCGATTCCTTGCGCCTCTGACACAATGAGCCTGCGCGCCGTCCGGCGTGCTGTGACGCTGGGTTTGGCTCTCCTCTACTGCCTGTTTCGTGCAATCATCTCCCGCCTCAGCGGCCCGGATACGCCGGAGCGCCGCGCGCAATGGAACCATTCTTCAGCCAAGATGGTGGCAAAGCTTTTTGGCGTCGAGATGAAGGTTACCGGCACACCACCGAGCAGCGGCCTGCTGGTGGCCAACCAT
>PLPU01000226.1:0-9982 GCA_003159975.1 Acidobacteriaceae bacterium
CCGGCGCGGCCAATCTAAAAAAAGGCCAGCGCGTCCGCCACTCCAAATACGGTGAAGGCACCATCCTGATGCGCGAGGGCGACGGGGAAGACGCCAAGCTCACCGTCATGTTCACCCGCCACGGCATGAAAAAGCTGATGGAGAAGTTCGCCAATCTGCAGAAAGTCTAGCGGCCGGCGCTCAGCCGTTCGAGCCTGGCTTCCAACCTTACTCCAGGCCAATGACCAGGCGTCCGGTATCCGCAGCGGGTTGTCCCTCCACACGGCCGTCTTCCCACAGCCGTTTTGCCTTCTCCTGCCCGGTCAGCACGCGAAAAACTCCCTCGGCCAAAGCTTGTAGCTCGTCCTCTCCGGGATAAACCCGAATCGCCGCAATCCACTCCAGATAACCGCGCAACTTCTCAACCACTCTTTCGGAATAGGCCATCCCGCCGGTAAGCAGCAGTGCATCCACCCTGCCCTCAAGTACCGCCGCCATCGCCCCGGCTTCTTTCGCAATCTGGTAGACCATCGCATCGAATACCTGGGCTGCCTTCCCTTCGCCCGCATCGATCCGCCGCTCCACCTCCCGCAAATCCCGTGTCCCCAGGTACGCGAACAGGCCGCCGTCTCCAAACACCATGCGATCCATTTCTTTCTGCGCAAACCTGCCGCTGTAGCACAGTTTGATCAGTTCTCGCACCGGCAAGCCTCCGGACCGGTCGGGACCGAACGGGCCCTCCTCGATGGTATTGCTGTCGATGGTCCGCCCATCCCGGTGCGCCGAGACTGTTATACCGCTGCCCATGTGGACCACAATCAGGCGCAGCGCCTCGTATGCGCGGCCCTGTTCCAGCGCAAACCGCCGCGCCACCGCCTTGGTGTTCAGGGCATGGCCGATGCAGAACCGCGCAACAAGGGGCGAACCAGTGACGCGCGCACAGGTCTGCCACTCATCCACCGTCACCGGGTCCACAATGTAGGCGTTCACCCCCGCCGCCGCGGCAAAGCGCAGCGCCAGAAGCGCCCCCAGGTTGCACGCATGTTCTCCATGGCGCGCCAGCCGGAGTTCTTCCACCATCGCGTCATCGACAAGGTAGGTACCGCATTGCATGGGCGGCAGCAGTCCGCCCCGGCCCGCAACCGCGGCAAAGCGTTCCCCGCCACACCCAGCCTGGTTGTAACCGGCCTCGTCCATCGCGTCCCGGATCAGGCCCGCGCGATAGCCCAGGCGCGCCAGCATCGGCCGCCCGCGGAACCGATTCAATTCCTCGTCCCCGTGTGCAATCGTACCGACCCACTCGGCTCCGCGCGGGGTATAGACCCCCAGCTTGGTCGATGTCGATCCAGGATTCAAGACAAGCACCCTGCTGCATTCGTTGCTCCCCGATTCTTTGCTCAAGGACCGGTCCTCCCAGCGCCAGAAAGAGTCTATTCCATCCGCCGTCGGACTGGAATTTCCCGGTTTGCACGCAAAGAACCTGTGTCCCAAAACGGGCCAATCCGTTCCGGCGGGGGTGGTGAGATCGCTTTCATCCCAAGCCGATTTGCCAATTCGTGCTACACTCTATTCAATCGTAGAATTCGATCTGAAGTTCTTGCCTGTTCCGGTTACCGCCTACTCGCAAACTTCCACATCGCGTTGGGACGGTAATTCAGTAATGAGGAGCAACACACCATGGAACAAGGCACAGTCAAGTGGTTTAACGACGCCAAGGGTTTTGGATTTTTGAGCCGCGAAAACGGCGAGGACGTCTTCGTCCATCACACNNGAGCAATCTGCTCGGAATCAACAAAAGAGGGACGGCAAACCTGCCGTCCCTCTTCTGCGTTTAGCTTCAAATTCCGGTCTTTCAATCAGCGCCATACAGCCAGAAGCGGCGATACCCGACTGATCTCTGAACTCTGACCCCTGATCCCTGTCTTTACGCCGCCGGCTTGAGGCTCTTCACGCTGACCTGCGGAATCGCCGGGTGCAGGTTATCCATCCGTGTCTCGTGCGTGCCTATATATTGCAAAACATCGTTGATTGAATCTTCAAAGCGCGAACCAGTCTTGTGGGTGGCTTTCACACCCTTTGAAACAAGCTGGCAAACTTCAAAACGGTTCATTCCCTGCGCAAGCGCGCGGTGAATCTTGTCGGAACGCATGACGGACTCCGGTCAACCTGGTGCTGGTGATTGTCGCGTGGGGTGCGGGGCTCGTCTGAAGCGGTGGAACGGCCGGAGCCGAGCAGGCGGGGTCTATTTCTGATCTATATCCATTGTACCTTGGAAACAGCTGTGACGCCGTGAATGCCGCCGGACGCCCCGTGACCTTGTGGATGCCGTCAAGGAATAGTGCGCGGCCACGCCTCTTCGCCGCGGCTGCCGCTTTCGCCGCAGCCAAATCCCTGTTACCATTAACGGTACATCAACCCGATGGTCGGGAAACTTGAAGAGATTGCAACGAAAGAGGTTATACGTGGCAGACACCACCAAAGTCGAAGATAAGCTGGAACGGAAGAAGTTGAAGCGCACCGCCCGCAAGAAGGCCGCACCCAAGGCGAAGCGGACTGGTCCGCGCGGAGAAAACAAGAAAAAGTTGAAGAAACTGGCACGCGGCGTTTCAAAGCGGTAATCCGCTCAACGGATGGAGCCGGACTAAGTTGCCGTTCGGCTCCATCCGCCAATCGCTTCGGGGCACCCCATGAGCTATCTGTTTTTCCTGGATGAGAGCGGGCATGATCACAAGAACTGTCCCTACGAGGTCCGGGGTGGAATTGTTTTGCACGCCAGCAAGCTTTGGCGCTTCGTTCAAGACTTCGCAACTTTAGAAGAGTCTTGCTTTGGGGTTCGCCTTCCAAAGTTCAACGTCGAAGTCAAGGGAAGCTTCTTGCTTGACAGGAAGAAGTTTCGCTGGGCAAATCAGGGCGAGTTACTAGACGACGAAGCCCGGAGAAAACACTGCATCGGCTTCTTAAATAAGGGGTTGCAGCACACCTCTCCTTCCGAGATCGAGTTCCGTGCGTTCGGGCAGGCGTGCATAGTTATGGCACGGTCGATTTTCGCGCTGCTCAGGACGCATGAAGCCCGGATTTTCGCTTCCGTCGTGCCCTCGACAGTTGAAAAGCCCACCACACTTGAGGCCGAGGACTTCCTGAGAAAGGATTTGGTTTTCCTGCTGGAGCGCTATTTTAATTTCATCGCGCCGAAAAACGAGACCGGCTTGTTGATCTTCGACGAAACAGACGCCTCGGCCGACCGGAATTTTATCCGGCAGATCGAGCGATATTTTACGCGAACCCAGAGAGGCAGATTTCGAGCAAACTCAATCGTGCCAGTGCCCCTGTTCGTGGAATCGGGCCTTACTCGGGCAGTTCAAGCTGCTGACGTTTGTATATACGCGATAAACTGGGGATTCCGGCTCCCCAGCCGAGGGATGGATGCAGATGTACGGATGGAAATCGCGGATGAATTTGGACCCTGGATAGTGAGCGCCCAAGCCGATGGTCTTTCAACCGACGTCGGCGGCTCTCATCCTTGGTACAGCATCGTGTTCGTACCAGAGCCGTACGGAGGGGAGTAAGCGCTGCAAAAAAGAAGAAGGCAAAGCAGTCGAGACCGTCCCGTAAGGAACAACCTCTCAGCAGAGCCTCCACTGATAGTGTATCACCAGAACAGGATTTGGCGACACGACTTTCGCCAAACCTCCTGATCAGCTAAACTCACGAGACTATCGCGGTATAGGAGATCTTGTTGGCGGATCATTCCGAAGTGCCACCTCGGCGCACAGGGGACCAGCCCCGGTCCCAACTGCTTGCCCGCAAGTCGATCGATAAGCTGATCCGGGACTCGGAAGAACCCGAGCACAGGCTCAAGAAGACTCTCGGCCCGTGGTCGCTGACCGCGCTCGGCATCGGCGCCGTCATCGGCTCCGGCATCTTCACCGTCATCGGCACCGCCATCTCCGGCGAGAAGTTTGACACCTCCAGCGTGCTCAACACACCGCTGGCGGACTACATCATTACCCACACCGCCCTTGACGGCCGCCCCGGCGCCGGTCCCGCCATCGCGATTTCCCTCGTCCTGGTCGCGTTTGTCTGTGCGCTCACCGGCCTCTGTTATGCCGAACTCGCTTCCATGATTCCCATCGCCGGCTCGGCCTACACCTACACCTACGCCACCATGGGCGAACTCATCGCCTGGATCATCGGCTGGGATCTGATCCTTGAGTATGCCGGCTCCAACATGACTGTGAGCGTCGGCTTTGCCGCCCACATTGTCGATCTGCTCGACTGGTTCGGCCTCCATCCCGCCGCCACCTGGATATCGCCCGCTTATCTCCCCGAGGGCCTGCAGGACCTGGCCGGCAACTGGCTCTACCAACCCGGCTGGCACTTCGGCTTCAACATCCCCGCCTTCCTGGTCGTACTCCTGCTCACCGTTGTTCTCGTCCGCGGCATTCGCGAGTCAGCCCGTACCAACAACATGATGGTGGGCGTCAAGCTCATCGCCATCCTGATCTTCGTCTTCGCCGCCATCAGCTTCATCCATCCCAGCTACTACCATCCCTTCGTGCCCAACGGGTTCAGCGGCATCCTGACCGGCGGCTCCATCATCTTCTTCACCTACATCGGCTTCGACTCGGTCTCGACCGCGGCCGAAGAATGCAAGAACCCGCAGCGCGACCTGCCCATCGGCATCATCGCCACGCTGGTGGTCTGTACTGTGCTTTATGTCGCGGTTGCCGTCTGCCTCACCGGCCTGGTGCCCTGGCAATCCATGGTGGGCGACGCCGCTCCCGTGGTCAACGCCCTCAAGAAACTCTCGCTGCAGCCCGGCGGCCACTCGCTCCACTGGATCAGGCTTGTCGTTCTCTTCGGCGCGCTGATGGGCATGCTCTCCAGCCTGCTCGTCTACCAGCTCGGCCAGTCCCGCGTCTGGTTTTCCATGTCCCGCGATGGCCTGTTGCCCAAGGTCTTTTCCGACGTCCATCCCATCTTCCGCACGCCGGCCTTCTCAACCTGGGTTGCGGGATTCGTAGTCGCCATTCCCTCCGGCCTGTTCGACATCGGCACCCTCGCAGATCTCTCCAATATCGGCACCCTGTTCGCCTTCGTCCTGGTCTCCATCGGCGTCATCGTGCTGCGCTTCCGCGAGCCGGAGCGCCACCGCGGCTTCCGCGTTCCCGGCGGCCCCATCATTCCAGCGCTCAGCGTGATCTTCTGCTTCCTGCTCATGGCCGGACTGCCCATCATCACCTGGATGCGCTTCCTGGTGTGGCTGGTCATCGGCCTCGCCATCTACTTTCTCTACAGCCGCCACCGGTCCGAGTTCGCCAAGCCGCGCTAATCCCATTCCGGCATGCTGGTCCAGGGCATCGCGTTCGCGGCTCTCCTCATCTCACCTTCCGTGAGCGCGGTGTTTGCTCTCGGCCAACGGAAGCCATCGAATGTGCAATTTGAATCACTTTAGGCGCCGGTTCGTCCGTAAGATGGTTCGACGCTGACCATGAAGAGAACGCCTGAGCCCAACGCATCGATCGAGAGTAAAGCTCCACCCTCGCAGCAAACCTTGCGCGGCCTCGACTGGCTCAATTTTCTCCTCGCCGACGTGCAAACGGGCGTGGGGCCGTTCCTCGCAATCTATCTCGCCGGCTACAAATGGAACGAAGAGAGCGTGGGCCTCGCCCTGACCGTGGGCGGGATCGCGGGAATCCTGACACAAACACCCGCCGGCGGACTCGTTGATTACCTGCGCGCCAAGCGTGCATTGGTCGGCATCGGCGTGACTGCGCTGGCAGCGGGTGCGCTGCTCATTGCCCTGTTTCCCTCGTTCTGGCCAGTCATGGGCGCGCAGGTCCTTATCGGCGGCACGTCCAGTGTCTTCGGGCCGGCCATCTGCGCCATGTCTCTCGGCATCGTCGGACGTGCGGCATTCGACACGCGCCAGGGCCGCAACCAGACATTCAACTCGGCGGGAAACGTGATTGCCGCGGTATCGATGGGCCTGCTCGGCTACTACGTTTCCAACCGCAGCATCTTCTTTTTCGTGGCGGCGTTCGCCCTCCCGACAATTCTCGTGCTCCGCCTGATCCGGCCCGCCGAGATTGACTACGAACTGGCCCGCGGCGCGCGGGACGGCGGGAAACGGGGCAAAGCGGAAAGTGTCTGGCAGCTCTTCCGCGACCGCACCCTGGTCCTCTTCCTTGTATGCGCGGTAATGTTTCACTTCGCCAACGCGGCCATGTTGCCCCTGCTCGGCGAGATGCTGGCAAAGGGACGGGGACGAAGCTCGATGCTCTTCATGTCGGCATGCGTCATCACAACCCAGGTGGTGGTCACGCTGCTTGCGTCCTGGTCGGGCAGGAAAGCCGGAGTCTGGGGACGAAAGCCGTTGATGTTGATCGCCTTCGGCATCCTCCCGCTTCGGGCCGTTCTTTATACCCTCACCGCCAACACGGCATTGCTGGTGGCGATCCAGGTGATGGACGGGATAGCCGCGGCCATCTTCGGCGTGGTTTCAGTGCTGGTAATTGCCGACCTGACTCGCGGCACCGGCCGGTTCAACCTGACACTCGGAGCCATCAATACCGCGGTCGGCATCGGTGCGGCCCTCAGCCAGGTTATCGCCGGCGCCATCGTTCACCACGCGGGCTTTCGCGCCGGCTTCCTGTTCCTCGCGGGGGTGGCGCTGGCGGCGTTCGCTATCCTGTATCTGCTGATGCCCGAGACCCACAACACGCGTTTGGACTCAGCATGACAGGCACGGCACGCATGGTAGTAACGCTGGGCGTCTTCGCGGCCATGCTGGTCCTGATGCTGCTGCGCCCGCGCCGCCGGAGCGAGGCGTGGTGGACGATGCTTGCGGCCATCGCGATGCTGGCTCTGGGCCTGGTCACTCCGCACCAGGCGCTCGCAGTCGTTCTTTCTGGAAAGAACACTCTCCTTTTTCTGCTCTCGCTTCTCGCACTTTCCCAACTGATCGGCAAGAGCGGCTTCTTCGATTGGGCCGCCATTCGATGCGCGGGCATTGCCAGGGGAGACGGACACTCGCTCTACCGCAACGCATTCGTGGTTGGCGCAATCATCACCGCAATCCTCTCGCTTGACACAACGGCGGTAATGCTTACGCCCGTGATGCTGGCCCTGGTAAAGAGGCTCAAGGTTCCCGCGGCTCCCTACGTCTTGCTCTGCGCCTTCGTCGCCAATGTCGGATCGCTGCTGCTCCCCATCAGCAATCTCACCAACCTGCTCTTCGCGGACGCCTTTCATCAGACCTTCGCCGCCTTCGCGGCAAGAATGATCCTGCCTCAAATAGTCGCGCTCGTCACCACATACGCCATTCTCCGTTGGCACTTTCGCCGCGATCTGCCCAGCGTCTTCAGCACCAAGTCGCTCCCCGACCCGGCCAGCGTGGTTCCAAATCACCCCTACTTTCTTGTTTGCATCACCGTCCTTGTCGCAGTCCTCGTTGGTTACTTTCTGGCCCCGCTCCTTGGGCTCGAACCCTACGTCTTCGCCTTTGCGGCCTGCGCTGTGCTGCTGTTTGCCGGCATGGCGAATGGGCGCGTACACATTCGATTCGTCCGCGAAATCGCATGGGATTTATTCCCGTTCGTCATTGGGCTTTTCATTGCCGTGCAGGGGCTTGAGAATCTGGGCATCGTCGGCGTTGCATCCAGGTGGCTTGCGGAGATGAGCCCCGGAACGCCTCAAATGCTTCTCGCCACAGCGGGCGCCACGGCTTTCGCCTCGAATATCGTCAACAACCTTCCCGCCGCGCTGATTGCCCGCAGCGTCCTCTTGAGCGCGCACGCCCATACGGGCACGGTGCTTGCCGCGCTCATCGGTTCCAACGCAGGCCCTATGATCACGACCTTCGGATCACTGGCAACCATGCTGGTCCTCGCGCTAGCGCGGCGCGATGGGGAAGAAGTGCATACTGGCCAGTTGGTCCTCCTCGGCCTGTGGGCAGTGCCGGTCATCGTTGTACTGACCGCGCTCTCCCTGTCCCTCACCTTCGCAATGGTTCAGTGACCATTTCTTGTCGCGACCGTCGCCTCGTCAGCGATGATTGGCAGGCGACACGAACGGCAAACAGCGGGATCGCTCGGCTGATCCCGAATCGGCCGGCAGTGCAAGCAAACGGCTCAGTTGGCGATACGGCTGCCCGAATCATTAAGCGGGCGGGTGGGCCACATCTCAACGAATCGTAAAGATGGGGTGCCCCAGAGCCTGCCCTGAGCTTGTCGAAAGATCCCGCCACTGAGACCTGGGATCGCGTGAATCCTTCGCAACCACAGATTGTTCCCCGGAATCACCCATGGAACCGGAAATAGCTGGCTCTCAATCTGTTTCGGTGCGAGGGGGCTTTCCCCGGTCATTCCGCCTCCTGGTTTGAGATCACAAAATGTGATCTCGAACCGAGCATGGTTGGTTAGCTGGCAAGGGAACCGGGATCATGTGCCGGCCTGCATCATGAGGCACGGTTCATCAATCGGACCCGCGTGGCGCACAATTCCGCAGCCCGATCTACTTGCACTTTGAATGCGGGCTCTTGTACACCAGCTCGAGCGGCAGCCAGTCCGACAGGCGCTTCTGGTCCGCCTGCGCCACTGTCGATTGAGGAGCGAGCGACGATCTGGACAATGCCACGGACAGGTGCACTTTACCCTTCAGGCAGTGCATTTCAAGATATTCCGTCAGAGCCTTCCCAGCCCTGTCTGAATAATCCCCGGGAAGCGCCCCTTCCGCCCCCTTGATATCCACCGCATTGCCGACCAGCAGGTGCCCGTCCGGCTCTTTGTCCGGCGCTTCCGATGGAATCACCTTCAACACAAGAAGCGCTCTCGTCACCAGCGCGTCAGGGTTCGCGGTGAACTTGACCGGCGGAATGCTGATGCCCGTCGGACTCGGCTTGGCCGCCTTGGTGTCAAACGAGATCCGGTACGGCTCCCCTTTCCATTTCGGCCCAACCGGAATGCCGGGACCCTTGTCTGCGCACCCCGCCAGCAGCAACAACCCCCCGATCGCCAGAATGATGCCTTTTCTCACGTCACCCTCCTCGTTCCTATTGAAAGAACGCGGAATCATATCACCGCTTTTCCTATCTGGGAAGTGATCGCCGACAGTTGTCACTCCTGAGCGACTACAACCAGTGCAGTCACCCTCAACGTCCAATAGTTCACAAACCGTCGAGCACCCCCTGTAAGCTGGATCACTTGCCACTCCCCCCCTCCACTGGCGATACTCCAAACAGTCCTGTTTTTTGGGCTTCATCCTTTTCCGAAGCGAGAATCTGCCTTGGCGCGTGAACTCTTGACCGCACGTCTTGAAAAGAAAGACTGCATCTCCGAATCGTCCCAGTGCTACCACTTTGAATTCGTGCTCGACGCGCTGGAGAGCTTTCCTTTTACCGCCGGNNCACCTCGCCGACCTCACCGATCTGGAGCCCGGCGGCGCCATCAAGATCCACGGTCCCCACGGCCACTTCATCCTCAACCAGCCGGTCACCGACTCCATCCTCATCGCCACCGGCACCGGCATCGCTCCCATGCGCGGCTTTGCACAGTGGCTGTTCCCTGAGAACGGCCCCGACCGCAGCAACGGCAAGCAGATCTGGCTCGTCTACGGCACCCGCCACGAAACCGAGATTTACTACCAGGCCGAATTCGAGGCCCTCGCGGCAAAGCATCCCAACTTCCACTACCTCTGCACCCTCAGCCGCGCACTGCCCGACTGGACCGGCCTCCGGGGCTACGTCCAGACATACGTCGCCAAAATCGTGGAAGAGCGCGCCGCCCGTCTCGGCCTGCCGCTCATCCAACCCGAAGTGGACCCCTCGATTCCCAAGGCCGAACTGCAATTCGAAATCTACGCCTACATCTGTGGCCTCAATAACATGGTCGCCGGCGTCCGCGACACACTGGCCGGCTTCGGCTGGCACCGCAAGCAAATCGTCTTTGAGAGATACGACTGATCGATTGAATTTTCGACTGTGACCATGATGTGCGGGACCGCG
>PLPU01000226.1:10028-32099 GCA_003159975.1 Acidobacteriaceae bacterium
TCCTGATCGTCCTGCTTGTACGGGTCATTCAGCTGATTCGGTGTTTGTGGGCATTGCGCAAGAACGGGCCTGCAGCACAGGAGAGATGGGACAAAGTTTGGACCCTCGGCAACCTGCGAGCTCGCTCGCTGATGAGGCTCGCAGTCCTGACGTTCCTCCTGTGTGTCCTGGAGATGTCTCTCAGTTTCACCAACGTACTTTGGGTAGTTGGAACCCAGAAGGTCGCTCACACGTGGTGGCTTCTTGTCGAGGTCGCCGAAAACCTCGGAGCGTTTAACGCCGGAATGGTGGTCTGGATTGTGCTCTACGCTTGCGGCTCCTTCTTTGAATCGCGGCTCGAACGCCGCAGGCTTGCCGTCAACACCGCGCATGTCCCATCGCAGGCGCCTAGAGATTAAACAACTCCCGCAGCCTCTTGGTCTGCGCCCGGCTCACCGGAATCTCCGTCTGCTTCTTGTCGTTCATGCGCAGTTGATACGTCGACTTGAACCACGGCACCACCTCGCGAATGTGGTTGATATTTACCACAAACCCGCGATGCGCCCGCCAGAACAACGCCGGATCGAGCAGATCCAGCAACTCTTCCAGCGTGCGGCACTTCGACTGCCCTTCAAACGTCTGCGTGACCACGCGAATCACGCCCTCGTCAATAGCCGCATAACAGATATCCGCCTGGTCCACCAGCAGCAGCCTGCTCTGAGCCTGCACAATCAGCTTTGCCGGCTGCGGTGTCCGCGACGCGCCCTGCGGCCGGTTCAGCAGCTTCAGCAGCGCATCGATCTGCGACTCGGGCCGGCCGTTCCCCGCTCCCGATCCGCCGGTCATCCGCCCGCGCACCCTGTCCACGGCCTGCTGCACCCGCGTGCGGTCAAACGGCTTCAGCAGGTAGTCGACCGCGTTCACATCGAAGGCGCGCACGGCGTACTGGTCGTATGCCGTCGCAAAAACAATCTGCGGCAGGGCTTCGGCATCCTGATGCTCGCCCATACCCGTACGTTCACGGCTTCGCGCCATCAGCCGCTGGATCACCGCAAACCCGTCGAGTCCCGGCATCTGCACATCCAGAAACACCAGGTCCGGATGGTGTTCCTCAATCAGGTCAACGGCTTCAATCCCGTTTGTCCCCTGCGCCACCACTTCCACGCCGCCCACCTGGTCGAGCAGATACTTCAGCTCGTCGCGTGCCAGTTGCTCATCGTCGATAATCAGCGCGGAAATAGCCATAGAGATCGTGCGACCCCAAATGCCCAAACTTCGATTGTAGGAAGACAACCAGCCGTGGTCAATTCGGCCAAGAATCCGCGGGCTGGAATTTCCAGGATAGACTCGTCTGAAGTGGAACAGGATCTTGAAAGCGAGTAGCTGTGCTCACCTTGCGCCTTCTTCCTGGCGCAAGCGCAACCAAGCCAGTGCGAGCAATCAGCGAGCGTTTGGCCCCACCGCAGGTGGTTAGTCGCCGAGGACTCTTAACCGCGCCGGCATATGGTCGCGAGATAGCTCATGCCCGCAGCGTGTACAGAACTGGTCCGTCGTCCGCACCGTGCGGAAGCAGTTCCCGCAGTTGGCCGTAAGCTGGTAGTTGCACTGCGGACAGAAATGAAAATCGCTCTGCACATGCGTGGAGCAGGCCGGGCACCGCGATACCTCCGGCTGGCGAAGTAGAAAGTAAAGCACCGCGCCAATCCCGCCCGGCATCACGAAGCAGATCATGATCCAGAAACGCGAACTCATGGCCCGGCGCGGAGCATCTCTGCTCACGTAGCCCACCATCAGGAAGTACAGCGCTACCAGCACACCGCCGGAGATGCTGAAGTAGATGTGAAATCCGAGAGGCGGAGGATGGTGCTGTTGTTTCGGCAGAATCAGCCAGAAATAGTACTCCACCAGCACAAACGCGGTCACCGCAAGGACAATCGACCACACCGGAATAATCCGTGCGTCTTCGTTCATGGCGATGGATTGTGGATCACGCATAGGCAGTCCCTTCCTCGAAGGGTCTCTCTCAGGGGATTAAGCACAGCTTAATCCCTATTGTGATGGACGGAAAAGAGAAATGAGAAGTTGCGCCAATCGGCGCGGCGATTGCGTTTTGTCGGAGGCTGCGCTCGGGTCAGGACTTGCGGCGAAGCCACCCGGCGAGCAGCGTTGAGGCCAGAATAGCGGCGCTCATAAATAAGACCCATACGCTCAACTGGCCGGTCAAACCGGTCAGGCGCTCTTCTTCAATGAGGGCTTCGCCAGCCCACCACACCAGTGGACCCAGCACCAGCAGAATCACCAGCGCCGCTGCAAGAGCCACCGCGCGCACCCGCTTGCGGTCGGCTTTCTGGTCCTTCATTACACCCAGCGAGGCGTTTACCACCCGCGCGGTGCGATACGCCACCGCTCTCTCCCGGTTTCCCTGGTTCCCAGCCAATGCCGAGAGCAGTTCGCGATCCGCATCCCCCGGGGTTCTCGCGTCGCCGTCTGCGCCGCTCAACAGGTCAGCCACCATCACACCGCCTCCTGGCGGCGAGGATGGTTCCGTTCCAATTTAGGTTTGATTGCGGCCATGCCTCTGTAAAGTCTTGATTTCACAGTTGAAAGCGGAGCCCGCGTCACCTTCGCAATCTCCTCCAGGGATAACTCCTCATGGAAGCGCAGAACCAGCACCTCGCGATGCAGCGTATCCAGCTCCATCAGCGCCCCGGCAATCCGCTCCCGGTCCTGGAGGTTTGAGAGGCTGTCAAATGGCGTCGGCCCACCCGCTGCGATCTCGAAACTCATTGGCCGGTCGTCCTCGCTGCCGCCCTCGAACAGCTCATCCAGGCTCGCCATCGTCCGCTTGCGCCGCTGATCGATCACCAGGTTGCGCGCGATCGTGAACAGCCACGTGTCGAACCGCGCCTTGCCATTGAACTGCCCGCCCCGCACCAGAACGCGCATCCAGACCTCCTGGAACAGGTCCTCCGCCATCTCCCGGTTGCTGGTCAGGTAGAGCAGATAACGCAGCAGACGGTGCTGGTAGCGGACGATCAGCTCGTCCAGCAACCCAACATCCTGGCGCTTCAATCCCTGGGCAACGGCGAGGCTCTCCTGCCGCACCAGCTCTTGATCCGCGGTGGTGGCATTCTGTGCAAAAAGAGGGCGAATAGACGCGGAAATACTCATCTCATTCATTAAGACGATCAAAGCGCCAATCTGGTCACATTAAATTCGCTGTTCGAACAAAAAAAGTTCATCCCGAGGCCTTTGAGGCCTTCTTTGGCTGTTGCTGGGAGGCATCTAGGCCAGTGCGAGCGACTAGCGAGCTTCCGCCCCCACGGCGAGTGGCCTCTTCCACCGCCTGCGCCGCCCGCCGTTCACGCGCCTCCGCGCCCCGATAGTGAAAAATTCCCAGCAGATGATTCCGCCGCTGCACCGGAGTCATCGCCTCCCACCCCACCCGCGCCAGTGGCTGGCGTTGAAAGGCAGCCTTTAGAATCGGCGGCGTATCGGTTTCGCCTTCCATCGCCAGCAGCAGCCACTCGGCCATTTGCTCAGCGCGTTTTTCGCGGGACTCCGCACTCTTCGGCTCCAGAACCCACTTCCCAACGTCCCTGCGCAGCGAGGTCGCCAGGCGGTCAAACCATTTCCGCAGACGCCGGTCACCCTTCAGAGCCTTCTCAAGCTCCACCGGCACCACGGCCGGCCGTTCCTCCAGATCCGGTTCCAGCCGAATCTTCACCTTCAATCCCACGCTGACCTTCGCCGCAGCCTGCATCTTCCTGTTCACCAGCAGGAAATGTTTCCCGCCAGGGCCGCCGGCCATCAGCGTCGTCTTGATCGCCAAATCCTCAATCTCGCCGCGTACGCGCAAACCCACTCGCTCCGGCCACGTCTTCGCGACATCGAACGGAATCCGCGCAATCACCCATCCCATTCCCGTCTGCAGCGGCTCCAGCACGGCCGTAAACGATTTTGCCTTCGACCCGCCCATAAGACCTCAGTATGCCGTTCAGATCCCAGCCCCGCAATCTCTAATCCCTAATCCCTAGTCCCTCAGTCCCTTAGTCCCTGTTCCCTCCGCGTTGGATGACTGATCATCCACACCGCCGCCAAAATCAGCCCTCCACCAAACATCTGAATCCCCGTCATCGCTTCCCCAAAAAGAAAGAAGGCCAGAATCGCCGTTACCGGCGCAACCCCCAACATGACAACAGAAGAAACAGTCGCCGGCAAATGTCCCAGCGCGTACGTCAGGCAAGTGTAGCCGCCCACCTGGCAGATCAGCCCCAAGCCGAGAACCGCCAACAACGGACCAGCACCGTCGACCGCCAACGACATATGTCCAGCCAGCGCGCACGCCAGCAGCGCCACTGTGCTGGCCGTCGCCGAGAGCGTCACAATCGTCGTTGTATCGGCCATCGCGCGCACTCGTTCCGTCGCCACCAGGAAAAACGCAAACGCCACCGACGCCGCCACCGCCATCAGGTCGCCCGTCCAGGCAGCCTGCATCTTGCCCCAGTCGATCGAAACAATCAGCGCTCCGCCCACCACCGCCGTCACCAGCGCCAGCCAAAACCGCGCCGACGGCAGCTTCCGCGTAATCGCCCACGTCAGCAGTCCCACCACCACCGGCGCATTGTTCCCCAGGAATGTTGCGCCTCCCGCCGACGTGCGCATCACCGCAACGTTGAAGAACCCCACGTCCGCGGCAAAGAAAACCCCGCCCAGCAGCGTCAGCGGAATCACCTTTGCTGGAATCTGCAGCCGCCGTCCCCGCTTCGCAAAGACAATCCCCCACAGCGCCACTGAAGCAATCAGCATCCGGTAAAACGCCGAGGTCACCCCAGGCATCTCCGTCCAGCGGACAAAAATCGCCGACCATCCGACCGCGATCACCCCGCCAATCAGCGCGGCAAAGGCCAGCATCCTCTTTTCACCCTGCATGAATTAAGCCTATCGGACGAGCCTCGCCGCCAACCGTTCTCCACCAATCTTCTACACTATCTCTATGGAAGTCCTTTATGGCGTGCATCCGGTTGAAGAAGCGATCAAGGCCGGCCGCCGCCGCTTCGATCACGTCCTCGTCGCCCACGAGCGCCAGGATGCCCGGCTCGACCAGCTCGTCGCCCTCTGCCGCCAGGCCGGTGTCCGCGTCCGCCACGAGGCCCGCGAGCAGCTGACCCAGCTCGCCCAGACGCCCTCCCACCAGGGCGTAGTCGCCCTCGTCCGCCCCGCCGAGTTCCTCACCATCGAAGATCTCTTCGAGCCCGACGGCGCTAATCCTGAATCGAACAAACCAGGCGCACGCCGCCTGCTGCTCGCTCTCGATGGCGTCGAAGACCCGCAAAACCTCGGCGCGCTGCTCCGCGTAGCCGACGGCGCTGGCGTCGACGGCGTAGTCCTCACCGAACGCCGCTCCGCTCCCATCAGTCCGGTTGCCGTCAAAGCCAGCGCCGGCGCCACCGAACACCTCCGCATCGCCCGCGTCGTCAACCTCGTCCGTGCCCTTGAAGACCTGAAGAGGCAAAACATCTGGGTCATCGGTCTCGACGAGCGCGGCCAGTCCGATTATGACCAGTTCGACCTCACGGGTGACTGCGTCCTGGTCCTCGGCCGCGAAGGCGCTGGCCTCCATGACCTCGTCCGCCGCACCTGTGACCACCTCCTGCGTATCCCCATGGCCGGCGGAGTCAGCTCCCTCAACGTCTCTGCCGCTGGAGCTGTAGTCCTCTATGAGGCCGCCCGTCAGCGCCGCGCCAAAAGCGCTATTGGTCGCACCTCAGGCGCCGCTGCTCGCCCCGGCACAAACGCCGCGTCCAAGCCAAAGAAACAGAAAGGCCTCGGTTCTTGAAATCTATCTTTACCCTAGATGTGCGAAATTGGACGACTTTCGTGCAAAGGGGCACGACTTCAGTCGTGCCAAAATTTGCTGAAAATGAGAGAGGGGGCTTTAGCCCCTGCACGCTGAAACTGTTCCTCGCCGCCATCTTCCTGTCCGTCGCTGCCCTATCTGCTGCGGCCCAATCCACTCCAGCAACGGTCCCCGCGCCACCCCCGGCCCAAACTCCGGCGCCCACCCCCCAGCAGCCCAGAGGCCAGGTCATCTTCTCCCGTTCCACCGACGAAAACGGCGAAACCACCACCCAGGTCGGTCCCGCCGCAACCACTCCCGCCATCCAAATGGCCTCCGAGCCAACTGCCCAGGACGCCGAACGCCAGGCTCTAACCTTCACCGCTTACGACATGGACGTCCATCTCCGCACCGCCGAGCAGCACATCGCCGTCCGCGCCCTCGTCACCGTCCGCAACGACGGCAAATCCCCCCTCGCCCACATCCCGCTCCAAATCTCTTCCTCCCTCAACTGGGAGCGCATCCGCATCGCCGGCAAAGACGTCCCCTTCCCCGTCGCCACCCTCAATTCCGACACCGACCACACCGGACAGCTCCACGAAGCCGCCATCACTCTCGCCCAGCCCCTCGCCCCCGGCGCAACCCTCTCGCTCGACGTCACGTATTCCGGCGCCATCGCCCCCTCAGCCCAGCGCCTTGAGTCCATCGGAACCCCCAACGACCTCGCCCTACACTCCGACTGGGATCAGATCGGCGTCCCCTTCACCGGCCTGCGCGGTTTCGGCAATGTCGTCTGGTATCCCGTCTCCAGCCTTCCCATCATCCTCGGCGACGGCGCGCGCCTCTTCGACGAAATCGGCCGCCAGAAACTCCATCTCTACGGCACCCGCTTCCGCCTCCGCCTCTCCGCTGAATTCCCCCACGGCAAGCCGCCCACAGTCGCCGTCATCAACGGCCATCCAGCCAAGCTAGCCATTACTGAGTCCGGCACGCTCGATGAAAATCAGGAAGTCCCCGGCGTCGCCACCGCCGACACCGGCGCCACTCTCCTCGGCTTCGAAACCCCCAGCCTCTTTCTCGCGATCCGAACCGCCCACCCCGGCGACAACCTCACCGCCTACACCCTTCCCGAAGACGAAGTCTCGGTTGACTTCTTTACCGCCGCCGCAACCGCCGTCAAGCCGTTCATTGAAGATTGGCTCGGCCCCAAACCCCGCACCCCGCTGACCCTCCTCGACCTGCCCGACACACAGGACGCGCCCTTTGAAACCGGCGCACTGCTCGCCATTCCCCTCCACGACGCCCCAGCCGATCAGTTGCAGGGCGCCCTGGTGCACTCCCTGACCCGCGCCTGGCTCACACCCTCTGACGGCTCGCAGCCTCCGCCCGCCTGGCTCGACGAGGGCGCCGCTTCCTTCATGGGAACGCTCTGGACAGAAAAGCAGCACGGCCGCACCCAGGCCCTCGGCGTACTTGAAGCCGCCCGCCCCGCACTCGCACTCGCCGAGCCCCCAAGCCCCGGTGAAAGCGCCGGCCAGCCCCTCCCGCAAGCCATCTCGCCCGTCTACTACCGCACCAAGGCCGCCTACGTTCTCTGGATGCTGCGCGACCTTGCCGGCGACCCCGCACTCTCCGCCGCTCTTCGCTCCTGGATTCCGGCCGACCCCGCTTCCTTCGAAAAACTCCTTCAATCCGGTGCCAACCAGACCGGCCCCGGCAAAAATCTCTCCTGGTTCTTCGCAGACTGGGTCGACGCCGACAAAGGTCTTCCCGATCTGAGCATTGACGGCTTCTTCCCCGCTCCCAACACCGCTGGAAACTGGCTGGCCGCCGTAAGTGTCTCCAACAACGGCTACGCCGCCGCCGAAGTACCCGTCACTGTGCAGTCAGACGCCACTTCCGTCACCCAGCGCCTGCTCGTCCCAGCCCGCGGCAAAGCCGTCCAGCGCATCCTCATCCAGGGCAAGCCCACCCAGGCGCAGGTCAACGACGGCACGGTCCCCGAATCCCAGGCCACCATCCACATCACCACCCTCGACCAGCCCGCCAGCGACACCTCGTCCTCATCCAGCCAATCAACTCCTCCGCAACCATAGACATCCGCCAAACCCCTCTAAAAAATATCGATATTTCCTGTGGCAATACCACACATGTTCTGCAATACTTATGTGGCATGAACACAGGAGCCCCAAATGGGTGATTCCAAACTCGACCTCCTGCAGGGCACCCTCGACCTGATGGTGCTTCAAACTCTGACCGCCATTGGGGCACAGCACGGCTATGGCATTGCCCGCCGCATCGAGCAGGTGAGCGGCGACGAAGTCCTTCTCAACCAGGGCACCATCTACGCTTCCCTCGTCCGCCTCCAGCAGCGCGGCTGGATCGCCGCCGCCTGGGGCACCTCCGACAACAATCGCAAGGCCAAGTTCTACTCCATCACCAACGCCGGCCGGCAGCAGCTCGCCAAAGACGCCGCCTACTGGCAGCGCTTGTCTGACGTGATGGGCCGCGTGCTTTCCATGCCTCAAGAGGAAGGCGCCTGATGTCCGCAAGTTCTTCGGGCGCGCTGCGGGAGGCTCTCGGGCGCATCCTTTCTTTTTTCCGCAAGCCTCCGCTCGACGCCGACCTCGAAGCGGAGATCGCCGCCCACATCGACCTTGCGATTGAAGAAAACATCCAGCGCGGCCTCACTCCCCTTGAAGCACGCCGCCAGGCGCTCGTTCGTTTCGGCGCCATCGACACCGCAAAATTCCAGCAACGCGAAGCCCGAGGACTTATGAAACTCGACATTCTTCTCCAGGACCTCCGCTACACACTCCGCTCTCTGAGCCGCGACCGCGGATTCACCCTGGTTGCCATTCTCATCCTGGCCCTCGGCATCGGCGCCAACATCGCCGTCTTCAGCGTCGTCAACACCATCCTCCTGCGCCCATTGCCCTTCCAGAATGCGGACCGACTGATGTGGATCGCGCCCCCTCCCACCAAATGCGGCCTCTCCTGCGCCACCTATTCCACCGATGCCTACGACGAATTCCGCATGTACACCCATACCTTTCAGGATGTGACCGGATACTTCGCCTTCTCCAGCCCCGGCAACCTCAGCCTCAACCGCGGCGGCGCTCCCATTCCCGCCACCAGCATCGACGTCATCGCTAACTTCTTCAAACTCCTCGGCGTCCAGCCGGCCATGGGCCGCGTGTTCCGGCCTGAAGATGGCCTCAATGGCGCTGCGCCGGTCATCCTCATCAGCGATGCCTGGTGGAGAACGCAATTCAACGCCGACCCCAGCATCGTGGGCAAAGCCTACGACATGAACGGCCAGCAAACCACCATCATCGGCGTCCTGCCCAGGAGCTTCGACTTCGGCGCAGTCTTTTCCCCGGGCGCAAAAGTCGACGCCATCACGCCCCTTAACCTCTACGGCCCTCCCCGCAACTGGGGAAACATCATCACCATGATCGGCCGTGTCAAGCCCGGCGTTTCACTCGCCCAGGCGCAGAACGATGCCGCCGCAGCCGCTCCCCATATGTGCTGGAACAACAACCGTCCCAAGTCATGCGGCGATTACGCGGCACACAACGGTGAAGGCGGAGTCGTTCCGGTGCCCCTCAAGGACTACGTCAGCGGCAAGCTGCGCCGATCGCTCGTTGTCCTGTGGTCCGCCGTCGGCACCATCCTGCTCATCGCCTGCGTCAATCTCTCCAACCTGCTGCTGGCCCGCGCCGCCTCTCGCTCCAAGGAGTTCGCCATGCGCGGCGCTCTCGGCGCCAGTCGCCTGCGCATCGTCCGTCAACTCCTTACCGAAAGCCTCATTCTTTCGCTTTCCGGCGCCGTCCTCGGTCTCGGCCTCGCCTGGATCCTTGTCTTCTGGCTCGCTCATCAGGGAGCCATCGCCCTGCCGCTGCTGAGCACCTTGCGCATCGACGGCGTTGCCCTCGCGTGGACGCTTCTCATCGCCGTCTCCACGGCCGTGCTCTTCGGCCTCGTCCCCGGACTCCGCATGGCTGGCGGCAATCTCCACGAGTCGCTCAAAGACTCCGGCCAGGGCTCGGGCCAAAGCCGCAAGCACGACCGCATCCGTTCCATCCTCGTCGTCTCTGAAGTAGCCCTCGCCTGCGTGCTGCTGGTCGGCGCGGGCCTGCTGCTGCGCAGCTTTCTCCACGTCCTCGATGTCGATCTCGGCTTCCAGCCTGAACGCGCCGCCGCCGTCAAAGTCGAATACGACGACTCCGTGCCTGGAGATAAAGATGGCACGCTCAGCGCCCAAAAACGCGCCGTCATCTTCCAGGAGGTGATTGCCCGCGCCAGCGCCATCCCCGGCGTCGGGATCGCGGGCATCACCGACTACCTTCCCCTCGGCCAGAACCGCGCCTGGGGCACGCCCTGGCCCAAAGGCATCAAGCCCCCCGACAAAACTCCCGGCTCACCCCTCGTTTACGTCATTTCGCCCGGCTATCTGCGCGCCATGGGCACTGGCATCCGTGGGCGCGACTTCACCTGGGACGACGGACCCAAGAGCCAGAGTGTCGTCATGATCGACAAAGCATTTGCAAAATACCTTGCCGCATTCGCGAACTGGCCCAACGGGGACGCTATCGGCCAGATGCTCGACACCGGGGGCGACGGCTCCCGCATCGTCGGCGTGGTGGACGACGTCCACGAAGAGAGCACCGAGGGAGCAACCGGCTGGCAAATCTACTACTCCGATACTCAGGCGACGCCGAACGGCGCGGAACTCGTCCTCCGCACCACGTTGCCGCCCGCAACTCTGGCCGCCAGCGTTCTCCATACCCTTCGCGACATCAACCCCAGGCAGCCTGCCGCCGAGTTCAAGCCCATCCAGATGCTGGTAAACCACGCCAACTCGTCGCGCCAGTTTTTCATGATGCTCGTGGCCGCGTTCGCCGCTCTCGGCCTGCTACTCGCCGCACTCGGCATCTACGGCGTCATCTCCTACTCTGTCACCCAGCGCACACAGGAAATCGGCATCCGCATGGCCCTCGGCGCAACCGCATCGAACGTGCAGCTCAGCATCATCGCCCGCACGTTGCGCCTCGCCTTCATCGGCGTCGTTGCCGGTGCCATCGCGTCCCTCGCCGTCTCCCGCGCCATCGCCGCGCTCCTCTTCAACACCCAGCCCGGCGACCCCATCACCTTTGCCGCCATGGTCCTGCTTATCTCCGTCGTCGCGCTGCTCGCGGGATACATCCCCGCCCGCCGCGCCTCCCGCATCAACCCCATGGTCGCCCTCCGCAACAACTGACGCAGGCAGTGGGATACCCCAGGCGCAGGTCGACGTCGGCAGTATCTATACTTGTTTCTGTTTAGGGGACCGAGCGTGCGCTTATGTCATTCCATTGCCTTGTTTGTGTTTGCTGCTTCTGGCTTGACGGCTATTGCGCAGGTCGCGCCAGAGTTTCATTTCCGGTTCACTGAGAAGCCCGGGCCATATTCCGTTGGGCTGAGAGTGGCTGAGCAATATGATCGCTCTCGCCTCTTCGCGGCGACGTTAGACGAGAATGAGAAGCCTGTTACCGTTGAAGGCCCTCGCCCATTGCAGATTTTGGTGTGGTATCCGGCAGAAACGTCCAGCGGCAAAATCATGACGTTTGGCGACTATGCAGCATTGATCAAGACGGAGACCAGTTTCGATCAACCAATCGAGCACGGAAAGCCTCAGGCGTTTGTGGAGCAGTATATGCATGGAATCACAGCACTCCCTGCGTGGGCAGTGCGCGACGCCACCATGCAGGCGGGACAATTTCCCGTGGTGATCTACGCACCGAGTCTCAACGCTCCTGCCACCGAAAACATTGAACTATGCGAGTATCTGGCGAGCAATGGCTACGTTGTCATGGCAAGCCCAAGCATGGGCGCAGCGTCTCGAACTATGACCGTTGACATCGCTGGTGCAAACGCGGAGGCGCGAGATATCTCGTTTCTCATCGACTTCGCGAAGACACTCCCGAACACGGACATGTCTGAAGTCGCGGCGATGGGATATAGCTGGGGAGGCATGGCGGCGCTGTTCGACGCTGCGCGGGATAAGCGAGTAGGCGCTCTAATTTCTCTGGATGGCTCTTTTCGCTACTCTGCCGGCACGGTGCAGGAAGCTGGCGATGTTCATCCCGACCAGATGACGATCCCAATACTTGTGTTCAGCAGGGCGGAGGAGACGTTGGAGGCCTGGGATGCTATGCGTCACGGGAAGCAGCAAGGCGACGCAGCACCGAACGTCTTAAATGAATGGACGCACGGCGATCTGCTGCATATCCATTTGCTTGGTGTTTCGCATATTCAATTCAGCTCTCTATACCAGCGAAGTGAACAGTTCGGCAAAGAGGCGCTGCAATTTTCACCGGCGGACTATTCGTTGGATGAAGGTGCGGAGAGCTATAACTGGATGGCTCGGTACACCCTTGAGTTCCTGGACGCCTATCTGAAACGGAATGAGGTGGCGAGGGAGTTTCTAAAGCGCACGCCGACAGAGAATCATGTGCCCAGGCACCTGATCGCGGAACAATTCCGGCTAGCAACAAGCAAGCAGGTCAACTAACTCCGCGAACACCCGCGCAGCGCGGCTAACTCTGCCGGGTGCCCCATGTCCCGCGTTTGGGACTTGGGGAAGCATGAGCCCGTGCGAGCCTCCGGCGAGCGTCCGCCCCACCGCAGGTGGCCTGCGGCATCGCAGGTGCCAGGTGGCCTAGCTGGCCTGTTCCCTTGCTGACTCGCCGTCTCGCTGTCCTTGCAGCATCGTCTCATACGCCGCATACACCCCTTCAAACACCGAGTCCCAGCTCATGGTCAGCGCGAACTCCCGCGCCGCGAGCCGCATCTCCTCGTGTTTGACAGAATCTCCCAGCACCCCAGCCACCGCCGCCGAAAAATCGTCGTCGTCGACAATACGCCCGGTGACTCCATCGCGCACAATCGTCCGCGGCCCGCCATCGGGAGTCACAATCGCCGGCACGCCGCTGGCCAGCGCCTCCAGCACCACATTCCCAAACGTGTCGGTATGCGACGGAAACACAAACAAATCCATGTTCGCGTAAGCCCGTGAAAGCGCCTCGCCCTTGAGCACGCCCGTAATCTCCGCCCGCGGCATCCGCTCGCGCAGCCAGGCCTCCTCCGCGCCGTGCCCCACAATCAGGAACCGAAAGCTCTTGTGCCTCAACCACCCCAGCGACGAGGACCCATCGCTGGGGACCCCGGCCATCGCTTCCAGTTCCTGCTGCACTTTTGCGAGCAGCGTAACGTTCTTCTCGATCGAAAGCCGTCCAACGAATCCCAGCACATGATCTCGGTCTTCAGCGTCGCGGTTCCGTTTCGAGGGATTGAATAGGTCCGCGTCCACGCCACGCGGCATCAGGTAGCATTTTCGACCGGTCGTGCGTTCGAGCAGCTCGCAGAGTTCCGGATTGGGCGCAAACAGCACCTGCGCCACCGAGTAGAACTTGGCCGCGGCAGCCATCATCAGGTCTTCGATCTTCTGTTCCGTCGCGTTTGAGTGGCGCTTGGGCAGCAGCCGCAGAAACCAGTCCGACCGCCGCGCCGCGTACTCATGCACATTGGTATGCCAGCTCGCCGCCAACGGCACCCCCAGATGGTGCGCCAGCCAAGCGCCCAGCATCCCCACCTCGCTGGGACCTGTGATGTGAATCAGATCGGGTTGAAAGCGCTCCAGAACTTCGCCGATCAAAGGAATGTGTCGCAGGAATGCCGGATCGAAGCGAAGGTCTTTCTCCAGCGCAAAGGAGAGAAAGCCACGCGGCAGTTCAAGCGTCCAGACGTTGCCTTCTTCCAGAATGGCCTGTGTCCGGTCGCCCGCTCGAACGCAGAGAAACGGCAGATTGCGCCGCCGCGCGAAAGCCTCAAAGTGGCGGCTGGTATGCGCAACCCCGTTCACCTCGTGAAACGAGTCGGGAAAGTAAGCCACGCGCGGCATCGGTGCATTCATCGTTTGAACCAGAATCCTGACCAGGGCCGCATCATCAGCGGGGACGGGATCGTGCCTTTGCTAACTCCGCTAACTACGCGAACTCCGCTGTCACCCGTCGTGCTCGCCGAGGGCCAGCCGTAACTGGTGCGCTTCGCTCCAAGCCATCCGCAGCCCGCCCGAGACCAGGCCCTTGCCCATCATCTGCACCAGCTTCACGCCAAACCGCATCACCCGCGGCGCCGATCCCGCCGGCCACAGCTCGCTCAGCGGCCGAATCACCCCGTTTGCATCGGGATGATAGACCCGCTCGTCCCAGGTGCGCGATCCCTGCGGAAACTCCGGATAGTGTCGCACCGCATCCACCGCCGACTGCAGAATCCGATGCTTCCACGGTTCGGCATACTGCGGCAGGAACAGCATATCGCTCTTCTTTTCTCTCCGAATCTCGTGCACAAACTCGGTAAAACTTGTCGCGTTGGTCAGATTGATGTTGGCGTTCGGCTCCACGCCGTGCCGGTCGCCACCCGAGATGAGCAGCATGTTCCACTTCTCGGCCAGCTTGCGAGTCGCCCGGTTCTCTTCCCAGTGCCGCAGTCCGTTCAACTCCATCGCATGCAGGGTGTTGCCGTTCTTCTGCAGAAATTCATTCACCAGGAACTGGTGCTTTTCCGCGCCCACCAGGTAAAGATCCCACANNGCATCCACTCCGTCGCCCGGGCGCTGGGCAGGTTATGCACTCCCAGGTGAAACGACTGAATCCCGTATGGCGCGCTCCACTCCACCGAAACCGGGATCTGGCGCGCGCTCGGCACCGTCCGCAGCAGCATCGGCGCTTTGATGTTGTCGTGATCGGTGAGCGAGACCATCGGCGCCAGGTCCAGCTTCCCAATCTGGCCGCTCTCCAGGTCAAACGCCAACTTCGGCGTCATCGGCGGGGTCCAGTAAGCCGCCGCATAGTTGATTGGCGTGCCGTAGTTGGCCTCCGAGCGCCGCTCCATCCGCGAAAGCAGCGGCCGCATCAGCGGATACTGATTCCCGAAGTTCGCCAGGAAGTCCAGCGTCTCCTGGGACTGGTTGGTGTGACCGTGCAACGAAACACCCGACTTGAAGCCGCGCGTCGCATTTTGGTCGCGCCACAGATACGAGATGGTCGATTTGGCCATTCCTGATCCTCCTTCGCGATCGTGCCCGGAAATCTGCATCCAGTATCCCCTGAAATCGGTAAATAGAGGGTTAAGAGGTCGAGAATGGACCTTCAATTCACAAAGGAATCAATAGAGTTACCATAAAACTAGGCAAAAACAGGCCAATTCTGGCTCCAAACCCTAAAAATGCCGGAAAGACTGCGCGGCACTATTTGCTGGTCTTCGCCATCTCCGGACCGAGAAAGTCCTCCACCGTCCATCCAGACATCAGATCTTCGCCATCCGCCGTCTTCGTCGTCTCGGTCAACTTCCCCGATTGCGCTTCGTCCAGCAGGTAGTTCTGCGTCAATCCACGCCGCAGCAGTTCGAAGGCCTGCTCGGGCGTGTCGGCAAACTGGAAGAGGTCGATATCTTTGGGAGAGATTGCGCCAGTATCCACCAGAACATCCAGGTTGAAGACTTTCTTCCAATATTCAGAGCCGTAAATGACGACCGTAATCTTCTTGGCCAGCTTCTGGGTCTGCGCCAGCGTGAGGATCTCGAACATCTCGTCCAGCGTCCCAAACCCACCCGGAAACACCACCAGCGCCTTCGACAGGTAGGCGAACCACAGCTTGCGCATGAAGAAGTAGTGGAACTCGAAGTTGAGGCTCGGGGTGATGTAGGGGTTGGGCGCCTGCTCGAACGGCAGCCGGATATTCAAGCCGATGGTCTTGCCGCCGGCCTCGTAGGCGCCGCGGTTGGCCGCTTCCATGATTCCCGGCCCGCCGCCGGAAGTCACTACAAACCTGTGCCGCTTCGACGGAATCCCCCTGGCCCAGTGGGTCAGCATCCCAGCCAGGCGTCGCGCGTCCTCGTAGTAGCGGGCCATCTCCACCGCCGCCACCGCGCGCTTGCGCTGCAAATCAGACGCCGTGCCCTCCACGATTTGCGGCACGCTGGCCGGCTGCTCGTGGCTCGGAGCAGGCTGGCTCGATCCTGTGTTCTCCAGCAATTCCAGCTCGTGATCGGCCTCGGCCTTGCCGCGAAACCGCGCCGACCCGAAAAACACCACCGTATCCTGTATCTGCTCGTGCCGGAACCGCGCCAGCGGCTCAAGATACTCCGACACAATCCTGATGAGCCGCCCATCCGAGCTGTTCAGAAACCCAGGATTCTCATATGCCAGCGCGGCCCGAACCAGCGGCGCCGGCGTCCCAGTTCCTTGTCCTTTTTTGTCCGATTCCTGATCCATAATCAGCCGTTCCCAGACTGCTGTTCCCCAGTCCCTAGTCCCTTAGTCCCNNGTCCCTTAGTCCCTTAGTCCCTGGTCCCTAGTCCCTGTGCTCTCTCCTCCGAAACGCGTCGTGAAACGCAATCCACAGATTCAAAAGCCCTAATCCAGAGACAATGCCCCGCACCGCGCCGTTGGCGGCAAAAATTGAGAGCGTGGGATACTGCACAAACAGCGGATTCTGGTCCCAGAAAAGTTTGGACCACGGCGCATAGCAGATCGCAAGACCGATATACATGCGCAGCAGCACCCGCAAAAACAGTTCGGACCGTTCCAGCCAGCGCGGAATCCGTTGCGGGTGAGCTTCCCCCACAACCGGAAGGCCCGGGGGCTCCAGGACTGGCTCTGAAATCGGAATCGTTCCATCTCCCACGGTTCGGCTAGCCTCGTACGGAGCTTCACTTCCCTTAGCAAAGCCAGTCGCGGACCCAGGCAGTGGAGCCGGGCTCGCGGCAAGCGAAGGCGATGTCGATTCCGGCTGCTGGGACATTCTTTGGTTACGCACTCCGTCCCCGCTTCAAGCCCATCCAAAGTCATTGGGAGCAGGCCCAAAACCTCGGCCCGGCTCAGGGACGCCGTATTCAAACGGTATCACAGCGAGCGGCGCGGGACAGGGGCGCCGATACGCACCCGCCCGCTCTTCGTAACGCCGGGATTGTTTCCGAACGCCAGCCGGAGTACCTTGATGGTGTGCAGTTTTCTCGTCCTTCTGTCAAAGGAGACACAAAGTGAAGCCGGTTTCCGCCCTATATCTTGTTCTCTTCGGCGCCATGTCCCTTGCCGCCCAGACCGCCCCCACCCAGGTCGGGCCGCGCGGCACTCCTTCGATGGAAGGCCCGGCAACAGTCACCACCTATAACTCGGACACGCAAAAGACGACAACCATTGTCGTCCCGGTTCCGGCGAGCAGCGGCGTCTGCCCCGTTTCGGTGCATGCTCAGCAGTCCTCCACTGCGACCGCCATGGAAGTCGACAGCAGCCGCCCCAAAGGACTCGCCCAACTGCTTCATTTGACCCTGGCCAAGCAGCCGGATTCCAGCCGAATCGCCAGGGCCACCGTGACCGTCCGCGGTCTCCTGCCCAAAACCCGCGCCACGCTTACGCCCATGACCCTCGGAAGCGACCCCTCCGATGCCACGCGAACCCTCGATGTCGCCTTCCCGGCCGGTTCTGACAAGAATGCCTCCGCTGACCTTTGGGTGCCGGGAATGTCCGCGGTCTACAGCATCGATCTGGTTTCGGTAACCTACGCCGATGGTTCCACATGGAAGCTCGCAGCCGGCAAGACCTGCCATACGCCAATCGACGGCGTCATGCTGGTCGGCGGCCGTTGACGCAACCTNNGTAGAGCCTGGTCAGATTCGGCGCCCTGTAAAGATTCACGCGGTATTGGAATCGGAGTCCGATAAGCGGAAGCCCGCCACTGCTAATCCAATCGACAAAAATACCGTAGAAATCCGTTTTGCCGCCATACGACCCTCCAAGTCTTGAATTCACTCGCATACATATGAACGTGAATCGCTCTGAACCGAGAGTTCCGTTTCCTCTGACTCGCTTCCAACCTCGGACGCGCAGCAATTGTCGTTGGTGGTCTTCCGCCGGGTTACCACCTTTATCCTCAAAACCGGCCCCGCCCGCGTTATCCTGTCAAAACACTATGAATCGACGGAACCTTTTCCCCGTTCTGGCCGCCCTTGCCGGCGCCGCACTTTGCATCCCACCCTTTTCCGCCGCCCAGACCAGCGCCCAAGCGCCAGCGAAGAACGTGATTCCCTCCGTCCCGTCCTACCTGGATGACCAGCCGGTCCGCGCAACCCATGGCATGGTCGTCAGCGTCCACCATCTCGCCTCCGACGCCGGCCTCGACGTGCTGCGCGAAGGCGGCAATGCCGTTGACGCCGCCGTCGCCACCGGCTTTGCTCTCGCCGTTGTCCATCCCGCGGCCGGCAACCTCGGCGGCGGCGGCTTCATGCTGCTGCGCACCCACGACGGCCACGCAACCTTCATCGACTACCGTGAGAAGGCCCCGCTCGCCGCCACCGAAACCATGTATCAGGACGCCCACGGCAACGTCTTCCCCGCAGATAGCCCAGAATCATCCATCATCGGCTATCGCTCCATCGCCACGCCCGGTTCTGTTGCCGGCATGGTTTATGCGGAGCGCAAATACGGCAAGCTGGGCCTGGCGCGCGTCATGGCGCCTGCGATTCAACTAGCCGAAAACGGCTTTGTCCTCACCGCCGAGGAAGCCCACGAGCTCACCGACCCATACCTCGCCAGATTCCCTGACTCCAAACGCATCTTCCAGCGCGACGGCAATCTCTATAAGGAGGGCGAAACCTTCAAGCAGCCTGAGTTGGCCCGCACTCTCCAGCGCATCGCCGCCGATCCCGACGACTTCTATCACGGCAAAATCGCTCATGAACTGGTCGACGAACTGCACAAGGGCGGCGCGCTGCTTACTCTCGAAGACCTGGCCCAATTCACCGTAGTCGAGCGCGCTCCCGTCACTGGCTCCTTCCACAACTACACGGTGATCAGTGCTCCTCCGCCATCCTCAGGCGGCATCGTCCTGATCAGCGCCCTCAACATCCTTGAAAGCTACGACCTGGCCAAGCTCGGCGATCGCACCCCGGCTTCCATCCACTTCATCACCGAAGCCTACCGCCGCGCCTACATGGACCGGTCCGACTACCTCGGCGACCCCGATTACAACCCCATCCCCGTTGCCCAGCTCACGTCAAAAAAATACGCCGAAGCGTGGCGCGCCGGCATCGATCCCAACCTGGCCACGCCCAGCGCATCCCTCGTCCGCCCCGCCGGATTTCTGCCGCCCGCTCCCAAAACGCCCGGCCAATATCACCACGAATCCGACCAAACCACCCACTATTCCGTAGTCGACAGCGAGGGCAACGCCGTCTCGGTGACCACCACGCTCAACAACAGCTTCGGGTCCCACGTAACCGCCGGCTCGCTCGGCTTTCTGCTCAACGACGAAATGGACGACTTCGCCTCCAAGATGGNNCGCCCGCTCAGCTCCATGACCCCGACCATCGTGCTTGAGGACGGCAAACTTCGCTTCGTCCTCGGCTCGCCCGGAGGCGCGCGCATCATTACTACCGTCGCCAACATTTTTCTCTCGGCGGCTGAAGGCGGCCTGAACATCCAGCAAGCCGTCGATGCTCCGCGCTTCCATCACCAGTACCAACCCGACAAGCTCTATCTCGAACCTGGCTTCACGCCTGAAACCGTTGCCGCCCTCCAGGCCCGCGGATACACCCTCAGCATCTCTGAGCGCCACTGGTCCAACGGGGAGTGCATCGCCGTCGACCCCAAAACCGGTGAACTCTCCGCAGGCCAGGATCAACGCAGCCACTATGGCAAGGCGGCAGGTTATTGATTGAGCGGGAAAAGTCCGCTGTCCTGACTCTTTTGCAATTTTTGGGTATTGACCACATCTGCACAGACAACCTTTTAGAAATTCCCGCATCTCACCTTTTGTACGGGCAGATTCTTGTGCCCATACCTGGAGCACCAGGGACAGATTCGGAAAATGCTTTTCAGTTCTGCCTCATCGAGTTCCAGCGTTCGCTTACCTCGCAGGCCGTCTGAGCACCCCTCCGGGTGGGTTGGCCACGAGAGTTTGCTGCAATAGAGTGCAACGATCCCCAGTCGTGCATCATCGGCGATGCAAGCCTGTACTCCCTAGGGCAGGCTTGCATCGCCGCTAATCCTGACCCCCCTCCAGCAGACACACTTCGGACCCTCCCCGGGATTCCTCTACGTCACCGCTGGAGCTGCCGTAAACTATTCAAAAGATGAGACAATGGGATTAGCTACCGATTTACCGTGCCGGTGAATGCGGAGTGGAGACCTCTTGACCATGCTGCGAGTCCTCTCAACGCATCTGTTCCGGAACCAGCGCCTGCACTCCGCGCAGTTGGATTTGGCTGCCCGTTCCGGCGCCCAGGCCGTCGAGCTTTTTGCGGCGCGCCACCACTTCGACTACACCAGCCGGGACCATATCGTCGAATTGGCCGCCTTTTTCCGCTCCAATCCCCTGGAAGCCTGGTCCATGCACGCCCCGCTCTATCCCGACCGCGAAATGGGCCGCGCCGGGGCGCCCGCGGTCAACCTGCTCCACCCCGAAAAAGCGCGCCGCATCGACGCCATGGACGAAATCAAGCGCGCTCTCGAAGCCGCCGAGTCCATCCCCTTCCGCAACCTCGTTGTCCACCTCGGTGAGCGTGAAGACGGATGGTCGCCCCGCACCATCGAGTACGCGCTCTCTGCCCTCGAACACCTCGGCGCCTTCGCCCATCCGCTCGGCGTGCGCCTGCTCGTCGAAAACCTGCTCAGCGAAGCCACAACCCCCGGCCACCTGGTCGAAATCCTCCGCATCGGCCACCTGAATTCCGTCGGTGTCTGTCTCGATCTCGGCCATGCCCACATCTCAGTTGGCGTCGCCGAGGCCATCTCGACCCTCAACACCCGCATCGCTTCTATTCATGTTCATGACAACCATGGTGAGAAAGACGAGCACCTCTGGCCCGGCGACGGCTCCATCGATTGGCCCTCAACCGTCCAAGCCCTCAAGGCCCTCCCGGAGATTCCCGCGATTGTCCTCGAACCCCATCAATCCCTGAGCGAATGCGCCGCGCCGGAGTTCTGCGCTCGCATCGAACAGTCCTTCGCACTCTTCAATCCACCGGCTTCGCCGACCCCCGGGGCATGAAACCGCGGGTGCCCCATCCATCGAGCGTTTTTTGCTCGATGGGTGGGAAACCTCAAAGCCCAACCATCGGCCCCCGGGCCTTCCATGCCGTTCCTTATCGGCGCGTTCCGTTCCCCCAACCAAATCCAGCTATGGGAAGACCGTTCTCACCGGCGGGTCGCATGGCAGTGGCGGAAAACCCAGACGCCAACCGCAGCCCTGGCGCACTCGTACCTCCAAAGCAACCTGCCCCGTCGCGGTTACTCCATCCCCGCTGGCGGTCACCGTGATCGGGGCCGTCCCCACTCTCGCAAACACAGAAGTCCCAAACCTCAGCGTTACCTGATTCGTGCTCACGCCGTCGACCGGTACAACCGGGTTGGCCGACCACACCGCCGTCACCCCGGCGGGCAGCCCGCTCACGTGCAAGCTGATCGGCCCATTGAAAGATCCGCCCGTCCCCACCGACCAACTCATCGCGGCGATCGCTCCCCTCACCACCGCAACCGACGCCAGCGACGACGTCAGCGTCAGCACTGGCGCGACAGCTTGAGATCCCCCACCCGCCTGTGCGCTCCATGCGTTCACCAACAGCGCGCCATCCACTGACCCCAGGCCCGTCGCCAGGTTGTAGTCGCCGCCGCTTGCCGTGAACCCCGCCACCCCCGGCACGC
Organism: Acidobacteriaceae bacterium; assembly: GCA_003159975.1. Classification (GTDB taxonomy): domain Bacteria; phylum Acidobacteriota; class Terriglobia; order Terriglobales; family Acidobacteriaceae; genus Telmatobacter. Next base: position 31,592 of record PLPU01000226.1, read on the forward strand.
TGTTGTTTCCCGACGACGTCGCATGAAAGGGATTCTGTCCCGCATTAGCCAGCGGATAAAGCCCCGCATTCGCGTTTCCCTGCCCATTGCCCCCTTCAGTCTCGACAATCAGCGCCATCACCCCGGCAAACGAAGGCGACGCGGCCGACGTCCCCGAAATCACCCAGTACGACCCGTTCTCGCAGATGATGTACCCGTCATGGTCGGCCGCCGATAACGCCACATCCGGAACCATCCGCATGCCCTCTCCAGTCCCGCTTACCCCCTTTTGCCATGTCGGCTCCGCGTAAACCACGCTGACTCCACCCGCTGAAGCCCACAGCCCCGTCCCGCCGTTTAACGCGCTCTCATTCCAAACCTCTTCCGGAATGTAGCTCAGCGCCGATTCATAACTCGATGAGTTAGACGGGGACCAATACTGCAAATAATCTGGCCCCTCGGTGAATTCCGTTCCGCCCACGCACGTTGAATACGGTGAGCTGCACAACCCATTCACCGCCGCGCCTGA
>PLPU01000226.1:32150-33318 GCA_003159975.1 Acidobacteriaceae bacterium
CGACAGATCCACCCCGTCCGTCGTCGCTGTCGACGCCTCCACAACCAGGTTCACCGTAGCCGCCGGCGCAACCGCCCCGCTCCACTCCACGTCCAGTGTCGACTCGTCCTGATCGCCCGCAACCAACCCAGGATTCGTCCCCGGAATAACCACTTGAGGGTTGTTCGCTGTCAGTCCTGAAATCGTCCGAAACGCCGCGACATCTCCCACGTCAATGTCGCTTCGCCCGGCAATCGCAATCGATGTCCCCGTCCCCGTCGTCCCGGCCGCATACAGCGGATTCAGGTCGTAGATGGTCGCGAAATCCGCTGGAAAAAGATAGTGCGTGGCCCCGCTCGAATACTCCGGTCGCACCCCCATCGCCTCCCGCGTCTTGACCTGGGAAACCCGGCGAAAATCGTGCAGCGAAACCACCCCGCCAACGACCCCCGCAAGCGCTGCCGGTATCCTTGGGTCCTCCGCGTTGGCGATGTGCTCCATTCCGTTCACTTTGTAACGGTCGATCCCAGTATGAAACGCCTCGTCAACCTCGCCCGCCGTCCCAGAAAACAGAATCAGCCGGTTGCTCGCCGCAATTTCGTCCACCTTGAATCCGTAACCCTCAAGCCATGCAACAACCTGCGCAATGTCGCTTCCGCTCGCCCCAAACCGCGCGCCAAACTCCGCCGGCGTCAGCCACTGATGAAACACCGGCGAATGCGCATCATGCTGCGCCTCCACCAGCGCATCCAAATCCGCCTGCCGCTCCGGTGAGGACTTCAGCAACAGCGCCATCCTGTCGAGCGGCGTATCGGGCTCGACCACTCCCTCGTCAAACTCCCCCCTCGCCAGCGGATGCACATTTCCTGCCAGCGTGACCAGTTGAGGCTGATTTGCCTGTTCTAATGTTCGGCCCGGTTCCGCAACGCGATTCACCGGCGCATGCCAAAACGCCGCCCAAAGCAACCATCCCCATAGCATGGCAGGGAAAACCAGGATACGAAGCCTGAGCAGAAACGCCATCCAAGGCCTTTCGAGACGCGGAAGTACGCCCGAGAGCCGGGACTAGCGATCCCGATTCTTAGCGTCTTCTCATCCATCGGCCCAGGGGGTCAAATCAGGAGAGGAACAACCCATTTTGTTAAAGGAATGGACTTACCAAGGTACTTTGAAAATCTATATATGCGTA
>PLPU01000008.1:0-5784 GCA_003159975.1 Acidobacteriaceae bacterium
TAATTTCCTGATTGAAATTCCTGAAAAGAGAGTTTGCGGCGCCAGTGCAGGGGCGCGATTCCCTTCTGTGCAAGGCGTCGCTGAGAGGGAGAAACGCCGGGCGGCGAAGGCCGACCTGTGGTAGTTTTGAGAGAGCGGCCTTGAACGAGCTCGTAGCTCAGTTGGTAGAGCAACGCCCTTTTAAGGCGTGGGTCCTGGGTCCGAGTCCCAGCGAGCTCACCACACCTCCCGGCCGCGGTTCCCCACCTCATTTTGATCGGTTTTCTGGGCACGGGGAGACTGCGCCACGGAAGGCAGAACCTCAGGGGCTGAAGCCCAGCCTTCATCCTCTCGGGATGATCGTCGGGGTTAAAACCCCGACCTACCACGCCCGGCCAATCGCTCCGAAGGAGCTAGCGCTGCTGGCTGGTGGGCGGCTGGGGGATGTCCATGACCTTGTAGCCATCGGGCATTTTGAAGAGGGCGGGGTCAGGCTCGACGCGATCGACGTTGCTCAGTTCGGTGGTGATGGTTCCGCTGCGCGGGTCGCTGCTGGTCTGGCGTACCGTGTAGTTCAGTTCCGGCGAGGTCCAGGTCTCAGAGACTACGGTGATATCGCGATCGTTGTCGGCGGTTCCGGCGGGAATCACCTGGGTGGTACGGGTTCCAATCACATCGAGGCCGGCGATGTTGTCCTGCGGCAGGGCTTCTGTCTGGATGTTTGCATTGGAAGGTGAAGCAGCTGGTTGGGATGCGGCCAGTCTGGGGTGAGCGGGCGCGCCCGGCGACGGAGGGGGGGCGGATGCGAGGGCGCTTACCATTCCATTGAGCTGCGACTCGGGGAGATGGATCACGGTGGCGAAGTTTGCGGAGGGATTTCCCGAGATCCAGCTGATTGCCGTTCTGTCGACGGGATTCCATACGGACACGATGCGGCCCTGCGCAGCGGCGCTCGACTTGAGCGTTCCCTCAGCGCGCATGCGGCCTTCGGCGTCGCGCCACAAGCGCACTTCTACGGTGCTTTTGATGATGGTGCCATCAGCCAGTGTCTGCTCATGGACAGTGGTCTGGGTCGCTGAAAAGGGCGCTCCTTTCACCAGGCCTCGGCCGGGAAAACCGGGCATTACCGCGGATACAACCGCGCCGACGACTGGATCGGGAAGGTTGGCGATGGAGATGGGAGCCGGTGCTGCGGTGCGTCCCCCTAAATTTGGGAGGGAGACTTGGGCGGCGATGGGCGCGACGGCAAAGGCTGCGAGAAGGGTCCACGAGGCAATGCGCACGAAGGGCTCCTTTACGGCGGACAGGGTAAGTCTACGCTTGGAATTCAGGGAGTTCAAACGCAGCTTTACGACGCACAGGCAGGGATCAGGCGCGGGGCCAGAAATGCTGCTCGGAGCAGGCGCGGAGGCGCTGGGTGGCGTCTTCAGGGGTGATGTCGCGCTGAGGCATGCCCAACATCTCAAAACCGACCATGAATTTGCGAACCGTGGCCGAACGGAGCAGCGGCGGATAGAAGTGGGCGTGGAAGTGCCATTCGGGGTGGTCGGCGCCATCGGTCGGGGATTGGTGGAAGCCCATGGTGTAGGGGAAGCTGGTCTCAAAGAGATTGTCGTAGCGGGTGGCAATGCGCTGGAGGGTTTCGGCGAGACCGTCGCGCTCGGCGGAGGTGAACTCGGGCATGGCGCCGAGGTGGCGGCGGGAAACGAGCAGGACTTCAAAAGGCCAGACGGCCCAGAAAGGGACGATGGCGGCGAAATAGTCATTTTGGAAGATGATGCGCTGGCCTGCTGCCTGCTCGGTTTCAAGGTAGTCGCAGAGCAGACAGTGGCCGGTTTGGGCGAGGTAGTCGTGCTGCGAGGCAGTCTCGGCGGCGGGTTCGTCGGGGATGAAATCGGTGGACCAGATTTGGCCGTGGGGGTGGGGATTGCTGGCTCCCATCATGGCGCCGCGGTTCTCGAAAATCTGCACGTACTGGATGAAGTCTTGGATGCCAAGTTCTTGATATTGCTGGACCCAGGCATCGACGACGGGGCGAATCTCCTGGGGCGTCATGCGAGCCAGGGTGAGCGAGTGGTCGGGGTGGTAGCAAAGGACTTTGCAGAGGCCGCGGGCGGCCTGGGCGAGGAGCAGCGGCGAGGCGGAGAGGTCGGCTTCGGCGGTTGGCGAGGCCGGAAGCAAGTCTGGGAGCAGGGCCGCGTAATCGTTTACAAAAGAGAACACGCTTTGGTAGGCCGGGTTGGCTGCGCCGCCAGCGCGACGGTTGCCGGGGCAAAGGTAGCACTGCGGATCGTAGGAGATGACGGAGGGTGCGGTCTTCTGACTGACTTCACCCTGCCATGGGCGCTGGGTTCGATGGGGCGAAACCAACACCCATGACTGGCGCAGGGGGTTCCAGCGGCGGTGCGGAGATTGACTTGTGCTTTCCATGGTTGCTCCCGGAATCGATTGTAAAGTGTCGGGAGCCGGCACGCGGTTCAGGGCCGCAGATCGAAGGCGGGGCGCAGGGTGCCATCCATGTAGAACGGGACAGAGGTGTGCTCGTGGACGATTTGCCAGGCGCTTCCCTTTCGCTCGAGGCAGAGGGTTTCGCGCATCCAGAAATCGACTTCCCTTTCGGCGCCCTTCTTGGTGCCGGTCATGCGAAGGAAGCCGTGGCAGAAGGCGAGGCCGCCGCTGACCGTGACTTTGAGGTTATGGGGTTCGAGGTTGACGGGAGTGGCCCAACTGTCGAACCAGGCCTGCTTTTCTTCGATGTCGATGCCGTGATGGACGAGGGGCGGGGCGAGGTTGTAGACGGTGGCATCGGGCGCGAAGGGCGCGGCATAGGCGGCGGCGTCTTTCGAATGGTTGGCCTTGAGCATGGTCTCGATGAGGGTGAGGATTTCGGCTTCATCGGTGGTGGCGGGGGCAGCGATTGTGGCTGTGGACATGGTGAAACCTCCTTTGGGTTGGGATTTGGTTTAGGCGGTGGGGATGAGGATTTCGGTGATCAGGCCGTCTTCCGGGATGGTTTTGGGGGCGTTGCCGTAGTGTTCGATGGCGAAGTCGGGGCGGAGCATCATGTTGCTTTTGGAAACGAATTCCCAGACGCGACCGGAGGCCTGCGGCAAGTTGGAGTAGGAGCCGGTGAGGACGAACTTGCTGTATTTTCCGCCGGAGAGGAGTTCATAGCTGAGCTCGCGAGGCAGCGAGACGGGCGGGGCGGCGAGGATGTAGCCGGCGCGGTAGGTGTCCGGCTTCATCTTGTAGAGGGCCATGGCGCCGGTGATCTGGTTGTGCTCCGAGATGAGGGATTCGAGCTGGTGAAGTTCCTGCCAGGCCGGGAAGGCGGTTTGCATGAAAGGGCCGGTTTTCTCGAGGAAGACGTAGTGGGTCGGCGGCCATTGAACGATTTCGGGTTCAAGGGTGAGGTTCATAGGATCTCCTTTGCGGATTTTGGCTGGCTGAAGAGGAGTTCAACGTAGCGGCGGAGGTGGTTGATGCACTCGATGGCAATGGCGGCGTCCTGGAGGGCTTTGGCGAGGATGAATGCGCCCTGGATGGTGGCCTGCGTGTAGAGGGCGAGGCTTTCGGCAGTGAAGCCGCCCTGTTTGCCCTGCTTGATGCCGCGCTCACGCATTGCTGCCTGGATGTCGGGGACGAGGGTGGCGGCGTGGCCTGCGATGCTGTAGCTGCAGGCCTCGCGGAGTTTGGGGTGGGTGCCGTAGACCTCCTGGACCATGGTGCCGACCAGGCAGGTGAAGTCGGGCAGATCGCCCTGGATGAGGGCTTTGCGCAGGTCGATGTAGGCGAGCAGGCGGTCGACTGGGTCTGGAATGACGGACGCATCGTTGTAGGCCGAGGCGACGAATAGGGCGGTGGTGCGGGAGGTCCAGTATTCGGCGGCGGCGAGGGCCAGCTCTTCCTTGGATTTGAAGTGGTGGAAGAAGCTGCCCTTGGTGAGGGATGCGGCCTTGCAGACGTCTTCAACGCGGGTGGCGGAGTAGCCTTTGGCGCGGATGACGTGGAGGGCTGCGTCGAGGATTTTGGTTTTGGATTCGTGCGTGGGAAGGGTCGAGTTCATGGGTGTACCTACCAGTTGGTATGGAATATACCTACTGGTTGGTATGGTGTCAAGGGATTATTTTGGAGAATATATTGGACGAAGATCTCGACGATTTTCAGCGTGAGTTTCGTATCTTGCGTTTTAGCCAATCCACTAAATCGAGGCCGAGATTCACCAGAACGACGAGGAGAATTGCCACTCCCCAGTACACGGCGCGATCTTTCGTGCTCGTCATGGCGGTTAGGAACTTCCCTTCCTTCTGCGCTCGGTTAGGTACGAATCGCCGGTGATACACCAGGAGCCCGAGAATTCGGGTTACATGATGCTCGATGTGCGCACTGGCGATTACGCAAGCACTATTCCGCATGGTCAAAGATTACGAGGTGTTGCCCCTCGCGTCGTACAGTCCCGTCCTTCTCAACCTGGACCCCAGCCACGCCCGTGATGCTCACGCGGTGAAGCGTCATGGTCTTTCCGTCGGCACTGACCTCGTATTTGTCCGTCCATCCACCAAACGGTGAAATCAGCTCCATGTCAAACGCTTTCACGCTTTGCCGCTTGACGCGCCATGAATCGTTTGTCCCTCTCCCATCCGCGTTAACGGGCTTCACCGTTCCGCCCTTCATATCCGTCACGATGTAATAGTTCGGATTGTAATCATTCGATTGCTTCACATCGAACGTCATTTTGTGGGAACTGCCCTGCGCGACGATTGTGATTACTTCACTTGCAACACCAACAACTTCCAATGCGCTCTTGCTTTTATCGAGATTTAGCTTCCAAACTCCGTTTATCGGGTCGGATGTAGACACAGCCTGTCCACATACAGACGTGGCGGAGATTGAAAGAAAAACAAGGCAGCAGATCAGAGTTTTTACCATTCCAGAATATTACTTGCATAGACCATTGGTTGGCGGTGAAATTGAGCACAAATGATGTGCGCGTTTTCGGTTCCGGGAGTATCGACGGATATCCGGAAGTTATCGCCACCCTGTCCAGGTTCACGTTAAGTTGACTACGGGAGGATTCCCAGACGGTGCGACCGCGCCTGGCCGGATACCATCAAATCTTGAGGAGTATGCAAACCGATGAATTTTGATCTTGAACGGGGGCCGGCCGGCGACGCTTACAAGCTGCTGGTGGGGCTGGTGGCGCCTCGGCCGATTGCGCTGATTACCAGCATGGATGAGCATGGACAACTGAATGCCGCGCCTTTCAGCGCCTACAACTACCTTTGTACAGACCCTCCAATCATTGGCGTGGGCGTAACCAACCGACCCGGCCAGCCTTTTGTTCCCAAGGACACGGCCCGCAACATCCGGCGCACCGGCGAGTTTGTGGTCAACGTGGTGACCGAAGACATCGCCGAAAAAATGAATATTTGCGCGACGGATTTTCCCCCTGAGATGAGCGAGATTGAGCTTGCCGGGTTCACGACGGCGCCGTCGCAGTTGGTGAAGCCGCCGCGGCTGGCCGAGGCGCACGCAGCCCTCGAGTGCCGCGAATACACGACGATGGAGATCGGCCACTCACGGATTATCCTGGGCCGCGTTGTCGCCATTTATGTGGAAGACCGCTATGTCGATCCGAGTGGGCCTTACATCAAGGCGGACGAGCTTCATTCCATCGGCCGCATGAACGGGCTGGGAAACTACGTCCGCACACGCGACGCATTCATGACGATTCCACGCATTTCATATGCAGAGTGGAATGACGGAAAGCGATGACCACCTGCGGTGGGGCGGACACTCGCGGGT
>PLPU01000530.1:0-3186 GCA_003159975.1 Acidobacteriaceae bacterium
GCGCGGGCCAGGAAATCCTCGTCGACTTCGGTTGCATGGACGCCGAAGAGGGCGCGGCGGACCAGCATGACGGCGCCGTCGCCGATGTAGCCGGCGACCACCGGATCGGGCAGCGGCTCGCGTTCAAACTCCACCAGAGTGGCGTTGACACTGTTGCAGAGGTCTCGCGCCGAGTCGATCAGCGTGCCATCGAGGTCAAAGACGAGCAGCTTCAGGGACTCAGCGGGCAGAGGACGAAGTACGCGAACCATGTGTCTAGTTTAAACAAGTGAAACAGTGAAGAAGTGAACAAGTGAAGAAGTGAGCAAGTGAAATAGTGAGCGTAGCCCACAGGGAACGGATTTCAGATTGCAGATGACGGTGAACAGTGTGCGGCTTTCTGCTTTGGTTTTGGTTGCTCGGGTCTGGCGCGGAATGGGCAGGTGGGATGTGCGCCGGCTCACCGCATTCTGGGCTTGGCCGCGGAGGTGGCGTTGAATGCGCACGCCGCGCCGCTGAGAAAGGGCTAGCGGAGCATGCGTAGCGTACGCATAGATGCACAGTAAAAAGTGAGATGAAAGGTGAATATAAGGCCGTTTTATCCTCGTTTATGTGCGAAATCAGCGCAAAAAACAGCGGGTTTGATGCGTCTTTGCGCAACAGGCTGCGCGTGTAGATCTTTTGCGCGGCCGCTTTCCTTCAAGAGGATATACAATGAAGAATGTATATCCGGAGGTCCGCGATGAAGCTCGCTAAATGGGGAAACAGCTTGGCGATCCGAATTCCTGTTGAGGTGGTCGAACAGCTGGGAATAGGCCCAAATGAAGAGGTTGAGATCAAAGTTACGGGGGAAAACTCGTTTGAGGTGACGCGTGACCGTCGGAGGCAGGATGCCCTTGAGGCGATGCGCAAGCTGGCAGTGCCGCTTCCGGCCGGGTACAAATTCAATCGTGAAGAGATTTACGATCGCTTTGACCGCAGCGTGCTTGGACGATCATTGAAGGAATTCGCACCCGACTCGAGCCAGGAAATCCAGGACCAGAGGTGAGCAAGGACCAGTTTTTTGACACCAACATTCTGGTCTACGCCCACACGACTGGAGATCATCGATCCGACACGGCCAGAAGGTTGTTGCTTGACGGCGGCGTGGTTGGCGTTCAGGCGCTCAACGAATTCACTTCTGTGGCGCGCGCTAAGCTTGGGTTCTCGTGGTCCAGGGTTCACGAAGCGATTAGCAATATCCTGATCCTATGCCCGAATCCAAGACCCCTNNATTGAGAATCCGTTTCTTGGAGCCGGCGCGCCTTGAGTTTGAACGAGGGCGATGGTAATTGGCTCCCATTTGGTTTCAAACGCGAGACCTGGGGTACCTGCTCAGTAATTTGAGGTCGTGATTGAGGCTGTTGTCGAAACGCTGACTGCTTCACCATTCAAGAGATAGGGTTTGTATTCATATTTCCGTATTGCATCGAGGGCAGGCTGTTGTAGAAGTTTCGGTCCTGACAGGATTCTTGGACAGAGCACCTCTCCGCGTTTTCCCAGTTCAAACTGCACTACGACTGTGCCGGAAATCCGGGCTTCCATTGGTTGGTGATTCCAGATGGGGTCGACCTTGTGGATCAGTAGTTTCTCAGCAACGCCCGCAGAGATACTGATATACATGGCTTCTTGCTGAACCTTCCTGCAGAAGGAGTCGGAAGGACTTGGGGTGGCCTGAGCAAGCAACGCGGGAGATAGCAGCGTTCCAAAGAGCGAAACAGCAATAATTTCTCTCATGGGAAGCGAGTTTAAGCGATTTGGGAGGGTGATGGAAGAATTATCGCGTGCCGACTAGTTCTTCGCTCTTTGCATTCTGGCCGTAGTGGGTCTGAACGTAGTTGTCGAGGATCTGCTTGAACTCGGCCACTATGGTGTCGCCGTGGAGCGTCTTCAAAAGCTTGCCATCGACGTAGACGGGGGCTTTCGGCTCTTCGAAGGTGCCGGGGAGGCTGATGCCCAGGTTGGCGTGCTTGGATTCGCCGGGGCCGTTGACTACGCAGCCCATCACTGCCAGCTTTAACTCTTCGACGCCGGGATATTGCTTGCGCCACTCGGGCATGGAAGTGCGGAGGTAACTCTGTATCTGCTCGGCGAGCTCCTGGAAATAGGTGCTGGTGGTGCGGCCGCAGCCAGGGCAACTGGTGACCTGGGGCATGAAGCTGCGGATGGAGAGCGATTGCAAAATCTGCTGCGTGGCTAACACTTCTTCAGTGCGGTCGCCGTTGGGCTTGGGGGTGAGGCTGACGCGGATGGTGTCGCCGATGCCGGCAAGCAGGAGTGGCGCGAGGCCGGCGGTGGAAGCGATGAGGCCCTTCGCGCCCATGCCGGCTTCGGTTAGTCCGAGGTGCAGGGCGTAGTCGCAGCGCGAGGCGAGCGAGGTGTAGACGTCGATGAGGTCGCGGACGCCGGAGACTTTGGCGGAGAGGATGATCTGGTCGTGGCGCAGGCCGTAGTGCTCGGCGGCTTTGGCGGACTCAAGCGCGCTGACGACCATGGCTTCCATCATGACGTCGCGTGCGGGGAGAGGGTCGGGGCGCTTGGAGTTCGCGTCCATCATGCGGGTGAGCAGTTGCTGGTCCAGAGAGCCCCAGTTGACGCCGATGCGGACCGGCTTCTGATTCTCGACGGCACACTCAACCATCACCTGGAAGTTGTCGTTGTCCTTTTTGCCGATGGACGCGTTGCCGGGATTGATGCGGTATTTGGCGAGGGCGCGCGCGGTGGCGGGGAACTTTTTGAGGAGGAGATGGCCGTTGTAATGGAAGTCGCCGACGATGGGGACGCGGAGGCCGCGCCGGTCGAGGCCGTCTACAATATGCGGCACGGCGGCGGCGGCGTCTTCATTGTTGACGGTGACGCGAACGATCTCAGAGCCCGCGAGCGCGAGGGCCGCGACCTGCTCGATGGTGCCGGGGATGTCGGCCGTGTCGGTGTTGGTCATGGACTGGACGAGGACCGGGACCTCCCAGCCGACGCGAACGTGCCCGATTTTTACCGTGGGGGTTTTTCTGCGCTGAATCTCCGCCATGGTTCTAGTTTACCTGAACCATAGATTCGGGAGTTTCTGGGTGGCAAAAGATCAAGAAGCAGGTCCCCTTCGGCTGCGCTCAGGGCTGGCTTTCGACTCACCATCCCCAGGCTGAAAGGCGCCTGGGGCCCCTTTCGCTC
>PLPU01000126.1:0-12213 GCA_003159975.1 Acidobacteriaceae bacterium
TGCTGGTCTCCGGTCCGCGCGATAAGCTTCTGATCCTCGGTCTCTTGGTCGGGCGTCACCGCGCCGCGGTTCTCCAAGTAATACCGGTCCATCCACGATGCGAACGGCGATTGAGCATAGCGAACGAGATCGCTGGGAGAGTAAATCGTCTGGCTTCCATGTCTTTTCATTGTTTGGACAGTCTTCCGCAGAAATTACGCTCAGAGTATAGACCCTTCATTGAAGAGGCGCCGTATTCGTATGAACTAAGGCGAATCGGCACTACCCGCGGATCCCAATTGGCGGTTCCAGGGGTTGAGGTCCGGGAAACGCCGATGTCGAAGCGAGGGATTCTCGCTTCACGCCAAATCGCCATAAGCGGCCAATCAGTTCCCGTTTTGATGGTGTGTAAAATATTGCGCTCGTCGCAGGTAACATTGCTCTAGCTTGCTCGATATAACGATTCGCAGTCCCAGAGCTCTCGGATACCCGGGTTACGATTTCCGCTAGAGGTGTGGCTTTGGGGCCCAGGGTGGCTCGTGGAAGGCCGAAGCTCAGTCCAAAGGTCTTCCGGTCTGACGCCGCTGCCCGTGAGTCCGTTATTGCGAGCTGGGCTGACCTCGCCAAACGGTAAAAAAACCCGCTGAACAATAATAGAACACCACTGAACACCGCGCCAGATCAGGGTCTCCGCTCACAAGCGAGTTTCGCGAGGTTGGCCGGTTATCTCCGCCGAGTATCAATTCGAGCAGAGGTACAACTAACGAGAGGCGGCTGTCTGCCTGAAACGGGCATAGTCACCCTCACCGTACAGTAGCCCACAAAGAGTCGGGGCTGCCGCATCCATCTCAGGGTGCGGCAGCAACCCTGCTGCGGCTCCAAAGGGCAAGCAAAAGAGTACAATCTTGCTAACCACTGTCGATGAACTTGGCATGGCACGACGTGGGTCACGGAAGTTCGTGACGACTGGAATAGCTTGAGTGTATCCGGCGGAAGTACTTCGAAAACAGACACTCTTCATCAACTCAGTGGTAATTTCCTTACGGAGAAAACCAATGAGAGCATCACAACCACCGAGTAATAGGGCTCCGGCATTCATCCGGGACATGTTCCAAGAATCGCTCGATTATGTATTGAACGGTTCTTGGCTAGACTGCCTAGATGAGGAGCTCGGCGAGAACAACATCTGGTCAGAGGAAATTCTGGCCAAATGGAAGCACATGAGCAACAGAGAACGAGGCAGTTGGCTACTTGGCAAGTTGTGGAACGATCGCAGCATTTTGCCAAGCATTGATTGCACCGTGCTTGAGGTTCCACCAGGAAGCTCGTACGCTCAGGGCGTTCGTAAGTTGAAAGACGATTGGCGGCAGGAGCTTCTGCCCGGAAATCGGACGACAGCCTAAGCCACTCTCAGCGAGCCCGGAGCAATCCGGGCTTTGCTGTTTCGGCTGACCGAGCCAACCCCTCCGCCCTAATAGAGTGGACGGTTTTGAAAGAGAAGTGGATCGGCCCGCCAAGTTGGTGCGTTTTCCCAATCACACAGCTATCTTCCAGGCAAAAGTGGTTGTTCACTCATGGGCGAAAGAAGTGGGAGACATTTTATGGCGAGGAGGCCCTCAATTGGCAGAAGCGATTTCTGGACCATTTCCTACGGGACCTCGACAACGGATTCGACCGAGAACAGAAGATACGCCTGGAAGTCCGGAAAGGCTATTACAGACAGGAGGTTCGCAGCGAGCAGACTTGGCCACTTCCGTCGGTGCAATCAACCCCGCTGTACCTCTGCGCGAATACCGGCACCCTGCAAAGCGAACCTGCCGCTTCCGAAGGAAAGGTGCAGTATCAGCCTCAAAAGCGCAATAGCAGAGCTGCATTCTCTGTTCGATTTGAGCAAGCCGTTGAACTGGTTGGCGGCATGAGGTTGAAGCTCTGGGTCAGCACCTCAGAAGGCGATGATCTGGACCTGTTCGTCGTGCTGCGAAAACTTGATTCCTCTGGGCGAGAGGTCTACTTCTCCGGATTTAACGGATACGAGCGCGATGGGCTGGCAAAGGGATGGCTCCGGACTTCACACAGGGAGCTAGACACCACCCGCAGCACGCCTCTGCGTCCGTGGCATAGCCATGCACATATTCAAAAACTGCGTCCCGCTGACGTTGTGCCAGTAGAAATTGAGATCTGGCCGTCTGCTACATTTTTCGAAGCTGGAGCCGCTCTGCAGTTAACGATTCAGGGGCGCGACGCAGCGAGATACCCGGCATTCGGCCATCGCGAACTCGTCAACCGTGGATTGCACACTATTTTTACGGGAGGGGCATACGATTCATGTCTGGCTATTCCGCTGAACAAATCCGAGGTTGCCGCTGTTCCTCCCGCCCGCAAGTAATTCTCAGTGTCGGTGAGTGCAAAATCGCCAGCGAACGTTTCCATGATTCCTCGGCGCTGGGAACGTGCATTGGCCTGTTATCATCAGTTGACATCATGATTGGTAAACACAAGCCGACTCAACGGGCCCACTGAGCACACTTGAGAGGCAGCTTCAGTCGCGAGCCAATGAGGGATAATCAACCGTACGGAACTCTTTGCGAGGCACAGATAGAAGATGGATACTGCGATCTAATTCATGAGGTCCCACCAATGGCTCTGGCCAATCAAGGTTCTTATTTCTTCGGCGCTTTTCAACTGAACCTCGATCTCCGCGTGCTTGCGCGCCGGGGTGAGAGAGTTCCGCTTGGCTCGAAGGCGTATGAGGTACTGGCCTATCTGGTATCGCACGCTGGAGAAGCAGTTCCCAAAGCAGTTCTGCTGAAGGCAGTATGGATCGATTCGTTTGTCGAAGAAAGTACGCTTGCGCAACACATCTCTATACTCCGCAAGGCACTCGGCGACAACGCGGACTATATTGTGACGATCCAAGGCGTAGGGTACCAGTTCAGCGGTGCGGTGAAGCATCGCGCGACCCAGGCAGAGACCGCCGGCACAGCTTCGCATCATGTCATTTACGAAGCGAGCGAGCGCACGCGAATGGTGATCGACGAGCCGGTGTTGCCACCGTTAGCCGCCAGGCCGCGCCGCGCTTGGCCCTATGTCGCAGCGGTCGTGGCCCTGATCCTCGTCACCGTGGCCGCCGTACGATTTCGGCCACACCCTGTGCCGCCTGACCAATTCGTGGGAGCTGTCGTTGCGGACTTCACGAACACCACAGGCGATGCCACATTTGACCGCAGCCTGAAGCGCGCCATGGAGATTGAACTGGGGCAGTCGCCGCTTGTAGGTGTCTCCAGCGACCAGGATGCGGTCAGCACCCTCGGCCTAATGGGTCTGAAGCCGGATACCCCGTTGAGCCCGGCGATTGCCCGTGAAGTCTGTGAACGAGACAACCGGCAGGTCGTGCTGACTGGAGGCATTGCAAGCGTAGGTCCCCAATATCTTTTGACAATGGACGCAACAAACTGCGTCACGGGCAAGCGCGTGGCTTCCGACAAGCTGGAAGCGGCAGACAAGTCGAAGGTCCTGCCCACGGTGGACGCCCTGGCCGACACAATGCGCTCGAAACTGGGCGAGTCGGCCCAATCGATTCAGCGCAACGACGTTCCGCTCGCCCAGGCTGCGACAAGTTCGCTGGAGGCATTGCGGGCCTACTCGACGGCGCAATACATGAATACGCAGGGAGCGACGGAGATGGTCTTGCTGCCGCTGTATCAAAAAGCTGTCGAACTCGATCCTCAATTTGCCTTGGCGTATGAGGCGATGGCCGGAAAATACTACGAACTCCAGGAGGGCCACCTAGCCTCGGCCAATTTCAAAAAGGCCTTCGATCTGCGCGATCGCGTTGGCGAGAGCGACCGGCTGGGGATTGAAGCGCGGTACTACGCCTACGGATTGGGAGATGCGGTGGCCGGCCTGAATGCGTTCCGGGCGTGGGCGGGGATGTATCCGCATGACTATCGCCCGTGGGTGAACATCGCCAACTTCGACAATCAGCTCGGGAATTTTCCAGAGGCCATCGTAGCCGGCGAGCGAGCCATCCAGATAAACCCCAAGGCCTACTCCGTGACGGCGCGTGCTTATAAGAATGCGAGCCGCTTCGCGGAGGCGAAGGCTCTTGAGGCTAAGTCCTCCCCGCAAGGGCCGAACCCGGTTGGAAGCAACACCACCTTTGAGATAGCGTTCTATGAGCATGATCAGGCGACCTTCGATCGTATTGTGAACGAGTTCGAGGCCAAGCAGTGGCAGTTACGCAACTATTATCTCGGCCAGGCACGATCGATGGATGGTAAATACGCGGAAGCCAAGCGGCTTCTGGAGCTTGAAATCGACGAGGACCGCAAGCTGGGCAAAGGCGAGATCGTAGACGGCGTGCTCGTAGAACTGGCGATGATCGCTCGTCTGTACGGTTATCCGTCAGACGCGCACGCCTATCTCGCACGCATCTCCAAGGGTTATCTGGACAGTGATGATGCAGCCTTGGAGTTCGCGATGTCCGGCGATGTCATGTATGCGAAGCGCTACCTCGCCGCGCACGAACACGACCAGCATGCGCCAACGGACCAGGCTTCGATCGTGATGCCACGCATGCGCGCGGTGGTGGCCATGCAGGAAGGCAAATTCGCGCAGGCTCTGGCGGACCTTGAGCCTTCGCGTCCGTACGAGATGGCGGGCTTCGTGACACGGACGGTACGTGCCACGATTTATATGAAGATGGGCCAGCCCGGCAAGGCCGCAGCGGATTACCAAAGCATCGTGGCCAACCCGGGTAACGGATTCGGTGTGCTGTATCCCACAGCGCGACTTAGACTGGCACGGGCTGAGGCGGCAGCCGGGGATGTTGCGGCCAGCCGCGCGGCCTACCAGAGCTTCCTCAACGATTGGAAAGACGCCGATCCGGATGTTCCGGTGCTCAAGGCCGCCAAGGCAGAACTCGCCCAGCTCCGCTGACCGGCAAGCCTCGCCGCCATGTGCGAGATCTGCGCCGGCACTGTGCACATCACCACCAAAAACTCCTCCAGGTAGCCCGATGGAAGACAACCTCTCGCACGTATCTGCCTGTTGCAATGGGGCAGAACCCGAGTTGTGTCTTTGATATGTTCCGGCTAAGTAGTTGATTCAGAGAGGAAATAACTTTCAAGATTTTCTTCAAATCTCTTGAAATTGGTTTTCGCCCTGCGTGTGGTGTAGTGCATGACATCGCAACGAGGCGAAGACGATCCATGTGGCTATTGCGGCGTAAGACGGCAGTCTCAGAGACCAGCGGCGAGGTGTTGCCGGCGGCGACGGGGCCCATGCGACGGATCGAGATTACGGTCGAGCGGCACTCGGTGACGCGCCTGGTACCCAGTGAAAGCATCTGGCCGGTCGAGGGCGAAGGGCCAGCGCCGGATTCGGATTTGCGGCTGCCGAGGCCTCCGGATGGATGAACCAACGGATTCAAGCGACGCAGGACGCAGTCGAGGGAGTCACCAATATTCAGCATGAACTCAATCAGGGAGAGGTCAATCATGGAACAGCATCGGAAGCAGCGCAAGTCGTATTGGTTGGAGTCGGTGATCGGGGTATGTGGCCTCGTTCTGATGTTTGCCGGGAGCCAGAAAGGATTCGCGCAGCAGACTGCTACGAAGTCCGCGCTAACACCAGCGTCGAGCGCCTTTATGTCCGTCCCGTTCAGTGCTCTCCTGCCTGGAGCAGCGCAGGCGGAAGCCAAGCCCAGGGCCACAGCCGGAGAGGTAGAGGAAGAGAGTGCCAAGCCCAGTAAGCCGGGCGGTGAGGGCATCAAAGTTCACGGGCACTGGATCATGGATGTCAAGAATCCGGATGGAACGCTGGTCCGGCACCTCGACTTTCATAATTCTCTTGTGACAGTTGGGATAACGCTTTCAGGAGACCAACTTCTTGGAGCCCTCCTTTCGGGCAATATCACCCTTTCAGATCCGGCCATCGCTTTCGTTCCACCTACCTATGTTGCGTCCGGGGCCGATGCAACACAATATTGCAATTTTCAGGGTTTCAACCCTACCGCATGCCCGGTCCTTACCACCCCTCAGAGCCTGTATTCGTCGACCGGCACAGGCCAATTTGCACCCATCTTTGCTCCGCAGACCGGACTGCGAGCTGTGATTACCTTCAGCCCGACGGTGAACTGGGTTCTCACCGGCAACTTCACCGTGCCAAGCGGACTCACGTCCATTTCGGTCGTGCAAACTCTACTGCCGGCATGCGTGCCCGTAAGCAGTGCAATTTACCTTAATTACCTTAGCAACGATCAATTGACCGGATCCTACGACGATCGAATCGCAGACATCTCGCCGAGCGCATGCAAGGCAGGTGCGAACACGGGCCCCGAAGGGGCGATGTTCTTTCCCTTTACGTCGACAACGGTGCCGAACGCGCCCATGGGTGTGACGCCGGGCCAGGTCATCACTGTAACCGTCACCCTCACTTTCTCCTAAAACCCTCAGCCAAACAGAACTACTGGAGAGCAGGGAGCAAGCGATGGTGAAACGTATCGACAATTCGGGGGTTGTGCGCGGGATGCGGCGCTCATACGCGCTGATGGTTGGGGCGCTGTTGCTGGGATGGGGCGCGCTCGCCTCTGCGCAAACTGTGACGGCCAGCTACCAGCCGTTTCCGGTGACAGGGCAGGGTCAGACCAGCTCGCAGGACATCACGCTGACCTTCAACAATGACACTTTTCTGCTGGGTGTCACGGTTCCCCCGACTTACCCGAATTTTTATGTGGCGAATAACCAGTGCCCGCTGGGAGGTATCCCAGCGGGCACGCAATGCACGGTGACAGTCATCTTTGGATCTTCCCTTCCGGGATGGAGTTCGGCCCAGGCGCCGATTGGGCGGTCGGCTCCGCTGCAGGTGCAGATCTTAATCCCAGTTGGCCCCGAATACGTGAACATCAATCTGCCGCTGACGGGTACCGGCACGCGTCCGCAGGCAGTGATTACGCCGGGGACGATCTCCGACCTGATCGGCAACGATGTGACGCCGCAGGCGGGGTATGCGGGCGACGGAGGCCCGGCCAGCGGAGCGCAGTTCATGACGCCAGGGGCGGTCGCGATGGATGTTCAGGGGAACATCTACATCGCCGACACGGGCAACAACGTGGTGCGGCTCTACTACCAGCAAGGGACGTTTCCAGAGATCGCGGGCACGCCGGTAGCGGGGAATATTTATACGATTGCGGGCATGGGGCCCGTGGGTGGTGTCAGCAACGGTGGTGCTGGGACGGATGGTGTACTGGCGACCCAGTCTGCGTTGAATGGGCCGACGGGCGTGGCGCTGGATGCGGCGGGAAATCTCTATATTTCGGACACCAAGAACCAGGCCGTCCGCATAGTGAGCGCGACGACGGGCATCATCACTACGATCGCCGGTACGCTGAACGCCGTCGAGACTCCCGGGACTGGCTTCTCGGGCGACCTGGGGCCGGCGACGGCGGCCCAGCTTTATCTCCCGGCGCAGATCGCGGTAGATGGATACGGGAACGTCTACATTGCCGACTCGGGCAATAACGCAGTTCGAGTGGTGTACGCGGGTGGGACGACGCTCGCGAATCTGATTGCAACGGAAACTTTCTCCACTATAGCGGCCGTGGGGAATATCTATACGATCGCGGGCGGGCCGGCGAATCCCACTCTTCCCAACAACGGCGATGGCAGCCTGGCGACGGCGGCGACGTTGAACAATCCGTCCGGGGTTGCGGTTGATTCGGCTGGCGACGTCTTCATCGCGGATAGCGTGGATAATGCGGTGAGGCGAGTGGACGCGGTGAGCGCCAACATCTCCACGGTGTACGCGGGCAGCGCGAAGACCGGGAGCTTATCCGTGGACGCGTCGGACAATATCTACTTCACGCTGCCGTCCAACTGCAACCTGATGCAATACAACCCGATGCTGCAGCGCGGACTTGCAACTCCCGTGTCGACCGTGGTGGCGGGCGATGGCGCTTGCGCGGCGTTGGGCGATGGCGGCTCCGCTACGGCGGCGAGCTTGAGCGGCGCCGCGGGTGTGGTGGCCGATGGCGGCGGGAATCTGTATGTGCTGGAGCCGGATGGCGTTCGGCTGGTCGCGAACGCGAGCGCGCCGCTGAACTTCGGATCGGTGAATGTGGGGAGCACGTCGCCGGCGCAATCGGTGATCCTGACGAACGGGGATATCCTACAGTCCGGCCCGTCCACGGGCACGCAAGGTACTGCATTGGGGCTCACTACGGGAGGAACGCCCTTCAGCATTGTGCCGTATCTGATGGCGAATCCGAACATTCTGGATTGCGATGCGAATAACTACAGCCTGTCGCCGGGCCAAAGCTGCGGTGCGTCTTTCACCTTCTCACCCATCAACGATGGCGGTCCCTTCACCAACTTTGCCTTCTCGCAAGCCGGGGTCGGAGTCAATTTGACGGGCATGGGTACGGGACCATTGCCAACGGTGACGCTCACCGGCGGCCCACTGAGCTTTACCGCGGTGGCGAAGGAAACAACATCAGCATCGCAGCCGCTGTACCTGAAGAACACGAGCAACATCACCCTGTATATGCAATATCCCTACTTTACCTCTTCGTATGGGGTGTTCAAGGAGACGGACCACTGCGGGTTCTCCAGCGGGGTGCAGACCCCGACGCTGGCCCCCGGTGCAACCTGCGAGATCGATATTACGTTTTCGCCGAACGCGCCGGGTCCATTTACTGGGACATTCAATTTGCCGGACAACGCGAGCACCGGCGACGGGACTCAGACAGTATCGCTATCAGGCACAGGCCTGGCGCCGGTGGGGACGTTCTCGGTGTCGGAAGTGATCATCACTGCCCTGCCGGGAGCGACAGCGACCGAAGCCTTCAATCTGACCAACACAGGGACAGCTCCCCTGAACATCAATCCGTACTGGGTCATTACAGGTAACGATCCGGCGCGGTTCGCGGTTTTGAGCAGCACCTGCGGGTCGGTGCTGGCTATTGGTGCGTACTGCACAGTGACGGTGTCATTCTCGCCGCTGACGTATGCCTACTACTCGGCCGATGTGAGCGTGCAGGACGATAACGGTGGTGCGCCCATCATTACGCAAAATGGCGTCAGCACGTTCTACTACAATACTCAGACGTTGCACATGGTGGGCGAGACCGGATTGCCTTCGCGGACTGCGCTCTACTACCAGACGAACTATACCTTTGGGACGGTGCCGATAGGACAGAGTGCGACGCAAACCGTGACCGTAGAGCTCAACACCTCGCAGAAGTTGCAATCGATCGGCGTGATGACTGGGTTCACGGAGTTTACGGTGGGTACCATTACGGGCTGCGTGATCGATGGTGTGACCCTAAATCCCATAGGGACGACCTGCCAGGTGCCGGTGACGTTTACGCCGCAATGGCCTGGGTTCCGTACCGCCCCGATGGTGGTAACAGATGTTGAAGGCACCGTTGGCATTCCTTATACATTCCCGCTGACGGGGATTGGTGCGGGATCGGTTGCGGCGATGACGCCCGGAATCATTTCCACGGTGGTTGGAGGGGCAAATGGCCACGCGGCCGGAATAGTTGGAGCCGATGGACCAGCGAAACAAGCCGAGGTGTCGTTTATCAACGGGTATGCGATCGATCCGATAGGCAACCAGTTCATCTCGGACACCGAGAACGAGGTGATCTGGAAGGTGGATACGGCCGGGAAGATTCACCTGTATGCGGGGACGCCGTGGCCGTATGGTGGGTATGCGCAGGGTGTGGAGGGGGATGGAGGAACAGCGCTGGGAGCGGAGATTGGCTATGCTGGACCGTTGGCGCTGGACTCCAGAGGCGGCCTTTATCTTGGCGACAACAACGGCAACAACTACGGTCAGCCGACCGAGCTTCGCTACATCGATAGCGCGACGAATTCGATCATCAATTTCGTAGGCTTCACCACACCTGCGACATGGTCTCCGAGTACCGGATTCGGGCCGACGAATCGGCTGCAGGTCAACGTGAACGGGACGACGTATCTCTTCACCGCATTCACCGGCGGAACGACCGGGAGTAGCGCTCCCTCGTGGCCCACGAGCGCGGGCACCGGTGTGTTCGACGGCACGATGGAGTGGATCAACCAGGGCGTCTACTACGGCAGGGCCGGGTGCGCGGCGCAGACGGACTCCTGGGGCGATGGTTGCCCTGCGTCGGAGGCAACGGTGGGCACGGTGGGGGGAATTACTCTTGACCGGGGCGGCAACCTGTTCTTCTCGGATACCGGCTATGTCACCTCCAACTCAGGGATCGTCACGTACCACTCCATGATTCGGCGCGTGGATGCGACGACGAAGGTGGTGACGCTCTTCGCGGGCAACGGGACGTATGGATACACGGGGGACGGCGGGACAGCCACCTCCGCTGAGGTGACAGCGGGAGAGTTGGCCTTCGACTCCAAGGGCAATCTGTACTTCAGCGACGGCGGCGGGACCATCCTGCGCAGGGTCGATGCGACCACGGGATTCATCAGCACGTTTGCCGGACAAGAGGTTTATTCGGCCCAGCAAAATTACTGCTCGGGTGGAGGCGGCGATGAAGGACCAGCGTCGGCAGCTACGTTTGCGAACCTGAGCAGCCTTGTGATCGATGCGGCGGACGATATCTATCTCGTCGACGGGTCGTCCTGCCATGTGCGGCGGATCGATGCGGCGACAGGGACGATCCATAATGTGGCTGGATTGCCCGGAACGTATGGGTATTACGGCCCCGGGTACGGCGACTCGAACCAGTCAGGTTCCGACGGCGATGCGACGCAGGCGTTCCTGAATCAGCCTGGATTTGTGCGGTTGGACGGGCAGGCGAACATGTACATCGCGAGCGCGTTCGGCGGCGTGCGCAAGATCGATGTGACGCAGTCGGTGCTGAACTTTACCGGCTCCGCCTCGACGAACAATGCCTTCTCCCAGCAAGCCGTCAATACAGTGAGCGCAGCGCAGACGGCCACTGTTCTCAACGCGGGCAATGGCGGAGCCCTGGGCTTTACAACACCCTTCCTGGCGGCTCCGGCGTGGGGCATCTCCAGCTCGAACTTTCTGCGTGATGTGACCAGCCCGACTGGAAGCGCGGACTGTTACACGCGGCTATCGATATCGCAGGGTTCGATCTGTCCCGTCAACGTGGACTTCGGTCCGCTGAGTGGAAGTGGATGGCTGACGGGCATCGATACGGTCAACGACACGCCGACCGCGGGCACTGCGACACAGCCGATCGCTCTGTACGGAAATGCCGGCGGAACAACCCCGCTGGTGACGCTGACGCCGTTCCTCCTGTCGTTCTCGGTGGCGCAGGGTGCAACCTCGGCCCCCCAGACCTTGACGTTGACTAACAACGATGTGAACCCGCTGCCCATCTCTTCCATAACAATTACAGGTGCGGGCTCGACCGCCTTTGGGCAGGTCAACAACTGTGGGACATCCCTTGCAGCGATATCTAGCTGCATCATCGAAGTTGTCTTCAGCCCGCCAGTTCTGCCTGGCAGCGGAACTGGCGGGCCTCCGCCGGATCTTTTGCAGGCAACTGTGACGATCACGGATACAGCAGGAACCTCGCCACAGACGGCGCAGATGACAGGCGTGGGAACACTGCCGGCGATGGGTGAGCCTGGGCTTACACCGGACATCGAGGAGATCCACATCAGCGACACGGTCTCGCTGGTTCCCTCGACGCTGCTGGCGATCACGGAGACCATCACGGTGTCCGACGGCATGCCTTCCACTGTGCCATCGACGCTGCTCCCGATCTATGAGACGGTTCATGTGACCGATAGCGAGCGCGGGTTAGCCGGAACGACCCCGACCGCAACGACGACCAGCCTCATTGCGTCCGCGACCCTGATTACCGCAGGCGGTAGCGTGAATCTGACAGCGACCGTGATGCAAGTTGGCAGCACGATGTTACCGACAGGCAGCGTGAACTTTTACGAGAACGGCTTGATGCTGGGCTCGGCAACGATCGCCAATGGCGTGGCTGTGTACTCGACACCGGCGCTGATTGTAGGCAGCTATTCGTTCCAGGCGACGTTCCCCGGAAGCTCTGTGCTGGCGGCGAGCAGCTCAGCCACGGTTACCGTAAGTGTCGCGAGTGGCTCGCCGGCAATCACGTCCGTCAGCGCAATCCTTCCCCAGCAGACTCAGACCATCACCATCAGCGGTTCGGGCTTTGGCACCCAGGCCGCCTACACAGGCGACTCGCCCTACATCCTGCTGGCCGACTACACCGGCACCCCCTGGTAT
>PLPU01000463.1:0-19003 GCA_003159975.1 Acidobacteriaceae bacterium
AAGGAGGGAATGCGATGATCAACAACAAAGACAACAAATCGCTTGGCTTTGGCGCCTGGCTTTCGATTGTGGGGCTTGACCGTCGAATTGTTCAACTGGAACCAGAGGAGTCCTTCTTCAGCCAGGGAGACTCCGCGGATTGCGTGTATTGCCTGCAGGCGGGCCGCGCAAAGATCGGTGTGGTTTCAGAAAAAGGGAAGCAGGCTACGGTTACGATTCTCTCTCCTGGAGATTTCTTCGGTGAGGAGTCGTTGGCGACGGCGCCTGGCCTGCGCGTGGCAACAGTTACGGCGCTGAATGCCTGCACGGCATTCAAGATCAAGCGGGGCGAGATGGTTCGCGCGATGCATCAGAGACATGAATTCTGCGACGAGTTCCTGTCGTACCTGCTGGCCCGCTCCATGCGGACGCAGGCGGATCTTGTGGATCAGATCTTCAATTCCAGCGAGAAGCGACTGGCGCGGACGCTGTTGCTGATGGCGGAGTTTGGCAGGGCGGATGAAGCGAAGACAATGATTCCTCCCATCACGCAGGAGACGCTGGCAGAGATGGTCGGCACAACCCGATCGCGCGTGAGCTTCTTTATGAACCGCTTCCGCGATCTGGGACTGATCAGTTACAACGGCCGCATTCATGTGCATAAGTCGCGGCTCAAGGCGGCCCTGACGGAAGAATGGCCGCTCTATGACTCCGGGACACTCCAGCAGGTTGCTTGAGCGGCAACACGCCGGGCAGACCCGAGTTTGTGCAGGAGAACTACCACGCTATCTGTGGGTAGAGCCGAGTTGCTTGACGTGCTCAGCGCGGACATCGTTGGCGGTGAAGAGGCGCAGGAAGGGCGCNNTCGTCGACGATGACCACGCGAGCGCCTTCTTTCAAGAATCCTTCAATTCTGCGTCCGGTGCCGTGAGCCTTCTCGGCTTTGCGGACGAGGAAGCCGTGGAGTAGAGGAGCGCCGGGGTTGGAAACAGCGCGCCAGGCGCTGGCGGTGGCCACGTTGGAGACGATGGGGTCGGCGCCGAGGGTGAGTCCGCCGACGGCATCTGCCTGAATGCCGTTTTCATTCAGTAGATCGAGAATGGCTTCACCGGTGAGGCGGCCGCCTTCGGCATGCAGGGTGGTGGTGCGGCAGTCGATGTAGTAGTCGCTGGTGGCGCCGGAGGAGAGCTGGAAGTGGCCGAGGCGGAAGCTCAAGCGGGCGAGCAGCGAGAGCAGTTGCTGGGCGTGGGTCGGGGTGGTCATCGGTGTTTATTGTAGCGGGTCGGCGGGTTGGTCAGGCAGCAGGTCAGCCAGTCAGCTTTGTCAGCGGGGCCGCGGATTGGCTGCCTGGCTGTGAGTTTGGGTTGAGAATTTATTCATATTGCGGGAAAATTCGGATTCGTTTGGGTAGTTAACCTAGTCCAATCATTCATGAGTGATCGTGTTTCTTCCCCAACGCAATCCCGCGCTCAGATTCAACCCTCTCCGTGGCCCCGGCTGGTTCGCACGGGAGGCTTGAATCGATACGCGTTGAACGCCGCTCTGATGGTTTGCGCCCTGGCTCTCTGCGGCAACTTGGCGGCCCAACAGGGTCCGTCGGACTCCAGCAGTACAGCGCCTGAGGCGGCGGAGCAGACGCCGGATGCACCGACTCCCCAGGTGGCGCCGGCGGATCAGCCGGCTCAGCAGACCAAGCGGATCCTGGGGATCATTCCGAATTTCCGCGCCGTCAGCACCGACGTGAAACTGCCTCCNNTTTATTCGGAGGAAACAAATGCGACGCCGGAGTTTGGCCAGGGCGCAGTGGGTTACGGACGCTACTTGTGGCACACCGCGGTGGATCAGACAAGTGAGAATTACATGGTGGAGTTTGTTGGCCCCGTTCTGACCCATGAGGACCCGCGCTATTACACGCTGGGCAGGGGCGGGTTTATCAAGAGGACCGGCTATGCGCTGAGCCGCGCGGTAGTCACGCGATCGGACTCCGGCAAAGAGGCATTCAACATAAGCGAGGTGGTGGGCTCGGGTGCTTCGGCGGGATTGTCGAGTCTCTACTACCCGACGCGCGAGCGCAGTTTTGGCAACACGGGAACAGAGTGGGGATTGGATGTTGCGATCGATGCAGTTTCGTTTGAGGCCAAGGAGTTCTGGCCGGACATCAATCACTGGCTGTTTCACGGGGCAAAGCCGACGGCTGGGGCGCAGCAGTAGGCACATGCGCCGAACCGCTAAAAATAGCCGGATGGGAGGTGGAGGCCCGATGGCCGATTGTTTGGCTTTGTGGTCGTCTCCCACCCATCGAGCAAAAAGACGCTCGATGGATGGGGCACACGCCAATGGCTGGGGCGCAGCAGTAGGGGGATGCGCCGACTTGTCGACTTTCACATCTTGTCGAGGTGCTGAAAGCCGCTGGTGCCCAGAAGCATAAGGGAGAAAAGCAGAAGGTTGTAGGAGGCATGGACCAGCACGCTGGCGGCGAGCGAGCGGGTGGTGAGGCGTGTCCAGCAAAGCACAAGGCTGACGCTGTACAGCAGCAGGAGCGGGCCCAGGGAGTTTCCGGTCTGCTCGGCATGCATCCAGGCGAAGGGAACACTGGTGAGGATGGAGCCGACGACCATGGCAAAGGTGGACCATTGGGGATGGCCGTTGGCGTCGAGCGGCGGGGCGGGCTGGTGGGTGCTGCGCTCGATGGACCAGTCCCACGCGGTGCAGAGAGCGGGGAGCAGAAAACCGCGGAAGGCGATTTCCTCAAAGAAGGGTGCGGCGGTAACGCCGAAAGCGAAGAGGAGCCATGCCGCTCCGGGGGTGCGGAAGATTTTGTCGATGGGCGCGTTTTCGGGGCCGGGCATGAGCCAGCCATTGACGAGGGCCAGCAGGAAGCAGACGAATGCGGCGAAGAAGAGTTGGCGGCGCAGGCGCAGGGCGGTTGCCGCGTTCCATTGCAGGCCGGCGAAGAATCCCTTGTACCAGAGAGGCGGAAAGACGAGCAGGCAGGCCAGGAATGTGAGCAGATAAATGGCTAGCTCGCTGCCCAGGGCGTAGTGGATTTCAGTGGCCGCCTGGGCCATGCCGGTGACGCCGAAGAGGTGGAAGTGGACGGCGCTCCAGATGAGAAGGATGGAGGCCACGGTGGCAAGAAGGATGAGGGAGCCGAGGATACCTATGTCGCCGAGATTGGGAATGCGCGTGGGCGGGATGATTGGGGGCTCGGACCAGGATTGGAAGAGCGGCGGTTGGGTCGGGTCCAAGTTCTGATTTGGATCCAGGTTCGCCGCGTTGGGCTCAACCTCTCCCACCCATTCCGCCAAAGGGAGCGGAATGGATGGGGCGCCAGATTCATCTTGTGGTGGGGCGCTCAGATCGTCCTGCTCGGGCAGTATTGAAGGCTCGCTTGCCGGATGCGTCACTTCGAGCGTAACGGTAACTTCCGACGCGGAGACGTCGTTTATTTCGAGCGGATCGTGATCTGGCGGAGTGCTCATGCTTTGCCGGTCTTCTTCTTGCGTGGGCCGGATTTCTTGTCGGCGGGCTCGGCTGGCGCGGGGCGTCTGGATTTGGCGCGCGTGGTGGCCAGGTCGTCTTCGGCGGGCGTGTTGCGGCGGGTCCGCTTGNNTTGCCGTTGACTGAGGTGTAGTAGCGGGTGAGGAACTGGCCGGTATAGGAGCCGGGCGTGGCCGCGATTTTTGCCGGTCGCCCTTCCCCGACGACGCGGCCGCCTTCTTCCCCACCTTCAGGACCGAGGTCGATGATCCAGTCGGCGTTGCGGATGACGTCGAGGTTGTGCTCGATGATGATGACCGAGTTGCCGAGGTCGGCGAGGCGATGGAGGACTTCGAGGAGCTTGCGCACGTCGTCGAAGTGAAGGCCGGTGGTGGGCTCGTCGAGCAGGTAGAGAGTGCGGCCGGTCTGGCGCTTGGAAAGCTCGCGGGCCAGCTTCATGCGCTGCGCTTCGCCGCCGGAGAGCGTGGTGGCGCTCTGGCCGAGATGTACATAGCCGAGGCCGACATCGACGAGGGTTTGCAGCTTCTGGCGAACGTTGGGCACGTCTGCGAGGACGGTGAGCGCGTCTTCGATGGTGAGGTCGAGCACGTCGGCGATGGAGTGGCCCTTGAATTTTACGGCCAGCGTTTCCTGGTTGTAGCGGCGGCCGTTGCAGACTTCACACTGAACATAGACGTCGGGCATGAAGTTCATTTCAATGCGCCGCTGGCCGTCGCCCTGGCAGGTTTCGCAGCGTCCACCGGCGACGTTAAAGCTGAATCGGCCGGCCTTGTATCCGCGTTCGCGCGACTCGGGCAGCATGGCGAAGAGATCGCGGATGGGCGAGAAGACCTGTGTGTAGGTGGCAGGATTGGAGCGCGGGGTGCGGCCGATGGGAGACTGGTCGATACGCACGACCTTGTCGAGCTGCTCCGCGCCGGTGAGCGATTCATGAACGCCGGGCTCTTCGCGCGAGCCGTAGATGCTTTGCGCGAGTGACCGGTACAAGATGTCGTTGATGAGCGTGCTTTTGCCGCTGCCGCTGACGCCGGTGACAACGGTCATGACGCCGAGTGGGATACGAATGGAGATGTCCTGAAGGTTATGCTCACGCGCGCCGGTAACCGTGAGCCATTTGCCGGTGAGCGGGCGTGGCCTGGCGCGTTGCAGCATGGAGGCCGCGCCTGACAGATAGCGACCGGTGAGCGATTCGGGGCAGGCCATGATTTCAGCGGGCGTGCCTTCGGCGACAACGTAGCCGCCGAGACGGCCTGCTCCGGGGCCGAGGTCGAGAACGTAGTCGGCATGGCGGATGGTGTCTTCATCGTGCTCGACGACGAGCACAGTGTTGCCGAGGTCGCGAAGCTTGATGAGCGCTTCGATCAACCGGTTGTTGTCGCGCTGATGAAGACCGATGGAGGGCTCGTCGAGAACATAGAGAACGCCGCGCAGCTTGGAGCCGATCTGCGTGGCGAGGCGGATGCGCTGGCCTTCGCCGCCGGAGAGAGTCGCCGCGTTGCGGTCAAGTGCAAGGTAGGTTAAGCCGACGGCGCAGAGGAACTCGAGTCGCTCGACGATCTCATGCCTGATCCGTTCGGCTACCAGCGATTCGCGTGCGGTGAATGTGAGATTGATGGCTGCGGAGAGCGCACGATTGAGTGGGAGCGCGGTGAAGTCGGCAATGGAAAGGCCGCCGATTTTCACGGCGAGCGATTCGGGGCGCAGGCGCTTGCCGCGGCAGACGGGGCAGGGCGTCGCGGACATGTAGCTCATCATGTATTCGCGATAGCCGTCGCCGCGGGCTTCGTCGATTGAGTCGCGCAGGAAGCTGAGGATGCCGTGGAAGCCTGTGCGCGGAGCTTCGCCTTTGGGCGGGCCGTAGACCAGGATGTGCTGGTGCTTGACGGGCAGGTCTTCAAAGGGGAGTTTAAGGTCGATGCCGTAGCGGTCGGCGGCGAGGTGGATGAGCTTGAGAAGATATTGCGAAGCGGAGCCGGGGCCGAGGCCGCCGTCGAGCAGAGGTTTCGACCAGTCGGTGATGACTTTGGCGGGGTCGAAGTCGTAGAGCGAGCCGAGGCCGTGGCATTCTGGGCAAGCACCGAAGGCGGAGTTAAAAGAGAAACTCCGAGGTTCAAGTTTTGGGACGTCGAGGCCGCAGTCGGGGCAGGCCATGGAGGATGAAAACAACTGCTCGTCCGGTTTTTCGTTGCCAGCGACGGCGACCAGGACGAGTCCGTTGGCGAGCTGGAGGGCCTTGGCGACGGCGGTTTCGAGGCGCTTCTCGACGGAGGGCTTGCCGTGGGGTGTCGTGGGCGGTTGAGTTCCTTCCCCGGTCCCCAAGTGCGAGGGATCTCCACCCCTCGGACGAAGACCTGTCCGCGGGGACCCCGGACCGGGGGCACCCGTACCCGTACCCTGAGTTGTTGCGGGCTTGAGCAGGATGCGATCGATGACTGCTTCAATGGTGTGGTTTTTGCGGCGATCGAGCAGGAGCGGCTCAGAGAGATCGCGAAGTTCTCCGTCGACGCGGGCGCGGAAGCCCTGCTGGTCAAGCTGGTCGAGGAGGTCTTTGAACTCGCCTTTGCGGCCGCGGACGATGGGCGCCATCACGGTGACACGCTCTCCGTTTCCGAGTTCAAGAATGCGGGCAACAATTTGTTCGACGGTCTGGCGGGCTATGGGGCGTCCGCAGTTGGGACAGTGGGGAGTGCCCACTGACGCGTAGAGCAGGCGCAGGTAGTCGTAAATCTCTGTGATGGTGCCCACAGTGGAACGCGGGCTGCGGCTGGTAGTTTTCTGTTCGATGGAGATGGCCGGGGAAAGGCCCTCAATGGAATCGACGTCGGGGCGTTCGATCTGATCGAGGAACTGGCGCGCGTAGGCTGAGAGCGTTTCGACGTAACGGCGCTGGCCTTCGGCATAAATGGTGTCGAAGGCAAGGGAGCTTTTGCCGGAGCCGGAGAGCCCTGTGACCACGGTGAGCGTGTTGCGCGGAATACGCACGCTGATGTCGCGCAGGTTGTGCTGGCGCGCGCCTCGCACCGAGATGTGAGTGATGGGCATGATGGGAAAGTTCCAGATCGGTTGGAGATCAAAACGGTGGTGTGAGACCTGTCACCGTATTGCAACATCCTAGGGGTATTCTATTGGTCAACAGAAACAAGGGTCAACGCGGGGAGATTTTCTGAGAGAATCGCAGAGAAGTGAGTCGGGCTGCATCCAAGAGTAACCAGATCGACGCCGCGTGAGGAAAGACGGCGCGCTGAGCGTGAGCTACAAGGGGCAGACACGCAACGATAAGACAAATAAGGTAGGGGCAATGGCGGATTTATTGAATTTGGCGATGTTGATTTGCGCGTCAGGGGGCTCGATGGCGTTCGGGATACTGGCGGCGTATGGAATTCTTCGCGCGGGTTTCGCGCTGATGCGACCACGGTCGCGAAAGCCAGTTGTCGCGAGTCAGTTGTCAGTGATCGGTGGTCAGTGAACAAAGCAGGGAATAGGGAATAGGGAATAGATCCTCCGCTGAGCTTGTTTCTGCTGATATAGATTGAAGAGATTCCCGATGGGACAAGAAGAACTCTCCAGAAGACTCTGAAATGGTCGACCTGACTGCTGGGTACGCGCTCGTAGCGTCAGCTCGCTTTCCATTCGCATGGTTGTCGGCTACTGAGGCTGCTGCGGCTGCGTGCCGGGTTGTGGCTGGCCAGGCTGGCCGGGATTTTGCTGCGGGTTGCGCCCAGGGAATCCTTGACGGAACGGCGGGCTTGCCGGCCTCTGGTCGGGTTGCTGGGGTTGTTCTTCGACTTCGGTATCTTCGTCGGCGGCGGGGGTAGGAGTGTTTTTGGCCGCCTGTGCGTCGCTGGCGTGACGGGGACTGAGCACAATCTGCCGGGGCGCTCCCTGCCCCTGATCGCCAATCATCAGCACGTTGTAGCCTGAGCCCTCAAGGAGCTGCGAGAGGACGTCGCGCGGCTCACCGGGACCGTATGCGCCAAAAATCCTTTCATCGGTGGCCATGCCCTCGACCTTGGTGCCGGTGGCCGTGGAAACCTCATTCAGAATCTGTTCCAGGCTGGAGTTCGAGGCGTTGATGCGCAGGCCCTGGCTGTCCCAGGTGACGGTGGCGTCCTCGGCCTTCTCATTGGCCGGCCACTTGGGGATCTCGAGAGCCGGCGGCGTGATGGGGGGTGGTGTGGCCGGAGCCGCCGCACCAGCAGGATGGGCATCGCTGGAACGCTTGTGGGGATGAGCGGGCTTTGGCGCCGGATTCTGGGTTGGTGCGATGGGAGTGGCCCGGGTTTGCGCGGAAAGTGCGGCGCAGGCAAGCAGGCCTGCCGCACCCAGAGCTAACAGGGAAGTCCGAACAGACATTGAGCGACCGTCTCCGTGTTTAGTCGTCATCGTCAAGATTGCCCTCAAACAAACCCTCACTGAAAACGCTGCAGGTGCCGAAAGTCATTGTACATCTGCGATGGTGGCAAAAATCGTTCGCGTGCCGGCCAAGGCCCGGTTGTGGGAACAGGCAGAACTGGCAGCCCGGGCGGAGAGTGACGAGAGCCCATCAAAGAAGAGCACCGAGAACCAGACGCACAGATCAAGAAGGTCGCTCAGGACCAGTTGTCTCCATCACCCAACAGATCACGGTGGGGGGCACCCTCAAGGAGGGGTTCGCATGGAAGAAACCGACGGTGTTTTCAACAGCGGAACTCCACGCCATCTTCTCCCGCAAGTTTCAGGATTGGTCTCGCGGCGTGTTCTTCGTGCGCCGGACCGCAAGACTGCAAAGGGATTTCACAGTGAACGTACACTTAAGTAATGCCTCGGTCCGGCTTTTCTTCTTAAAGCGGCTTTTTGCCTTAACTAAAACGTTTCAGTTTGATCAGCCTGAGAAATAGCTCAGCGTTACCTCCCAGCCTTGCGACCTACAGATTTCAGGGAACTGAGTTGGTTATTAGCTTATAAAGCGTGTCGAATCTTACATTTGAAGAAGATAGGATAGGTATAAGCATGGTTCAGGAAGCGAGATCTCAAAAACTCTTTCGCAAATTTGAGCTTGACAAATGGTTCTTCCCCGGAATTTAATGTCGTCCGGCTCCCGAGTGGGCAGATTTTGGTCGTCAAACTAAAACGTTTGAGCAGAGAGCTGAAACGTTTGAGCAAATCGCTCTGAAAATGGGGAAAACCCCTTTTTCAGGGGACGGGGAAGCTGCGTCCTTACGACGCCTGGTCGCGAGCCAATACTGCGCCGGACAAGAGGACCTGAGTCAATCGGTTGCCGGAATAAGGAACAGTTTCCGGCATGGAACAGAACGAATGTAGACCGCCACGTTCCGGCGCGATCGATGCCGGTGGCCAGCTCAGGCGAAAACGCNNCTCTCAGCGAGATTTCTCAATCCGCGCGCATGCAGCGAGTCCGCTGCAGCTCCGGATCGATATCCGCATTGCGTCAAATTGAACGAATCGTTTTCCAGATCGGCGAAGGCCTTCGCATTCTTCCGTAAGCCAAGGGGTGTGCGAGGGCGTTATGCAAATGGAATGCGATCAATTCGAACGAGTCAGGAGAAGGGCATCGGCCCCACCTCAAACACCAGCCGCGCAACCTGGATTCCGACTTCGTCCCAGAGGATTCATTGCCGATGAATGGGAAACGACAGCGGAATGAAACGAGAACAGAAACAAACTTGAAAAGGAAGGTCTCATGAGATACGCAAAACAAAGATTTCTCCTTTTGTCGCTAATCTTTGTCATGGCATGCGCGGGGGCATTTGCGCAGACCAATTCAGAGCTTACCGGCATCGTCACAGACCAGACGGGAGCGTTCGTTGGGGGAGCGAAGATCACCCTCACCGACCCGGCCACTGGCGCGGTTCACACCACTACCAGCGGCGACACCGGCTTTTACACCATTCCCGGCCTGAACGCGGCAAACTACAACCTGAAGGTTACGGCCAAGGGTTTCGAGAACTACGAGCAGAAGGGCGTGGTTATCGACATTTCGAGGACGTTCCGGGTCGACATTAAACTCACGGTCGGCGCGGATACGCAAACCGTGACCGTCGCGGCCGACGCTCTGGTTGTACAGAGCGACTCGAACGTGGTCAGTACGCTGATCAACGAGGAACAGATTACCGAGCTGCCCACCAACGGGCGCAACGTGCTCGCCCTGGCGGCGTTGGGACTGGGCGTCAGCGGCAACCTGCCGGATATGGAGAATCCATTCTCTGTGAACGCCAGCTATGCCATCAGCTTCAACGGTCTCAGCCAGGCGCACAACATCTGGATCGTTGACGGCGGCGAGGCGTACGACCGCGGTTCCGGCGGCAAAATGTCCGTCATGCCTTCACAGGACTCACTGAGCGAGTTCCAGGTGCTGGCCAGCAACTATCCTCCGGATTACGGCATTGCTTCCGGCGGCGCCGTGACCATGTCCATCAAGAGCGGCACCCAGAAGTTCCACGGCGAAGCCTGGGAGTTCGATCGTAACGACGCGCTCGACGCCCACAGCTATTTCGATAACAACGCTGGACAGAAGACGCCCAAGGCGGAACTGCGCTATAACGTCTTCGGCGCCAACATCGGCGGTCCGGTTTTCATTCCTCACGTATACAACGAGGGCAAAAAGAGGACCTTCTTCTTCTTCAACGAGGAGTGGCGCAAGATGGTCAACGGCGTATCGACCAATCCGGTCGATGTGATGCCGGGGGCGGACGAAGTCACTACAGCAGCGAATTTCACCTACGTGATCCCCACGGCGTTGAACCCGATAACGTCAGTAACCGTGCCTACGGTTGCCGATCCAGTGCTTGCCGCGAAGATCAAAGGCGATGGACTGACACCGGGTCAGGCGTTTCCGGGTGGTGTCATTCCCGGTAACCTGCTGGATCCCAACGCCCTGCTCTTCAACGCGACCAAGAACCTGCCCGCCGCGACCAATCTGGGGACCGATCAGTACACCCCGTCAGGCGGCCATCTACCGATCAATGTCCGGGAAGATCTGTTCCGCATCGATCACAACATCAATGACAAGTGGCAACTGTTTGGCCACTTCATTCATGACGCCAACGACTCCGTCCAGGCCACTCCCGAGTGGCAGGGCGACAACATTCCGACCGTTGGCTCCAACTTCAGCAACCCGTCGTACAGCTCGATCATCAAGCTGACCGGAACACTGTCACCCTCGGTTCTGTTGGAAGCGGCGTTCAACTACGACGGCAACAAGATCGCCATTATTCCGGTAGCGGCGGAGGGCGGCAGCTTCGTTAAGCCTTCGGGCTGGAGCACCGGGACCTACTTCGCAACAGCGAACGATGTGGGCAATCGCCTGCCCGACATTAAATGGGCCAACGACGGCGGCGCGGATTGGGGTCCTGGAAACGATCCCTGGACGAACGGCGCCGAGGACTACGCCGAGGTATTCGGCCTGTCCGTGACCAAGGGCAAACATCAGATGAAGTTCGGCGGCGGCTACAACCGCTACACCAAGAACCAGGTCATCGGCAAGGATTCCGAGGGCGATTACACCTTTGACTCCAAGGCCTCGCAGGTTGGCGGGCAGCTCACGGGTGATTCGTATCTGGACTTCCTGCTCGGCCTGACCGCGAGCTTCAGCCAGTCGAACGCCAATCCCATCAACCACTATGTCAACCAGACAACCTCTGTTTATGCCCAGGACAACTGGCATGTCAACAGCCGGTTGAGCATCCAGTATGGCTTCCGTTACGATGCCATGCCGCACGTCTGGGAACGCAACAACCAGGTTTCAAACTTTGACCCATCCCTGTATCAGACGGGGCTTGCGCCGACGTTCAACGCCGACGGCTCGTTTATGTCGACCAGCCCGGGGCTGGTCACCAATTCCATCGGTACCTTCTATCTGAACGGTATTGCACTCGCCGGGCAGAATGGCGTTCCGCGTGGTTTGGCAAGGCAGGACTACAAGACGGCCATGCCCCGTGTCGGTTTCTCCTATGACCTGACGGGCAATGGCAAGACCGTCGTGCGCGGTGGCTTTGGAACGTTCTACGAGCGCATCCAGGGCAACGACATCTACGACGCCGCCGGCAGCGCTCCTTTCATCAGCACACCGGCTGCCAACGACGTAGAATTCACCGGCACCTCAACCAACTGGCAGGCTGGCGGCACGGCTGCCACGCCTACCTTCACCCAGGGGTACAACTCTCTGAATACCTATTACCCGAATCCTGCCGTGGCGCAGTTCAGCCTGGGTGTGCAACATGAAATCGCTCCCGCGCTGATCCTGGTCACGCAGTATGTGGGCAACCTCGATTGGCATCAGAATACCTGGCTGCCGATCAATAACTACCCGTTAAGCACGCCGATGGCGACCCGTGCGGCATCTGTAAATGGTGGGCTGACGACGGTTCAAAAGCTGAATCTGGCAACCTATCCAGGCTTCGGCAACATCCGGTTGCAGGAGAATCCGCTAACTGGCACTTACAACAGCTTCCAGATTGGACTTCGCCAGCAAAACAAGCACGGTCTGAGTTTCGAGCTGGATTACACCTACTCCCACCAGATCGACGACACGCAGAGCAGCGTGGACGTGGACAACAATAACCCCTCGTTCGATCCCTGGAACCTGAAGTACGACAAGGGGTCCGGTATTCTGGATCGCCGCAATGTGTTCAACGGCAACTACGAGTACAAGATCCCGTTGTTTGCGCATGCAAACGGTTTGTCTCACAGTGTGCTCGGCGGATGGGAAGTCTCCGGCACGGTCGTCTCCGAGGCTGGTATGCCCTGGTTGGGCAATACCGCTCCGGGCGGTGGCGGTCCGGATACGGTTGGTTTGGGAGGCGACTATCGCGTCCGTCCGAACATTACCGGCAAACCGCAATATACCAAGGGAAAGACGACAGTCGGCACCAACAGCGGCTATCAGTGGGTGAGCTCGGCTGGCTTCTCGCAGCCCGTAGCAGCATGGGACGGCGGCCCGAACCTGGGCTTCGGCAATGCCGGCAAGGATGTTGTAGTAGGCCCCGGCCGCACCAACTTCACAACCGCACTTTACAAATCCTTTGCCCTTGGCGAACGCGCTCACGTCGAACTCCGCGCCGAGAGCTTCAACACTTTCAACCACACCCAGTTCAACGGGATCAACAACGGCTTGAACTTCAGCCTTACCAAGGGTGCTGACCCGAGTCTCCCCAGTAGCTACGTTCCCGCATCCAACTTTGGATTTGCGACAGGAACGCAGGACCCGAGAGAATTCGAGTTCGGTGGCAAGTTCGTGTTCTAACCGTAACCCTCAACCGGGGGGCGCGACAGGTAATCCCTGCCGCGCCCCTCTTATTCTTGTGTCCTGCGTTTGCCGGGCTTCCAATAAAATGAACAGATGAAAGAGCCGGATTCGCAATGCGAATGAGAACCTGTCAGACGATGACAATCGCACTGACCTTGGCAATCGCACTGGCGTGGGGAATAGCCTCAGCCGCCTGCCTTGGTCAGACCACTCGAGCGCCGGGGAACCAGCGGCAGACCGCGCTCAGCCTGGAGCAACAGGGCAAAATCGTCGAGGCCGAGGCTGCATGGCGCGCATGCCTTCGTACTCAACCGGCAAACCCGGAGCCGTACGCACACATTGGCCTCATGGAGGCGCGCCAGGAACATTACAAAGAAGCGATTCCCTTTTATCGCAAGGCGCTGGCGCTGAATCCAAACATTCCCGGACTGCGTTTGAATCTGGGCCTGGCCCTCTTCAAGGATGACGAAATGAAGCCGGCACTGGAACAATTCAAATTTCTACTCAAGACCGAGCCCCCGGCCTCTCCAGAGGCGCACCGGCTCAAGATTCTTGCGGGTATGGCTCATTACGGGTTGGGTCAGTTTGCCGAGGCGGTTCCTTATTTGAAGGATGCAGCCCAGTCCGATCCCCCGAATTTGCAACTGCGCCTCGCGCTGGCGCACAGCTGCTTATGGTCAAAGCAGTACCATTGCGTTCTGGATGTCTATCACGAGATTCTCATGTTGAACGCGGAGTCCGCCGAGGCCGATATGCTGGCCGGCGAGGCGGAAGATGAACTGCTGAACCCGGTTGGCGCGATCAAGCAGTTCCGCGCCGCAGTCAAGGCCGATCCGAAGGAGCCCGACGTTCACTTTGGCCTTGGCTACCTGTTGTGGGGCCACAAGCAGTACGCTGAGGCCATTCAGGAGTTTGAGGCGGAGCTCGCCAACAACCCGAATCAATCTCAGGCGCTGGCCTGTCTGGCGGACACCCACATTCAAATGAACCATCCCGAGCTCGCCCAGCCGTTGCTCGAGAAGGCCATCCGGATCGACCCAGGAATTGAATTGGCTCATCTCGACCTGGGCATTCTTTATAACGATGCGGGGCGTCGCGACGACGCCTTGCGGGAGTTCAAGATTGCCGAGAAGATAAGCCCGAACGACGGGAATGTGCATTGGCGCCTGGGACGGTTTTATAGGGAAACCGGAAAGAAGGAAGAGGCAAAGGCCGAATTCGATCAGACCCGCAGCCTGCTGAAGGCTGCCAACGTCCCGCTCGTGAGCAGGCTCCATGGTGAGCAGAAGGGAGCCAAGCCTGCGGCGGAAGTGACAGGCGCGCCGCCGATACAGTGATTGCAGGAACGAATGGACCGGGTGATTTCAGCGCTGAAATGGGTAAGCTGCATCTATGCCTGTTTCCCGCACCTCCGGGCTGCTTCGCTTTCCCGGATCTTCAACAGGGCCGAGTTGAACTTCACTGAAATCTGCGCACCTATTCGTAATCCGATCAGTCATGCAATGTGCGCTGGCCCGCCCCCACCTATTGCAAAAGAGAGAACCTCCGGCTTTGCCGGAGGACACTTACTCCCTGCTTCTCCACCGCCGCACCAGGTCTTCCGCCGCTTCACGCCATTCGGGGAATTCGAATTCGAAGCCGGCGTCGAGCAGACGGCCGGGAACGACACGGCGGCTCTTGAGCACCAGTTCGGATTCAGTGCGCAGAAAGAATGCGGCTAGCTCGATGAGCGGGGCCGGCGCGGGAAAGCCATTGGGCATGTCCCACGCATCGCGCAGCGCCTCCATGAATTCGCGATTGGGCAGGGGATTGGGCGCAGCGATGTTGACGACGCCATCCAACTCCTCGCGCTCGATGAGAAACTCGACAGCGCGCGCAAAATCGGCTTCGTGAATCCATGAGACGAATTGACGGCCGCTGCCTTGAGTTCCTCCAAGGCTGAAGCGAACAAGGTTCAAGAGGATCGCGAAGGCGTTGCCGGGCATGGGGCTGAAAGTGATGGCGCTGCGCATGGCTACCTTGCGTGTGCGCGGCGTCTGCGATTGAAAGAAAGCCGCCTCCCAGGCCTTTGCCACGCGGATGGAGAAGTTCCAAGTGCCGGGCGCGCGGCGCCGTCCGCTGATAAGTTCATTGCCGCCGAGTTCACCGTTCGACTCATTCATGGGCCAATCGAGACCGGGACGGTCCATGGTGTGACGGTAGATGGTTGCGGTGGACGCGTTGAGCCAGACGCGCGGCGGCGAGGCGAGTTGCGCGATGACACGGCCCAGCAGCCGTGTGGTGTTGATGCGCGAGTTGTAGATGGCGGCGCGATTTTTGGCGGTGTAGCGGCAGTTCACGCTTTGCCCGGCNNGTGAGAACGGTGACGTTGTGGCCGCGATTTTGAAAGTGGCGCGCGAGCAGTTGGCCGACTTGTCCGCTGCCGCCGGGAATTACGATGCGCAGCGGGCGGACGGGCGCCTGGATTGATTCCATGTGTTCAGGTTACTAGGTTTCGGGGCTTTGCTGCCGCCACGCTACGGCTGCGGCGGGAAGGGATAGTTGTAGTAGTATCGGCGGCGGTGTTCGCGGATGGCGCGGACGACCAATGTGACCATAAGGCCAATCAGCATGAGCGGCGCAAGGAAGATCATGAACGGCATGGCGACGCGGTCGCCGCCAACAGTGACAGACTCGGGAGCGTGGACCACGCCGAACATGGAGACGAGATCCTTGCCCACGGATACGTTTTCGCCGAGGCTGATCAGGCTGAAGAAACTGACCAGATTTTCGCCGATCTGGGCGTTGTCGGCCGCGGAAACGCCCCCGAAGAAGTTGACCACGTCATGGTTTGCGCGTCCGCCGATGCGCACATTGCCGAAGAAGACAACGACGTCTCCCTGTGCCTCGCCATCGAGATCGATGTTGCAGAAGAAGCAGACGGCGTCATGGACGGTTGCGTTGGAGGCGACGTGGATGTTGGAGAAGAAGTGGACGGCGTCGCGGTCGGCGTGGGCCGGGGTTGCAGCAAAGGCGGCTCCGAGCAGGCTGAGGGAAAGCAATCGCAGAAGCTTCATGGGCGCACTCTCACACTTGACGTTACGCGGGGGCCGGGGAAAAGGTTCCAGGAAATGTTTTTGCGCCGCACGTAAAGAAGGTTGCGGCGAAATCGATTCAACGCTCGAAAAGAAGAAGCAGGTCCCCTTCGGCTGGGCTCAGGGCAGGCTTTCGCTGCGCTCAGGATGACAATCTGTTTCTTTGTACAAACGTTGCCAATTCGACGTTAGAACTCGAACCGCATGCCGAGTTGAATCCGGCGTGGCGGGGCTACCGAGGTTACCTGACCGAAGGACGTGGAAGTCTCTACCGGGTCAATGCCGGTGGGNNCCCAGCGCAGGTCCATGTCCACATAATTCGGATAGTTTTCCGAATTGCGGCCGACGCCGTCGGGGCGGGTGTTGAAGAGGCCGTCGCCGTATGCGTCGGTCCCGGTGACCTCGGTCCAGGGGGTGCCGCTGTTGGCAAAGATGCCGGCGGAGAGGTTTAAGACGCCCTCCGGATGGAACATGGCATACATGCCGAGGCGGTTGCGGCGGTCGAAGCCGGCGTTGGACCACTCGTCGTTGGGTGCGTACTGGTTTTGCGGAAACCAGCCGATGCCGCCGGTGTTGGATTCAAAATGCGACCAGGTATAGCGCCCGAAACCGGTGAAGTATTTGTTGAGCTTGCCGCGATATGAAATGTCGAGGCCATCGCCTTCCCAAAGGGCGGCCGGCTGCATCTGGCGGATGCGGCCATAAGCAGGATCGGGGCGCAGGGTGTAGCCGGACTGAGGGGTTGGCGCGTTCACGTCTACGGAGCGAAAACTGTCAATGCCGCGGGCGGAATAGACGCTGACCACACCGGTCGCCTTTTCGCCCAACTGACGTTCGACGGACACGCCGTACTGAATCTGGTAGGGAATCTTCGCGTTCGGTTCGAGCTCGGCGAGTGACGGCGGCTGGGCGGTGAGCGTGAGGCAGTTCGTGATAGGCACGCAGCCGGAAGAGGGAAGCTGGGACGGATTCAAGGACAGCACCAGGGCACGACGACGGGCTGTGCCATACCGTGTGAGATCGAGAAGCGGTCCTGAGCCGAAGCGGTCGTAGTAGATGCCGCCGCCTCCGCGAACGACGGTCTTGCTCGGCTCGCTCAGCACCCAGGCGAAGGAGAGGCGCGGGGAGAAGCCGAGACGGCGGTTGGCGAGGAAGTTTTGCCAGTCGTAGCGCAGGCCTGGGGTGATCGAAAAGCGGTCCGTGACCTTGTACTGGTCCTGGATGAAGGCTCCCATCTCCTGCTGGTGATAGACAAAGTGGGTGTCGCCGGTGTTCTGAGTGAAGGCCGAGGGCAGGTTGGCCGCGTAGTTCTGGAGCGCGGTCTGAAGCACAGTGACGCCATCGGCGGCGACGGTAGGGCCAAAGGTGTAGCTGCCGAGCGCGTTGGTATTGTCGTCGTAGGCGCGGCGGTCGATGTGCGGCGTGCCGATGCCTGCCTTGACCAGGTTGCGGCCATGGGTCCAGGTGACCATATCGTAGAGGCGGAAGTTGTACTCGGTGCTGAACGAGTCATTCTGTGCCGAGCCGGAGACGAAATCGCCAGACACGTTGACGTAGGGAGCCTCAGTGACATTGCTGTTGCGGTTGAAGTCGTGCTCGCCGACGATGGAGACCTGGTTGAGCGTGGTGGCGGAGACGATCGACTCCATGTGGGCCACAAAGTCATCTTCATGGAACTGGTTGTTGTAGCCGGCAGCGGCCAGGGTTTGTCCGCCGACTCCCTGGTTCTG
Organism: Acidobacteriaceae bacterium; assembly: GCA_003159975.1. Lineage (GTDB taxonomy): Bacteria > Acidobacteriota > Terriglobia > Terriglobales > Acidobacteriaceae > Telmatobacter. The sequence continues at coordinate 17,529 of PLPU01000463.1, forward strand.
GGCCGTGTATTCCTGGTAGCTGTATTGCACGTAGCCGGAGTTCTTATCGCTGAACTGATGCGCGGCGCGGAGACTGAACTCGGTGTCGCGGCTGGGGGTGGGAACGTTTGTCTGGAATGCGCCGCTGGGGTCTGCCGCGGTGGGTGCGAGGATGGCGCTTACAACGGAGTCCTGGTCATAGATCACACGATTGACGGAGGCGAGGAAGCTGCTCTTTTTGGCGTGGGGAATAGGGCCGGTAATGTGGCCCTCGTAGGTCTGGCGTTCCTCAAAGGGCTTGATTGGCGCAAGGGCGTTTTGCGCGTTCATGGCCGAATTGCGGTAAAGGAAATTGAACTGGCCGTGATAGTGGTCGGCGGCGGACTTGGTAACGATCTCCATCTGGCCGCGGCCGGGGTAGTAGTATTGCGCCGAGTAGGGGTCCTGGTTGATGCGAATCTCCTGAACCGCCGATGCGGAGACGGTGGCGCGATTGGCTTCAACGCCGTCGACCATGAGACCGCTGCCGCCGGTTGCCGCTACACCCTGGTCGAGGAAGGCGCTCATGGCGGAGGCGTAGTCGTTGTCAAAGATGGGCAGGGCCTTCAGATCCTGCGAACTCATAACCGAGGAATCGCGGTTGCTATCGCCCGCGGTGAGGTCCTCATTGGAGTCGGCATTGACCTGGACGTTGGTTGCAAAGCGGGCGATGGGAAGAACGATGTGCAACCGGCTGGAAAGGCCAGTGGCGGCTGAGGAAGCAGCGGCAGAGGCTGCGCCGATGACGACCGGCGTGCGCACGGTCTCAAAACCCGGCTCGGAGACCACCAGCGTATAGCTGCCGGAGCGAGGCGCGACCACCTGAAAGCTGCCGTCGCCCTCTGAGTGATAGGTTCGGGCGACAACCCCGGTGGCGTCGACGAGGTCCACCTCGGCTCCGGGAACGATGGCGCCGGTGGGATCNNGAATGCGGCGCAAGGCGCCATAAGGCAGAAAGCCAGGGCAAAAAAGCGCATGAGTGGAATCTCCTAGGCGAAATCGAAGCAATGAGAAGTCGTGCAAGGAAAAAGGTCGAGCTTAGAACAATTGTACTGCGCGGCCGGATGAACCTGAGCGGCGAGAGGGATACGGAACGGAAATCCAAGGCTCAGAAAACTGCTCGTAAACTGGATGAACCCGTTGTGAAATAGACGCGGGGACCAGCACAATGGACTCGAAATGTGCCGAATTTAATACGGGTCGGGGAACGTGGCGCTCGCGGGATTGAGGACGGCAGTCCACTCCGCGGGCGAGTCGACCAGGACGTCGGGCGGGTTGGCGGCAAGGCTCAAGGGCGCCAGGCCGAAGGTGCAGCCGATGACCCAGGTTCCGGCGTTGCGCGCCGTGGCCACGTCCACTTCGCTGTCGCCGATGAGGACCGTCTCTTCGGGGAGGGCGCCGGCCTCTTCCATCAGGGCTCGCAGGCCCATCGGGTCCGGCTTCTTGAGGGGAAAGCT
>PLPU01000134.1:0-4798 GCA_003159975.1 Acidobacteriaceae bacterium
CGCTTGTACTTCGCGTGCGCCTTGCGCATCTCGACCTCGACCACAATGGTCTTCTGCATCTTGGTCGAAACCACCTGGCCGACCTTCTCGTTACGCCGCGCGCCTGTCGCCGGCGCCTGCACTGCTTCTACTGTCGCCGTCATTTAGCGGGCTCCCTTCTTGGTAACCGCGGTCGGCGCAGGTGCTGCGCCTGTGTCCTTGGCCGCGCCGCGGATGCCGAGCTCGCGCTCCTTGGCCACGGTCTTGATCTGAGCGATCTCCTTGCGCAGTTGGCGAAGCTTCTTCACTCCGTCGTTCTGCCCCAGGGAAACCTGAAAGCGAAGCCGGAAAAGCTGCTCGGAGGTTGTCTTCTCCTGGTGCACCAGTTCTTCATCGCTCAAATTGCGAATCTTCTCGAGTTCCATCTCTGTTTCTCTCTCCGCCGCCTACAATTCCAAACGGAATACGCAGCGCGTCAACCTTCAAACATCGGGTGCCCCCGGTCTCGCATTTGAGACCGGGGATCACTCTTACTTCGCCGCGGCCACTACCTTCTCGGCGCCCGGCCGCATCACAAACTTGGTCCTGAGCGGCAGCTTGTTCGATGCCAACCGCATCGCTTCCTGCGCAATCTCCGGAGCCACCCCTTCCATCTCGAAGAGGATCTTGCCCGGCCGCACCACCGCAACCCAGTGGTCCAGCGCACCCTTGCCCGAACCCATTCTCACTTCGGCCGGCTTCTTGGTAATCGGCTTGTCCGGGAACAGCCGCAGCCAGATCTTGCCGCCGCGCTTGATGAAGCGGGTCATGGCGATACGGCTGGCCTCAATCTGCCGGTCGGTAATGTAACCGCACTCCAGCACCTTCAATCCGTATTCGCCGAAAGACAACGATGACCCGCGCCAGGCCTTGCCGCGGCGCTTGCCCTTCTGCTGTTTCCGGAACTTCACCTTCTTTGGCATCAACATAACGAAAACCTCGAAAATCAGTTGTCAGAGATCAGTTGTCAGAGATCAGCCCCATTCGTCTGATCTCTGATCTCTGAACCCTGATCTCTTTCTCTAAAACACCGACGTGCCCACCGCGGGCGCCTGACGGCGCTTCTGCTCGTAGATATCGCCGCGATAGATCCAGGTCTTCACGCCGATCACGCCATACGTCGTATGCGCCTCGGTAAATCCGTAGTCGATGTCCGCGCGCAGCGTGTGCAGCGGCAACCGCCCCTGCAGATACCACTCCGAACGGGCGATTTCGTTGCCGTTCAAACGGCCCGAAACGCGCACCTTGATTCCCTTGCAGCCGAAACGCAGCGCAGAATCCACGCTCTTGCGCATCGCCCTGCGGAAGCTCACGCGCTTTTCCAGTTGCAGCGCGATGTTCTCCGAGACCAGTTGTGCATCCAGCTCCGGCTTGTTCACTTCGATGATGTCGATGAACACGTCGCGGCTGGTGCGCTTGCCGAGCTCCGTCTTGAGCTTCTCGATCTCCGCGCCCTTGCGCCCAATCACGATGCCCGGACGCGCGGTGCGAATCAAAAAGCGCAGCTTGTTGCCCGGCCGCTCGATCTCTACCGAGCTCACACCCGCGGCCTTCAGCTTCTCGCGCAGCTCAGCCTTGAGCTTCACGTCCTCGACCAGGAGCTTCGCATAGTCGCGCTCTGAAAACCAGCGCGAACGCCACGGCTTGTTCACTCCCAGCCGGAATCCGTAAGGATGGACTTTCTGTCCCATACTTTTCCTCTCAAACCCTCTAGGCCTTCTTGCTGGCCTTTTTCTTGGTTGTTCCCGCCGTCTTGGCAGCTGCCTTGGGCGCCGTCTTCTTTGCCTTTGGTGCCTTGGTCTCTGCCACCGGCTCTTCCACCTTGGTCACCAGGCTCTTCGATCCCTCGCGCTCCGCCACTGAAAGCACAATGTGCGTCAGCCGGCGCTGGTAGCGGAAGGCCCGTCCCATCGGAGCAGGGCGGATCCGCTTCATGCGCGGTCCGTCGTTGGCCAGGGCCGTCTTCACGTAAAGGTTATCTACGTCCAGATCGGTGCCCTGCTCGCCGGAAACGTACTTCGCGTTGTCCACCGCCGACGTCAACAGCTTGTGAATCACCGGGGCGATGCGCTTCTTCGTAAAGGCCGCCGTCGCCAGCGCCTCTTCAACCCCCCGGCCCTTGATCAGGTCCAGCACCAGCCGCGCCTTCTGCGGCGACACGCGCTGGAACTTCGCTTCGGCTCTATATTCCCTGGTTGCCACTGCCATACTCATGCCTTCCTCAAACTTCAGCTTTCAGCCCGCATCTCCTACGCCGGCTTGGCGACAGCCTCGGTGGTTGGCGCCTTGGAGCCGCCGGTGTGGCCCTTGAAGACCCGCGTCGGCGCAAACTCGCCCAGCTTGTGTCCCACCATGTTCTCGGTCACGTACACGGGAACAAATTTCCTGCCGTTGTGCACGGCGATGGTGTGGCCCACGAACTCGGGAAAGATCGTCGAGCGCCGCGTCCAGGTCTTCACCACTTTCTTGTCGTTGGCCTTGTTCAGCGCATCGATCTTCACCATCAGGTGCGAATCCACAAACGGCCCCTTCTTCGTCGAACGTCCCATAAAATCCAGCTCCTAGCTTTTCTACTTCGTCCTGCGGTTGACGATGAACGCGTCCGTCCGCTTGTTGTTGCGTGTCTTGTAGCCGCGTGTCGGCTGGCCCCACGGCGTTACCGGATGGCGTCCGCCCGAGGTCTTGCCCTCTCCGCCGCCGTGCGGATGGTCCACCGGGTTCATGCTGACGCCGCGATTCGCCGGCCGGATGCCCAGCCAGCGATTGCGTCCTGCCTTGCCGATGGAGATGTTTTCGTGATCCGTGTTGCCCACCTGCCCGATCGTCGCCATGCACTCGACGAGCACCCTGCGCGTCTCGCCAGAGGGCAGCTTGAGCAGAGCATAATCGCCCTCTTTGGCCACCAACTGCGCCTGCGCTCCGGCGGAACGCGCCATCTGCGCGCCCTTGCCCGGCTTGAGCTCGATGGCGTGAACCGTGGTGCCCGAGGGAATGCTCTTGAGCGGCAGCGCATTGCCAACCAGAATGTCGGCCTCGGGCCCCGACGTCACCGTCGCCCCGACCTTCAGCCCCACCGGCTGCAAAATATAGCGCTTCTCGCCGTCGGCATAGTTCACCAGGGCGATGCGCGCGGACCGGTTGGGATCGTACTCAATAGTCGCCACTTTGCCCGGCACGCCAAACTTTTCGCGCTTGAAGTCGATCAGCCGCAGCTTCTGCTTGTGCCCGCCACCCTGGTGGCGGATGGTCAGGTCGCCCGAGTTGCGCCGCCCGCCGGTGCGCTTGCGCGTCGTGAGCAGCGGCTTGTGCGGCGTGTCCGTCGTCAGATCGCCGGTTTCGAGCGACGTCTGAAACCGCAACGTCGGCGTGATCGGCCTGTATGTTTTGATTGCCATGTTCTCTGTCCTTGACGAGCTACTAAGTGCCAGCTTCTAGCCTCTAGCTTCCAGCTCATCCTTCTCAAACTTTCTTCCCTGCCCAACTTTGGCTTCTAACTTCGCCTCGCGCTTATCCAAGCTAGAAGCTAGAGGCTACTTTACAGATTGCTCACATACTCCGGCAGCTTCTCACCGGCCTTCAGTTTCACGTAGGCCTTTTTCCAATCCGGTTTGTACCCTGCGAACTTGCCGCGCCGGCGTTCTTTGCCGACTACATTCGAAGTGCGGACCGCGACGACCTTCACCTTGAAGAGCGCCTCCACGGCTTGCTTCACTTCAGTCTTTGTGGCCGAGGGCGCAACCTCAAAAACCAGTGTCCCCTCGGTCTCTTTCACGCCCAATCCCTTTTCGGTGATCAGCGGGCGGCGAATGACGGTATAGAGTGTCGGCATTACGCAGCCTCCTTTTCGGCAGCGGTTTTGCGCGCCGCATGCCGTTTTGATATGGACTTCAGAAGGGCCTCGCCAAGCTGCTCAATCGCAGCCTTTGAGAAGATCGCCCTCTCGTAGCGCAATAGATCGTAAGGGTGAACCTCGTTGTTCAGCACAAGCTCCACGCCCTTCAAATTGCGCGCGCCCAGCACCAGCGATTGCGTCAGCGTCTTGCCGTTCTCGACCAAGAGCGCCGTGCGCTTGGCGTCCAGCTTGTCCAGCGCCTCGCGGTAGAGCTTCGTCTTGCCTTCCTTGATCTCAAGCGAATCCACCACGGTCAGTTTGCCGTCGGCCAGTTTTGCGGCCAGCGCCGAGCGCAGCGCGCCCAGCAACTTCTTGCGCGGGAACGGCATACTCGTAGCTGCGCGGCTGTGGTCCGTGGACCGTATAGCCGTGACGCCATAGCGGCGAGCGCACCGAGCCGATACGCGCCCGGCCCGTGCCCTTCTGCTTCCACAGCTTCTTGCCGGAACCGGCAACCTCGGTGCGGCTCTTGGTCTTGTGCGTTCCCTGGCGCAGAGAAGCGCGGTAGTGCTTCACCGCCTCCCACAACAGGGCCTCGTTCACCTGCTCCGGCGCAAACACCGCGTCGGCCAGTTCCACCGAGCCCACCTTCTTGCCGCTCATATTCACTACATCCACTTTTGCCATCGTCTTCTTCTTCCGCCGGAAATCTCTTCCCGGCTTCAATCTCGTGCGCCGCAAGGCGCGACTCCCCACCGCAGGTGGCTACTTCTTTTTCGCCGCCTTCTTCGCTGCCTTCAGCGGATCCACAGTACCCAATCCGGCAAAGCCGCGGCGCTCGCGCGGCGGAGCCTTGGCCTTCGAAATCAGCACGTAACCCTCGCGCGGACCCGGCACCGCTCCTTCAACCATCAGCAGATTCTCGTCCACATCGATGCCGCGAATGCG
>PLPU01000213.1:0-313 GCA_003159975.1 Acidobacteriaceae bacterium
CCGAGATGAATTGGAAAGATCTAGCTCAGGAAATAACCGCCGTAGGCGCCGCCGGAGACTCCGCCGCGCCCATCGCCGGCGTTGAATACGACTCCCGCCGGGTGCGCCCCGGCTCCGTCTTTGTCGCCATGAAAGGCGGCTCGACGGACGGCAACCGCTACGTTGAAAAAGCCATTGCGTCCGGCGCGCTCGGCATCATCACCGACTCCGCACCGAAGTTCGACCACCTTCTCGTCTTCGAGCCCGGCCTGCCTGTCCTCGAAGTCGAGCACGGCCGCCGCGCGCTGGCCCAGGCTTCCGCAGCATTTTTCGG
>PLPU01000213.1:320-2923 GCA_003159975.1 Acidobacteriaceae bacterium
CTCGTCGGCACCATCGAGTACCACGTAGCAGGCGAAGTCCGTCCCTCGGTCCACACCACGCCCGAGTCGCGTGATCTCTTCGAACTCATGGCCGAAGGCGCAGCCCGCGGAGCTACCGAGCTTGTCACGGAAGTCTCAAGCCATGGCCTCGATCAGGGCCGGGCAACAGGAATTAATTTCGATGTCGCCGTCTTCACCAACCTGACGCGCGATCACCTCGACTATCACGGCACCATGGACAACTACTTTGCCGCCAAGCGCCTGCTCTTCGACGGAACCGTTTATCCGGCGCCGCGCGTCGCCGTCATCAACGCGCACGACCCGCGTGCAAGGCAGTTGTCCGCCGCAGCCCTCAATGCCGGTGCAGAGGTCCGTACCTATGGCATCGATGCCGGCGACTGGCGCGCAGTGAACTGCAAGCTCACTCCCAGCGGTGCGACTTTCCATCTTGAAACACCAGCCGGTTCTGCCCAGCTTACGTCGCGTCTCGCCGGTGAAGTCAACATCCTCAACCTGCTCGCGGCATTCACCGCGGCCCATGGGCGCGGCGTCGCTTTCGATCAGCTCATCGCATTCGTTCCTGATCTCCAACCCGTTCCCGGCCGATTTCAGCTTGTCCACGCCGGCCAGCCCTTCACCGTCATCGTCGACTACGCCCACACCGACGACGCTCTCATCAACCTCACAACGCTCGCCCGCCAGATGACCGCGAAATCCGGCGCGCGCGTTATCACGCTCTTCGGTTGCGGTGGCGACCGTGACCGCACCAAGCGTCCGAAGATGGGCCAGGCCGCGGGCAACGGAAGCGACTACGTGGTCGCCACCAGCGACAACCCCCGCTCCGAAAATCCGCTGGCCATTTTGGCGGAAATCGAACCCGGCCTGAAGTCCACCGGAGTCCAATACGTCATCGAGCCCGATCGCGCCGCGGCCATCCGCCTCGCACTCGAAGCGGCCAAACCGGGCGACGTGGTTCTGCTCGCCGGCAAGGGACACGAGAAAGAACAAATCCTTGCAGACAGAACGATTCCCTTCGATGACACTGAAACGTCACTGACAGTACTTCGCGATCTGGGTTACGTTAAAGAACAATGAAGCTCACTCTCGCAGAAGCGGCAATCGGCGCGGGCGCGGTGCTTGAGGCTCCGGCCGGCATCGCCAATCCCGGAACGCTTGCGGTGAGCGGCTATTCCATTGACTCGCGCACGGTCAACGCTGGCGAGCTTTTTTTCGCCGTGCGTGGCGAGCGCCTTGATGGCCACGACTTTCTCTGCGGCGCTCTTAATCGCGGTGCCATCGCCGCCGTCGTCTCGCGTGCTCGCGTTGCCTCGCTGCCCGACGCCGTTCTCGCCGTCCCGCTGCTCATCGCTGAAGACCCGCTCGTCGCGTTGCAATCCCTTGCCGCGCACGTTCGCCGCCAGTGGGGACGCCGCGTTGTCGCCATCACCGGCTCGGCCGGCAAAACCACCACCAAGGAAGCTGTCGCCGCCGCGCTCGGCGCGCAATTCAACGTGCTCAAGTCCCGCGGCAATCTCAACAACGGCTTCGGCCTGCCGCTTGAACTTCTGCGTCTCGAACCCCGGCATGAATACGCCGTCGTTGAAATGGGCATGAACCACGCCGGCGAAATTGCGGCCCTCGCGCGCATCGCCGCGCCTGATTGGGGCGTAGTCACCAACGTCGGCACCGCTCACATCGAGAACTTCGCCGACGGTCAGACCGGCATTGCGCGCGCAAAGTTCGAACTCGTTGCCGCGTTGCCTTCCACTGGCGTCGCTTTTCTCAACTGCGACGACCCCTATGTCTCCCAGTTTGGCCGCGATTTTCCAGGCCGCGTGGTCTACTTCGGCGCCGGTCCCTGCGCCAATCCACAGGTTCTTGAGGGATCCGAAGATGGGTCCGGCCTGCATCTCAAAATTCGCGCCGGTGAGCGCAAATCCAGCTTGACCCTTCGCCTGCTCGGCTCGCACAATGCGTCGAATGCAATGGCCGGCCTAGCCGTCGCTCTTGAAGCGGGTGTCAGTCTCGACGCAGCCATCTCCGCCCTCGCCGCGCTCACCCCCGGTGACAAACGCGGCGAAATTCTTGAGCTTCGCGGCGCAACCGTTCTCAACGACAGCTACAACTCAAATCCCGAGGCTCTGCGTTCCATGATTCGCACCCTGGCCGGACGCCTCGCCCGCCGCCGCATCCTGGTCGCCGGCGAAATGCTTGAGCTCGGAGAGCACGGCCACGCGCTCCACGCCGCCTGCGGACGCGCCGCTGCCGAAGCCGGACTCGACCTGGTTGTTGGTGTGCATGGCAATGCGCAACACCTCGCCGCGGCCGCCTGCGCCGGCGGAGTCGCATCCCTGTTTCTTCCTGACGCCGCAGCCGCCGGCCGCTGGCTGCTCCATAACCTCCAACCCGGAGACGTTGTGCTCATCAAGGGCTCGCGCGGCGTTCACCTCGAGCGCGCCATCGAGGCGCTCAAGCAAATGGCCGTCACTCCGGAGCAGAATTGAACTCCGTCAGGTAACCATCCGGGTGCCCCGTGTCTCGATTTTGGGACATGGGAATCGAAGCAGCACGTTCTCTCCGATAATCTTCATCCACCTCTTTCC
>PLPU01000053.1:0-2528 GCA_003159975.1 Acidobacteriaceae bacterium
GTATCGGGATGAACGCGATTGAGAACGACATGAAGATGATAGTTCTCAGTGTTGCGGTGCAATGCAAAAACGGCCAGATGATCGCTGCTCATACCGAGATGCCGTTTCAGAATTTCTACGGCTTCATTGCATTGCGCCTGCGTCGGCTGCTCACCTTCCTTCCAACTCAACAGCCAATGATCGACGGGGTCTTTGCTGCGAGTCGCTTCGATTGCCAGAGCAACCATCTCGGCGCGCTGCCCTTGCTGCGAGTCCGAGTAGAAGTTTCCGTTTGCGCCAATGTACTCCGCCTTTTGCGCGTCGGCGCGTCCATCGGCCTCGATGTAGTCGAGCAGGCTGCCAATACGCGATGCCTTGCTCGATTGCGCCTTCGGATTGGCGATGTACTTAACGATCATGGTTGGCGACTCGTTCGATGGCTGCTCGCAATGCGCGGATAGTCGCGTTGCACTCGTCCACCACTTCAAAGTGCGGGGCGAACTTGTTTATCGTGTGCTTCTGCAATCCTCCCATCCGGCGAAGCTCGCGAATCATCATCAGGTCGGTTGCGGCGTGAATTGTTTTGCCAAAAGTGCGCTTGCGAACCAGCTCGCTTATGCTCATCCCGGCAAGGTCGGCCTCATCGCGAAGTTGCTGACGCTCAGCCGCCGTCAACCGCATTTCAAATCGTNNCAGGCGACGGGTTAGACGACACATGGCGAAGCCATGTGTACGGATAACCCGCATCCTGTACCGCTCTTCCAACACATGGCGCGTTACACTCACAATTTATCCGAGAAACTGCTTTCACGCAAGGCCACATCGTACGCAGTAATCTCCGCAGATATTATTTTGTTACTCGCTATTATGATTCATTACTCACTCGTTGGAATAACTGCTCATCACCCTATAAATAAAGGCTTATAACGTTTTTCTTGCAGACTTCTCTCGTGCTATTGTGCATATAGTCCTGGTTGCAGAATACATCAGGAGGAACTTGATGACACAAAGAGAAGTAATCACTGAGGCAATGCTCCAAGCTGCCATCGCAGCCTTGGATAAACGAATTGCAATGCCTCCTCTGCCTGCGGAGAAAAGATATTCGCGCAGAGAAGCATTTGCAAAGTTGCGCGCAAAGGCCAAAGAAGCACTCGCTGCCGGACACACTCTCGAAACGGTGCTTGATGATCTCAAGGGTGTTGGCCTCGGCATGACAATCTCGACCGCGCGTCAATATCTGAAACCCGGAAGAAGAACAAGCAAGGCTCGCGGTGGTATTCGTCTGGAAGCCCAAGAGAAACCGCTTGCGCAGACTGCTCCGGCTGCGCCGCCAAAATCAAGTGCTGCCCTGGTAAACACAGTTGCAACGAAAAAGGGAACATTCACGGTAATCGAAGACGACAAGGAAATATGAGGAGGAAGTATGGGAAAGCCTGTGTACATGGTAAGCGGTTCAAAGGGTGGCGTCGGCAAGAGCATCGTCTCGATGTCTCTGATTTATTACCTCTCGAGACGCGACGAGAAACTTTTGCTGATTGATGCGGATACTGCAAATCCAGATGTCGGAAAGGCGTATGCAAAGACGGTTGAAACTGTCTACATCAACCTGGACGAAAAGGATGGATGGATGGACCTTGTAAATCGTCTGGCCGTGCAGCCCGACGAGACCGTGGTCATCAACACACCCGCTCGCAGTGGAATGGGCGTAAAACTCTACGGAACGTTGCTCACGGATTCCATGCAAGAACTGGGGCGCGAATTGGTAACGTTGTGGGTAATCAATTCACAGCGGGATAGCCTACAACTCTTGAAGGAATATCTGGACGTAGCCGGTGGTCACACGACCCACGTTCTTCGCAATCTGTATCACGGGCCGGAACGCAAATTCGAGTTGTACAACAGCTCAAAGATCAGGGCCACGGTAGAGGCTCAGGGTAAGACGTTCAATTTCCCGGAGGTGGCTGACCGCATCTCCGATCTGTTGCACAGTGAGCGACTGACGATTGAAAAAATTTTCGAGGTCGCGCCCATTGGAAATCGCGCAGAAGTAAACCGCTGGGTAAAGGAGTGTGCATCGGTTTTCGATGGGGTCGTTGCATGAATCTCGATACAGCCTTTCGCTCAATCTATGGCCGTGGTCCGAGTCCTGAAGAAACGAACAGTTTCAATCGCATCGGCAAAGAACTCGGCATCCGTGATAATGATGCGATATGGGCCATCGCGTTTTTGCTAGGTCATCATCTTGATCTGGCGAAACAGATGCCGGAACAAATCGACAAACTGATTTCGCAATCGCTCACCAAGTACGCATCTTCGCTGGACCGTGCTCGCAGGCTGGCAGAAACGGAACTTGCTGTAACGAAGGCGCGCATAGAAGAAACTGTGGGCCAAGCGGTCGTAACGTCCGCGCAAAGAGAGATTGCGCGAGCCGCGCAGACCGTTGCACAAAGCACGGCCCGTAAATCCTGGCTTCAATGGCTCGGCGGCGCAGCAGTCGTGGGAATGCTGTTGATGGGCGGGACGTTTTATTGGGGATATGCCATCGGGAA
>PLPU01000007.1:0-3803 GCA_003159975.1 Acidobacteriaceae bacterium
CCCGCGTTCGATGCGACGGTCGTACCGCCCAGTGCAGCCTTCTCCGCATCCGACCCGCTCATCTTGCGCAGCGTCACCGCCGCCGTCAGCAGCGAAGAAATGGTCGCCGCCGCAAACGTGTCGCCGGTTGAGATGGTCAGGTCGAACTTCACGCCATGCTGAAAATCCATCCCGTACCACGACGCCTGCAAGTGTTTTTGCACCGTCTCAAGGTCGGTGACCGACCCCGCCTCGCCCAGTACCTGTTTCATCATGAACTGGGTCCCCTTTTCGTCGAGAATGCTCCACAGCGGCGCCGAGTCCACGGTCTTCATCGCATCCATCATCGATGCGTTGGTCAGCAGGTTGGGCACCACGCCGTCGCGCGCGTCAAGCGTCTTGGTCACCGCGTCCTTCGCGCCAAAAACCATGGTCGACGCATCGACAAAGCAAAGCACCATCCCCGTCTTGGCCATCGGATAGATCCGGTTGGTGCGCACCAGCGTGCCCTTGAGACCCGACTTTTTAAAGTTAGCCAGAATATCCGTGGTTGGGAACTGTCCCTGCGCAATGCCCACCGTCAGCAGCCCCTCACTCCCGGGCGTCGGGCGGAACAGCGCAAAAGCCAGTTGGTCAACATACTGATCGATATTGTTCTTGTCGCCGAGTGCGGACTTCCGCAGCGCCTCGTCGAACACCTTCAGCTCCGGCGGCATCACGCGCGCGCGCAAATCCATCGCCGTAGGCGAATTCTCCATCGCCCGGTAGTCAATTACCACCAGTTGCTGCACATCGTGCGGAATCGCTCCGCGCGCATCGGTCGACAACTGCGCTGCCGGAGCCGCGGTGGCCGCGGCCAGCAGCAGGGGAACCATCGAGAACTTCCATTGAATCTTCAACACTCTCATCCTCCGGATGCCATTTGCCTTTCGATCTGAATCACCGGCAATCCCCGCCATTCCGGCTCGATTGCCTCGGTTCCGTGTTCGAAAAGCATTCAAAATCGTCTGCTGTTATTCTACCTTCCGGGTGAGTGGACGAGCCCGCCATCTTTCGCGATCTCGCCTATGCCTCTCCCGGTTCATCTCCCGGCCAAGCCAGCGGAGCCCCCAATCGACGCTCCAGAATCTTGGTCAGTGGATCAAACCCACTCAATTGACGCATCCATTCGCTTTCCCGCTCACAGGCCGCCTCGGGAATCAACCCAATCACTTCTCCCTCGGCCAATACCGCCTTATGCCGCAGCGCCAGGCTCGCCACTTTTTTGTAAACCAGCGAGATCGGCGTCGCCTCAAAATCCGTTATATTCATAGAAAGCTGCGCCCGCCCCTGCGTCAGAAGCCCCATTGCCTTCACGCCCTTCAGCCCGCCTGAAGCAGCCCGAATCTCCCGCGCAATCGCTCTCACCAGCGCAACCTCGGTCGAGTTGAAGCAGATGTTGTACTCCACCAGGAACTTCCTCGCTCCCACAGCGCATGCCCCTGCGGTTGGATGCAATCCCGGGCCGCCGAGATCGGGCCTGCGCGCCGAATCGTTGCGCACCGCATCCCGCAACCCCTCGAACTGCCCCCGCCGCACGTCATCCAGATTAGCCCGGTCAGGCCGCGCCGCCGCCGCCTCGTAAAAAAATACCGGCACGCCGTACCGCCGCCAGATCTCGAGGCCGGCCTGCCGCGCCAGCAGCACGCACCGCTCCAGCTTGATCCCGGAGATGGGCACAAATGGAATCACGTCCGCCGCGCCAATCCGCGGATGCTCCCCCGCCTGCCGTGTCAGGTCGATCAGCTCCGCGGCCTTCCCCGCNNACCCCCTCCACGCGCATCGCCGCCACAATGGCCTCGACCCGCTTTCGATCTCTGCCCTCAGAGAAGTTGGGAACGCACTCGACCACCGGAGTACTCATGACGACCCCACTTCTTTATCTCCAGAACGTATACCCAACCTGCACCTGGATACTTGCATTGACACCGGGGTTCCTGTCTCCCAGCGATGCCGACGAGATATGCACCCCGTTCACGCCCAAATCGATNNTCCGGCGGATACTTATGCGTCGTGTAGATCAGCCCGCCCGCCCCCTGAAACCAAGGCTGAAAATGCTTGTTCCTGCTCAAAAAATTCCAGCGCAAAATCACCGGCGTAATGCTCACTCCCACATACGTCCCGCCGCCCTCAGGCCCTGTAAATGAAGTCCCATCCGGATAAAGAAACGTCGCTGCCGGGTTCGGCGGCGGCGTAAACCCCAGCCAAAGCGGCATGATGTTCGCGCCGTACTCAAACTGCCCCGCCAGCAATCCGTGCCCAATCACCGGCGTCAAAATCTTCCCCCCCTGCACACCGGCCGACAGAAACTGGTAATTATTCCGATTCCCCAGCCCCGTCCCGCCATTCACAAACGGCCCAATCTCAAACGCCTGCGACTTCCGCACCTGCGCCACGGGATCATCTCCGCCGGCCCCATCGCTCGCCGCAGCAGTCGGAGCCTGCGCCCCAGCCGCCACCGTCCCCGCCATCAAAACCAGCACCAAAATCCTCAACGTCCTAACCAATATATGAGCCAACGCGCTTCCCTTCCGTACCTCAAAGTCGTCCATCCCCACAAAAAGGCCGCCACATCCGGGCGGCCTTATCCCTGCCTGCCGCGGCCAGCCTATCCCGCCGCGTGCTCCAGTTGCTCGGCGCTCATGTCAAAATTCGAGTAGACGTTCTGCGTATCGTCGTAGTCTTCCAGCGCCTCCAGCAACCGAATCATCTGGTTCGCCGCGCTTCCCTCCAGCTTTGTATAGGTAGACGCCACCATCGTCACCTCGCTCATCACCGTCGGAATCCCCGCCTTCTTCACCGCCTCCAGCACGCCCTCATACGCCGCCGGATCGGTAATGATCTCCCACGAATCGCCCTCGTCGTTCAGGTCTTCCCCGCCCGCCTCCAGCACAATATCCATCAGTTGCTCTTCCGTCGCGGCATCCTTCTCAACGGCAATCAGCCCCTTCTTCGTGAACAGGAATTTCACTGACCCTGACGCGCCCAGGTTCCCGCCATTCTTTGAAAACGAATGCCGAATCTCGCTCACCGACCGGTTCCGGTTGTCTGTAGTAACCTCAACCACCACGGCCACACCCCCAGGCCCGTAACCCTCAAAGGTGATTTCCTCGTAGTTCACGCCCTCCAGCTCGCCCGTCCCGCGCTGAATAGCCCGCTTGATATTCTCCTGCGGCATGTTCTCCGCCTTGGCGGCCAATATCGCCGTCCGCAGCCGCGGGTTGCCATCGGGATCGCCGCCGCCCTTGGCGGCAACGCTGATCTCTTTAATGATGCGTGTAAAAACTTTGCCGCGCTTGGCATCCAGCGCGCCCTTCTTGTGCTTGATTGTGGCCCACTTTGAATGGCCGGACATGAGAACCTCAGCGTGCAATGAAAATAGCGGCGCAACCCCGCGCCTGACCCAGTGAGTATATCACCGGCCAGCTACCCAAAGCACCGCCCCAAAGCACCAGGCCAAACCGCCCCCAAAAGAACGCGGACGGAAGGAGCAGGGGCCTTCAGGCCCCTGAAATCATCCCGCAATCAAGATGGCTTTAGCCACCGGCCTTTGGAACCCAACCACGCCCTGGACGCGCCCTTTGAAAGGCCACGACTTCACTCGTCCCGAAAGCCAATCCGAACAAAAGATGATTGTCATCCTGAGCGACCCTGAGCGAAGCGAATGGGGAGTCGAAAGCCTGCCCTGAGCGCAGTCGAAGGGGACCTGCGGTCGCCTTTCGTAGCTTTGAAAGGGCACGAAACACAAGCCCCCGCTTATTCCTTCGGCAGCTTCCGCATCGCCT
>PLPU01000583.1:0-3018 GCA_003159975.1 Acidobacteriaceae bacterium
GGCATCATTGCGGGAAACGGGAATGCTTCCACCGGACCGAACGACTTCTACACGTTCAAAGGCATTGCCCCGAACGTGAGCATCGTCAACCTTCGGGTGCTCGACGTGAATGGCTCGGGTTCCTATAGTGAGGTCATCGCGGCCATTCAGACCGCCATCCAGTTGCGGAGCACCTACAACATCCGCGTCATCAACCTTTCGCTCGGCGGCCCGGTTTGGGAAAGCTACACGGCCGACCCACTGTGCCAGGCCGTGGAACAGGCGTGGCAGGCGGGCATTACCGTTGTGGTTGCGGCGGGCAACTACGGCCGCGACAACAATGCGGGCACCACTGGCTACGGCACCATCACCTCTCCGGGGAACGACCCGTATGTCATTACTGTGGGCGCAATGAATACTATGGGCACACCGGATCGAACGGACGATGTGCCGGCGACTTACAGTTCCAAGGGGCCGACATTCGGGGATCAGGTGATCAAACCCGACCTGGTGGCTCCGGGCAACCTCATCGTCTCCCTGTACACTCCAGCGGACACTCTGAATCAGGAGAACCCGGGCAATGAGGCGCCCACCTCTCTTTACCAGACCAACGGCACCGGCGCCACTTCCAGCAGCTACTTCATTCTGAGCGGGACTAGCATGGCCACGCCCATGGTAACCGGCGCAGCGGCTCTGATGCTGCAACAGAACCCGGACTTGACGCCCGATCAAGTCAAAGCAGCGCTGATGCTCACGGCCTTCAAGGGCCTGCAACAATACGCGACAATCACCGATCCGACCACCGGCCAGACTTTTAACGAGCAGGCCGACGTCTTTACGGTTGGTGCTGGCTATCTGGACATCCAGGCCGCGTTGGCAAACACCAACCTGGCCCCCCCTACGGTGGGCAGCGCCCTCTCACCTTTCGCGGTGGAAGGCCCTAACGGCAATGTCGCCCTCGTAGTGAACGGCCCATCCGTGCTCGGAAGCAACGCGGTCCTTTGGGGCACCGGCGCAATGTGGGGAAACGCTGTTCTCTGGGGTACCGGCTCGACGGCCGGTGAGGCGGTTCTCTGGGGTACCGACTCGACAGCCGGTGAGGCGGTCCTCTGGGGTACCGGCTCGACAACTGGTGAGGCTGTCCTGTGGGGTACCGGCACAGCTGCCGGTGAGGCCGTTCTTTGGGGCACTGGCTCGACGGCGAGTGAGGCTGTTCTCTGGGGCACAGGTTCGACGGCTGGTACCGCCGTTCTCTGGGGTACCGGTTCGGCGCTGGATCAAGCGGTCGCCGTCCTTTGGGGCACCAGCAGTTTGCAGGCTAACAGTGTCCTCTGGGGTACCAAGAACTGAACCAACAACGGGAAGAGACCTCAGATGGTATTTGCTCGACCATGGCTACAGTCGAGCAAATACCCCTCGGGGTGAAATGGTTCATTTCCACCGTGTCCGACGGTCCGCGCATTGTACGGGTGGCAGGGCTTCGATTGGCCTGTAGTCACCGGATGACAAACAGTAACTTGCACTAAGGTTTGCCAAGATGGAGTTTTCCATGCCAATTCGAGCAAGAATCTTTATCGCCATCACCGCAGCGATTGGAGCCGGGGCGCTTGTGACATCCTGCCTGCACTGGCACTCCGACGATCTGGTGAAGTTTGGCTGCTACCTTTTGATCGCGATTCTGGCGTCCACGATGAAGGTTAGGTTGCCAGGCATGGAGACTACCATGTCTGTGAACTTCCTCTTCGTTCTCCTCGGCGTTGTGGAACTTTCGCTGGCCGAGACGTTGGTCATCAGTTGCACGGCCGCAGTGGTGCAGAGCCTGTGGAAAACTTCGAAACGACCGGAACCGGTTAAGGTTCTATTCAATGTCTTCAGTTTGGCTTCCAACGGCGTTTGGATGACTTACTTCGCCTATCGCTTAGCGGCGGGGCCTCTCAGACACAGCATGCCATTGTTGCTCCTTGTGGCTGGATTGACGTATTTTCTGACAAACAACGTTCCCCTCGCCGTCGTCATCGCCCTGGTCGAGAAGCGCCCGCTTCGCGGAATCTGGGCGGAAACGCACTTCTGGACCCTTCCCTACAACCTGGCAGGTGCTGCCTTGGTGGGTCTTATCAGCTTCTGCAACCGTTACGTCGGTTGGCAGAATGCGCTCCTGATTGTGCCCGTAATGTACGGCATCCACAGGTCCTTTCAACTGTACCTGGCGCGCCTGGACGACCAAAAGAAACGCGTCGCGATCGAAGAGTTGCAAGTAGCAGCCGAAAANNCTCGAAATTGCAAAGGAACTCGGGCTCAGCAAAGAAGACACGGATGCTCTTCGAGCCGCGGCTCTTCTGCACGACATCGGCAAGCTGGCTGTCCCCGATCACATCATCAACAAACCCGGCCGGCTGACTCCGGAAGAGTTCGAGAAGATGAAGATTCATCCGGTAGTCGGCGCGGACATCCTGGAAAAGGTCGCCTTTCCCTATCCGGTGGCGCCGATCGTCAGGGCGCATCACGAAAAATGGAATGGCATGGGCTATCCGGATGGGCTCAAGGGAGAAGATATCCCCATCGGAGCGCGTATCCTTGGTGCTGTGGACTGTTTGGACGCGGTAGCCTCGGATCGCCAATACCGCAAAGCCTTGCCCCTGGATCAAGCGATCCAGCTCGTTGTGGAAGAGTCAGGCATATCCTATGACCCAAAAGTGGTTGAGATTCTTGCGCGCCGTTTCCGCGAATTGGAAGCCACTGCGGTCCTCGGTCTGGAAAATGCCAAGAAAGATTCATACAGCTTCACCGGCAGGGTGGAGCGGGGCGAAAAGCCGGGCGCCGGGTTTGAAGCCGACCTCAACCGTCGCCGCGGCAGCCAGGCAGACTTCCTCTCTTGCATCGCATCCGCGCGGCAAGAGGCGCACACGTTGTTCGAACTGAGCCAGGACCTGGGCAACTCCCTGAGCCTGGACGAGACTCTCTCCCTCGTTGCGATGAGGCTTCGCAAGCTGGTGCCGTACGACTCCATTGTCGCCTTCATCCGAAAGGGCGATCTCCTGG
>PLPU01000180.1:0-13043 GCA_003159975.1 Acidobacteriaceae bacterium
TCTCAGGGATGAGATTGCTCTAGTCTCCTCTTCTCAAATCACAGCGCTGCAATGCTCCCCACGGGAACCATCCCCCCTCCCACCGCGTACTACTCTCCAAGCGCCCTCCTCCGGCGTCCAATCGCTATGCAGAGCTTTTCCGACACCCTCGGCCAGGTATTCCGCGCCATCCTGGCCAACAAACTCCGCACCTTCCTGACCATGTTCGGGATCGCCTGGGGTGTCGGCTCTCTGCTCGTCCTCGTCGGCCTCGGTGAAGGCTTCCGCAGCGGCCAGCATCGCAACCTCGCCAGCTTCGGCAACGACATCGTGATGATGTGGGACTCCACCATTCCGGCAGTCGCCAACCAGCACACCGGCATGAGGCCCTATCAATTCACGCTCGGCGACGAAGCAGCCATTCGCGCCCTCCCGCAGGTGAAGGACGTAACCGGCTTTCTCAGCCGCGGAGACATGTACGAGGTCAGCGAATACTCCAACACCGGCGGCCAGGTCTTTGGCGTGGAGCCCAACTACGCTCAAATGCGCTTCGTTCCCCTCGCTGAAGGACGGTTCATCGACGCCCAGGATGTGGCCGACCGCCGCCGGGTTGTCGTTCTTGGATCAAAGGCCGCAGCCCTGCTGTTTCCCGGCCGCCCCGTCATCGGCGAGAACATCATCATCAACGACATCTCCTTTGCAGTCGTGGGCCGCGTCGACCCCATCAGCCACGGCAACAACGACAGCGATAATCAAAAGCTCTACATCCCCATCTCCATCATGCAGGAGCTGTTCGCCTACAAGGGCGACAACGTCGCCCGCGACGCGCTCACAGGCATCGCCTATCACCCCACCACCAAAGGGGACAGCTCCCAATCCGTCCCCGCCGTCCACAAGGTGATCGGCCAGCGGCACAACTTCGATCCCAGTCTCAAAGATGCGTTCGACGAGTTCGACACCATTCAGGAGGAAAAGCTCGTCAGCACCATCTTTGATGCAATGGATATCTTTCTCGGCGGCGTCGGCGTCGTAACCCTTGGCCTCGGAGCCGTCGGCATCATCAACATCATGCTCGTCTCCGTCTCCGAGCGCACCCGCGAAATCGGCGTGCTCAAAGCCATCGGAGCAACCAAGAGCGCCATCCTTGCCCAGTTTTTCTGGGAAGGCCTCCTGCTCACAGGCATCAGCGGGCTGCTCGGGATTGTCCTCTCCGGCGGCCTCATGGCCCTTCTCGACCACTTCTTCACGGGAGTCGTTCCCGGTTTCGATCCTCCGCGCCTCGTTCCCTGGTCCGCCGCACTCGCGATCGTTTCACTTGCCCTGTGCGGCATCGCCGCCGGCCTCTATCCGGCCAGCAAAGCCGCCGCGCTCGATCCCGTTGAAGCCCTGCGGAGAGAGTGAGAAAAGCAGTTTTCAGTGATCAGTTTCCAATGGGCGGGTGTTTGCGGCACATGCGAACAGAGTTATGGGATTGCGGCAAACGATCTGGCCGAAGAGTTGAGCTTGGCAATGCCCAACTGACAACTTACAACTGATAACTGATAACTGCCGACCCAAAGGGAGGCTCTATGCTCAAAGACATTCTCGGACAAGCCTGGGAAGCGATGCTCTACAACCGTCGCCGCACCGCCATCACCATGGTCGGCATGGCCTGGGGCATCGCCACCGTGGTGCTCCTGCTCGCCTACGGCGCAGGCTTCTCCCGCGCCATTCAGAACATCTTCGCTCAGTGGGGCGTTAACCACATCGAAGTCTACCCTGGCCGTACCTCTCAGCAGGCCGGCGGAGATAAGGCGGGCGTCAAGGTCCGCTTCAACCTCGACGATGTGGACCGCATCTGGAACACTGTCCCCGACATCTCAGAGATAACACCCGTTATGTTTCAGGACGTCGTAGTCAAAAACGACCTCCACACCTACACATGGTCGGTCAATGCTCTGCGCCCGCAGGGCCTCGACATGCTCGCCATGGTCGTGGACGATGGCCGTGCCTTCAACGGGCAGGAAGAACAGCAGCGTGCCCACGTCTGCGTCATTGGTCCCGACGCAAAAACGAAACTCTTTTCCAGCGGTTACGCGGTCGGCGAATCCATCCGCCTCAACGGCGTCCTTTTCACCATCGTCGGCGTGCTCCACCCCAAGATGGCCGAAGGCGAGAACAACATCAACACCGCCATCTGGATACCCTTCTCCACCATGAGCGACCTCAAGGACACGACCTGGATTGACGGCATCTGGTTCAACTACCGGGGCGACAACGAGGTCGTCGAGAAGAACCTGCGCAACACCCTTGCCGCCGCGCATCACTTTGTCCCCTCAGACCATCGCGCCATCTTCGTCGCCAACCTTCAGACGCAACTGCACGAGTTTGCCATCGTCTCCATCGCGCTCCAGGTCCTGCTTTCGCTCGTCGGCGCGCTTACCCTCGGCATCGCCGGCATCGGTCTCATGAACATCATGCTGGTCGCCGTGCAGCAGCGCACTCGCGAAATCGGCATCGAAAAAGCCCTCGGCGCGCGCCGCCACCACATCCTCATCCAGTTCCTCGCCGAAGCCTTCGCCATCACCGGCATCGGAGGCATTGCGGGCATTGCCCTCGCCTACACTGTCTCCATCTGCGCGGGCCGCATCACCTTCTATTCCGCCATCGCCAAAAACGCCGAGAATGCCGACATCCAGCTCCTCATCTCCCCCACCTCCGTGCTCGTCGCAACCGGAATCCTCGCCGTCGTCGGCCTCGTCAGCGGCATGATTCCCGCCATCCGCGCCGCCAACCTCGACCCGATCGAAGCGCTGCGATATGAGTAAAGCAGGGGACTAAGGGACTAAGAAACTGGCGCAATGGAGTCGATGGGAAAGCAAGAAGATTCGGGGCATCAGAAACGGGCCAAGACTCGGATGACGAGACCATTCTCGCTTGGAAGTCCGGCTTCCCGGTCCCTGAGTCCCTAGTCCCTTAGTCCCTGCCTTCGTCACGCCGGCGCCACCACATCCACCACCGGAACACCCGCCGGCGCAGCGAACCGGAACGCATCCGCGGGAACCGGCGCATTCGGCACTTCGCCCGTAAAGGTAAACCGCGTCAGCGCTCCGTCTGTCTCTTCAATCTCTATGCCTGTAATGATTCCGTTCGCGGAAACGGTGAGCGTGAGCCGTGTCACGCGCTTTTCCTGGCCCTTCGGCTGCCCGGTCAGCGTGAATTCGCCCCCCGGCGCCAAAGCCAGCGTCAAACTGTTCATCTCTTTTTCGAGTTCCGTATGTCCCAGCAGAAACCGCAGCGGCGAACGCAGATCGTCCAGTTCCTTCGCCGGAATCCGCTGCACCTGCGGGTCGCCCTTCGAGTAGAACCAGGCGTACCTCCCGTCCAGCAAAAACAGCTTCCCGGCCGGTGAGCTATAGTCCCATTTCATTCGTCCCGGCTTCAGCAGCAGCAGCGTGCCGCTCTCCGTCCGGTTGATCCCCAACCCCGCGTAGTTCTCCGTGAAGGCCGCCCGCAGCGAGTGCAGCTGGTTGTAATGCCGATCCACCCGCGCCGCCATCTCATGCGCCGTAGGAGCACCAACCTGTGCCCCACAAAAGGGAATTGCGCCCAGTAGCAACGCCGCTGCAAGAACGCCAGAGATGCTGTGTGCCCCATCCATCGAGCGTCTTTTTGCTCGATGGGTGGGAGACCACAAAGGCCAACCAGAAACACCATGCGCGCAGGCTCTAGTCCTGCGCGCACAGCGCCCACCAAACCAGCCCACCCTCATTGTCCGAGCGATTGCGTGCAGTTCGTCCCGCCCGCCGGGTCAAACTTGATCGTTCCGCCCTCGTCGCTGCAAAACCCGCGATCTCCCGTCTTGCCCACCGTCTGCGGAACTGCCGTCACCATGTAGCTGTTGAAGCGATCCACGCTGTTTACCGTCACCTTGTCCTTGCACGTGATGGTGAAAATGTAGCCGGACTTATAACCCGATGTCAGGTCGCCCTGCAAAATCTGCGCACCGGTCGCCGACGGAGCTCCAGCAGTAGATTCACCGCCCAGAGCGGGCAGCGTGCACGCAAATCCGTTCGAGGGGTAGGTCGACTGAAACTGAATCTCCGCCTCGTGGATCGCCCGCACAGATTGCTGCGCGGAAAGGTCGTTGGCCTTCTTCTTCAGGCTTCCAACGGTGGGAATGGCAATCAGCATCAGGATGGCGATGATTGCCATCACGATCAGCAGTTCCATCAGCGTGAAGCCGTTTGACCCGGAACGTTCGTTGGTCAACATACTCCGCTCACCGCCGCGGCGTCCGCGACAGGACAAGAAAAGGTTTCTCATGGAATTCCAGTGCCTCGTGAAGCGGGCCCGCTTACCCGGACCCATCCGACAAAATGCTACAACGTACGGACGCGGAAGGGAAATCAGACGCTCGAAAGCAGTTGTCGGTTGTAAGTTTTCAGTTGTCAGTTCGGGCATCGCGCTCGCGTTCGTCTTACCCCTCCAGTTGCTAAAGCGCTTCTAAGGCCGCTGAGTCAGGGAAAACCGCGCCTCGGATCGGGCATTTAGGACTGACAACTGAAAACTTACAACTGACAACTGCCTTTCAACACACCAGCCGCTTCCGCCCCAGCTTCACTCCATCCAGCCGTCCTAGCAGCGTCACCGCAATCCGTTCCGGATCGAAGAGCCGCTGCGCCATCGCCTGCACCTGTCCCGCGTCTACCTCGTCGATGCGCGCAATCACCTCGTCCACGGTAAAGAAGTTCTGGAAGTACATCTCCTGCCGTGCCAGGTTCGCCATCCGCGAACTCGAGCTCTCCAGTCCCAACAAAATGTTGCCCTTCACCTGGTCCTTGGCGCGCGTCAGCTCCTCGTCGCTCAGCGGTTCCTGCTTCAGCTTGGCAAACTCCACCAGGATCAGGTCAACCACCTCCAGCGCATTGCCCGCCGAAGTCCCTGCGTACACACAGAGCGTTCCCGTGTCGCGATAAGGACTCAGGTCGGAGTAGATGGAATACGCCATCCCCCGCTCCTCGCGAATCGTCTGGAACAGCCTCGAGCTCATCCCGCCGCCCAGCACTGTATTCAGAATCAGCGTCGCATAGCGGTTATCGTCGGTAATCGGCGGAGCCGGCACGCCCAGGCAGATCTGCACCTGCTCCAGCGATTTCTTGTTGCGCAGGATGATCCTTGCGCTCGCCTCGGGCGCCGACAGCTCATGCAGCGTCTCGCCTCCGGCCAGTCCCGAGAACTTGGCCGCCACAGCCTCCGCAAACTGGTCGTGATCAAGGTTTCCGGCCGCCGAAAACACGATGTTCCCGCCGTGAAACCGGTCGCCGTGATACGCAAACAGCTTTTCCTGGTCCAGTCCAGCCACCGTCTTCGTGGTCCCCAGGATCGGCCAGCCCAGCGGATGGTCCTTCCAGAAGCTCTGCGTAAACAACTCGTGCACCAGCACGTCTGGGTTGTCCTCGTCGATCTTGATCTCTTCCAGAATCACGCCCCGCTCGCGCTCGATGTCCGTCGAGGCGAACGTCGGGTTCAGCACCAGGTCGCTCAACACGTCCAGCGCAATCGGCACATGGTCCGCTAGCGACTTCACATTGAAGCAGATCGTTTCCTTGCCGGTAAAGGCATCCAGGTTCCCGCCAATCGAGTCCATCTCCCGGGCAATATGCTGCGCCGTGCGCGAGCGCGTCCCCTTGAACAACATGTGCTCCACAAAATGGGAAATCCCGTTGGTCTCGGCTGGCTCGCACCGCGACCCGGACTTGATCCATACCCCCATGGCCACCGAACGCAGGTAGTCCATGCGCTCGGTCAGCACGATCAGCCCGTTCGGCAATACAGTGCGGCGAAGATTGCGTTCAGTCGAAGAAGTCATCATTCCTAAGATTCAATTCTAGGCCAACCGGACTCATGCCGTCGGGCACTGGAAAACTGCGGGTGCCCCATCCTTGCGATGTCTTTCGGTCGCAAGGGTGGCAGCGCATGCCGCAAATCGGGCACGGGAACACCAAATAAACTATCCTTGACCAAGCCGTGAAATCTGATTCCAAACTCGTTTCCTTAGACGCGATAAGCCCTGCCGACGTGACCCCGACACCCCTCTTTGGCTTGGATGCGGAATCTCTATCCGCGCGCATGGCCAGCCTCGGCGAACCCGGATGGCGCGGCAAACAATTATCGGAAGCCATTTATCGTCAATGGCTTACGGAAATAGCTGAAATCTCCACTCTACCCAAAAATCTGCGCGAGCGACTGGTCGCCGATGGCTGGCAAATCGGCCGCCCAAACATCGCCCAGGTCTTCCAATCGGTCGACGGCACCGATCGCTACCTCATCCAAACCGGAGCTGAAACCGTAGAAACCGTCTGGATGCCCGAAGGCGACGACGGCGAATCGGGCGACGGCACTGAAGCCGGCGCGGAGGAATTGCGTTCCCCTTCACCTCAACAAGAGCACCGTGCCCCATCCGACAGTCATTCCGTGCGATCAAAAAAAATGGCTGTCATCCTGAGCGACCCTGAACGCAGTGAAGGGGAGTCGAAGGACCTGCTTCTTGCAAACTCGGCGGATCAGGTGGGAAGCAGTGCGCCAGTGCGATCCTCCCGCGAGCTACCGCCCCACGGCGAGTGGCGTCGCGCCACCATCTGTGTCTCCAGTCAGGTCGGCTGTGCCGTCAACTGCCAATTCTGTCTCACCGCCAGGCTCGGCCTCCAGCGCAACCTCACCGCAGGCGAAATCGCCGGCCAGGTCGTCTCCGTCTTCGCCCGCCACGGAGTCGAAGTAGGCCGCGACCGCGTGAACCTGGTCTTCATGGGAATGGGCGAGCCGTTCCTCAACTATGACAACTTCATGGCCGCCGTCCGCCTTCTGGTCAAAGAAGTCGGCCTCAGCCCCCAGCGCATGACCGTCTCCACATCCGGCATCGTCCCCGGCATCGAGCGTTTCGCCCAGGAGCCGCCGGACGTCCGCCCCAAGTTGGCCATCAGCCTCAACGCCCCTGACGACCAGGTCCGCGCCGAAATCATGCCCATCAACCGCAAGTGGAACATCGAAGCGGTCGTCGACGCGGTCCGCCAGGTCCAGCTCCGCCCCCGTGAGCGCATCACCTTCGAATATGTCCTGCTCGCCGGCGTCACAGACCAGCCCGCCCATGCCCGCGCGGTCGCCCGTCTTGTCCGCCGCACCGGGCTGCCCGCCAAAGTCAACCTGATTGCATGGAACCCCGGCCCCGGCATCCCCTACGCCATGCCCGCACCCGCCGCCATTGAAGCCTTCCGCGCCACCCTGGCGGGGGAGGGAATTCCCACCTACCTCCGCAAGCCGCGAGGCCGCGACATCTACGCCGCCTGCGGCCAGCTCAAGCGCACCGTCGAAGGATGAAGGCCGAGCCTGGCAATTCTTGTGAACGCCGGTCACCAGCGAATTCAGGCAAAAATTCTTGCAAATGATGCCAACTTCGCGACTTAGCTTTCGTCCAACCGGACAGGCAGGGTGCAAGCCACCCGCAGAAAGGTCTCTGCCATGCAAAGATACCGTTTGCTTGTTCTTTTCGGATTTCTCCTGACGGCCAGCTTTGTGGTTTCCGCTTCACCGGCGCAGCCCGCCAAGCCGGACTTCGTCATCGCAGCCACCAATGTGACCATGACCTCCGCCGGCTCCACTGGAACTGGATCCGCCGCCTACACGTTAACCTCCCTCGACGGCTACACCGGCACAGTTCAAGTCGCTTGCGATCCTCCGAATCCACCGGCCGGAGGGAAGATCCCCTACTGCGGGGGAGGCCCAGTAAGGCCGCCCTATACCCTGACCGCGAATCAGGTCGTGACGGGATCCATTTCCCTCTATAACATCGCAGTGCCTGCACTCGTAAGCCTGCCGGGTCGCGGGGGCCATCGCCTGGCGCAAGGCCTGGCGCTGGCCGGTATGCTGCTCTTCGGCTTTGGCTTCCGGCGCAAGGCAGCGCGCTGGCTCACCCTGACGTTGTTCGCCATGGGCACACTGGTGGTCCTGGGGGAAATCAGCGCATGCGGCGCCAACAATAATAATGCTGTGACGCCGGGGACCTATGCCTACACGGTCATTGCGACCGACATCAACACCTCTGTGTCCTCGAGCGCAACCATCAACGTCACCGTGCCGTAGAGCGTTTCGGGCTCAGTTTGGATTGCCCCGCGCAGTCAGTTCCAGCGCACCGTCGAAGGATAGAGTACGCAGGTCACCAGGGCGTTCAGTTTGCTCATTCGCAACTCAAGCTTTGCGCTATACTGTTCTCATTCCCGGAAGGTGTAGGACCTCCTGGGGGTTTGGCTACTTGACCAGTAGCGCCAGGACGAGGAGTACGAGTGCAATCACAAACCGCCAGTCAATGGCGACAGTGATTAACAAGCGCATCCAGGACGATCGCTCATCCATTCGCCCTCACCTCCTTTGCGTCAGCACGGCCCGCAGGTCGCTCGTTACTGCCTGCGCGGGCCCCGGGCGACAGGTCTTCGTCGCCTGGGTGGTGGGACCGACGGCTCAATCTTCCGAGCCGATCCGTTCCCACACACGCAAAAGAAGCGCAGACAGTCTACTGCCTCGCCGCCGCCCGCTCAGCTGGCCTCCATCACATTCCTTTTCCAAAAGGAAAACCCATCCCCGCCAGGATTTCCAGCGAAGATGGGTCCAGGAAATTACTTCAACAATCCATCTCTAAGGTAAACGATAAAAATTACTTATCTGCCGGCATGGCTATCGGTTTCACGCTCCCGCAGTCCGGCCCCTTATATACCGATACGGAATTCGAAGTCCACTCCACAGGGCCCGATCTGGGCCCCATCTGCATGGTCCCGACAAAGTGAACCTTGCCCCTTGCATGGTCCGGCTCCGACCAATTCGACTCCAGGCTGCCTTTGCCGCTCATCTGGCCGCTGCACACCCAATCCGCCGTCATTCCGGTCGCATGGATCGAGACATTGGTCACCTGGCAGTCGCGTCCCTGCGGCATCGGCGCGCCATACCGGTCGATCATCGCCTGCGTCACGCANNGTCATGGTCGTGGTCATCTCCCACAGTCCGGGCTTCCTGTTGGCCTGCGCCCAGGCGAAGACGGCCAATGCGAACAAGCAACAGCACAACGTGATCCAAACACGGGTCTTGCGCATCGTTCCTCCTGATTTTGATCACGCAGGCTTTTGCCCGCGCGCCTTCAATGTACCCCAGCGCGTATTCGGTAGGAAAGAGAAAATTTCCTTACGCCCCTTCGGCCTGTCCTGTACGCCCCAGCGCCAGCAGCGCTCCGGTCACGCGGCCCGCTGCATGCCGCACCACGCTTTCCTCACTGGCAAAGTCGCCCGCGATGCACCGCACCCCCAGCGCCTCGATCCGCTTGATATCCGGCACAATCGGCGCTGCCCCCTGCGCCGCATAGCGCGCCAGCGTCTCGGCTGAAAACGGCGCAGTATTCACCAGCGCGCAGTCGAAGATCGGAGCCCGTGTATGTTCATAGATCCGCTCAATGTGCTCTGAGGCGGTCAGCCCCAGGCTCTCGTTGGCCTGCGTCATCAGGTTGCAGATGTAGACCCGCACCCCGCGCGCCGCCGCCAGCGCCTCCGGAATCCCATCCACCAGCAGGTTCGTAATCAGCGATGTGTAAAGCGACCCCGGCCCCACGGTAATCAGGTTCGCCCGCTCAATCGCGTCCAGCGTCTCCTTCAGTGGCGCTGCGTCCGGCGGATCGAGCATCAGCTCCACAATCCGGCTCCTGCTGGCGGTGATTTTCGTCTCGCCCCGCACCAGCGAGCCGTCCTCCATCCGCGCCACCAGCGTTGCGTTCGCGGTCGTTACCGGGTAGATCCGTCCCCGCGTAGCCAGAATCCGGGAAGCCAGTTGAATCGCCTGGCCAAAGTCTCCGGTAATCTCCGTCAGCGCCGCCACAAACAGGTTGCCGAAGTTATGCCCCTTCAGCGCATCCCCGCCCTGAAACCTGTGGCTGAAGAGCTGCGTCAGCAGGTCCTCTTCCTCGCTCAGCGCCACCATGCAGTTGCGCAGGTCGCCGGGCGGAAGCATGTTAAAGCCCTTGCGCAATCGCCCTGAAGATCCGCCGTCGTCGGTCACCGTCACCACGGCAGCCAGGTCTGAGATCGGCCCCGGAGCGGAGCTTGTCTGACCAGCCACGGTAACATGCCGCCGCAACCCGCGCAGCAGGGTAGACAGCCCCGTCCCGCCCCCGATCGCCACAACGCGCATCGGACCGCTGGCGCTGCCGGTTTCAGCACCGCCAGACAACTTTCCCGAAAGGTCCGGGATTGTTCGCGGAACGTTGGCAGGGTGCGCGGAATTCAATTGAATCCTTAAGGAATCTCAGGATAAAGCAGTTCGGTAAACCGCGGATCGTCCACCATGCTCTGGAAGTCGTTGTCGGCCCGGGCCTGCAAGCGGTTCCTGGGATTCAGTTCGATGGCCCGTGCAAGGTTCGCGAGACAATCCTGCGTCCGTCCCGTAATCGAATCCAGCAGCGCCAGCCCGTAGAACGCATAATCCGCTCCCGGATGCGAGGAGAGAATCTGGCCAAACTGTTCCCGCGCCTCTTCGTAGTAGCCGTCGTTCAACTGGCTCACCGCGTAGTCGTAGTGCTCCTCGGGCGTGTCAAATGCCAGGCTTGGCCGCTCCAGTTGACGCCGGCAGGTTTGAATGTACATCTGGCAGCGTTCTTTGATCTCGATTGGCGCCTCGGGCAGAAGCTTCTCAAACGCCGCCAGCGCCTTTTCATACTTCGCCTGCTGCAGAAGTTGCACCGCGCTCTGAAAATGCTGGAAAGCGGGTCCGGTGCCGGTGCCTGAACCAGTGCTTGCGTAGCTTCCTGGCTTCGCAGTGGGCGTGGGCGGTTTTTTGCGGCTCGGCGCCGCGTGTCTGACCTCTTGCATCATGGTTTTGCCGTGAGAACCCATTTCCCTTATTGAGACTCAGCCAGCTCCCCCCGCGTCCGTGCCGGTCCCGGTACCTGCTTCGGGAGTTGCGCTGCTCAGGCACTCTTTATACGCATTACCCCGCGCTACGTCAATGGGTGGCTACGCAAGTGCCGTCTATCTCTTTCACTCTGTTGAGCTGTTGCGATAGATGGCCGGGTTGAGGTCTGGATCGTTGTACATCTTCATTTGCCGGTAAAGCTTGAAGCGCCGCGTTCCCTTCAGCGTCTCTTCCCACAACGCGTCCAGGCACATTGCCAGGTCCGCGCGCTGCTCTGTGAGTACGGCTAGCCGCTCGCGATTGCGGACCGCGTGGCCCTCCGGCGCATCCCTGCGTTCCGCCTCGTCCCGCGTGTGATACATCTTCAGCGCCAGAATCGACAGCCGGTCAATCATCAGCCCCGGCGACTCGGAGTTCAGCGGAGCCTCCGCATTTGGCAGCCCACGCGCCGCCAGCCAGGCCAGCAGCATCCGGTCCAGCTCCTCCGCCAGATCGTTGCGTCGCTGATTGGTCGTGTCGATTCGCCGCTTTACTCCGGCAAGCACCTCACAAGTTGCTCCCGGCGCTCGTGCCTCGTCCTCAATGTGCCATAGATCGAAGTTGGCTCCGTGCTGCCGCGCCACCAGCGCCATCCACGCCGCGTTCGCGTCCGTGGGCGCAGTTCCTCCGTCGGCCTCACGCGCCTCGTGCCACGCGCGTGTCCGTTCGTCCTGCAACTCAACAATCGCCTTCGCCGAAACCATCTCGCGCAATCCTTGAACAGCCGCAATCTTTGAAAGGGCACGACTTCAGTCGTGCCGATAAGTCCGTTAATCGATAGTTGGGCTTCAGCCCCTGAGGGAGGTTCCATCCTACCCCCATCCTTCCCACTCGCAGCGTCTATGGTAAAACTATCCTCATCCAAGGTCCAAACCCGAGTTGGCCTTGAATGTACATGCNNGAATGGCCCCGCGAATCTCTCGAAGAGCTGGTAACCATGCCCACCGGCCTCACCCGCGAGCAGCTTCTCAACACCGTCTCCTATATGGCACGCGGCCGTCGCTTCGACCGCATCGTGGCCCTCGACGAGTTCGATCTAGAACCCGCCGCCCAGGTCCGCGAGCACATGTGCATCCCCGGCATGGGCACCACCACCTCCGCCTTCTACCGCGACAAGCTCGCAATGCGAACCGGCGCCAAAAGCTTCGGCTTCCTGGTCCCCGAGTTTTGCCGCGTCCTCAACTACGACGACCTCCGCGAATACATGGACCGCGTCCCTCCGCCCTGGCTCCTCAAGCCCCGCTCCGAAGCTTCTTCTGTCGGCATTCGCAAAATCGAGCAGCCGGAGCAGCTATGGCGCGCCCTCGACGAGCTGGGCGACCGCCAAAGCCACTACCTCCTCGAGCAATTCGTTCCCGGCGACATCTACCATGTCGATTCCATTCTGGGCGAGCGCAAAGTCCTCTTCTCCGTAGTCCATCAGTACGGCCGTCCGCCCATGCAGGTCATGCACGAAGGCGGCGTCTTCACCACCCGCACCGTCGACCGCTCCAGCTACGACTGGCATGAGCTCACCGAGATGAATGCGTCTCTCGCACCATCCCTCGGCATGGTCCGCGGCGTCACCCACGCTGAATACATCCGCGCCCACGCCGACGGCCGCTACTACTTCCTTGAAATTGCCGCCCGCGTCGGCGGCGCCTTCATCGCCGACCTTGTCGATGTCTCCACCGGCGTCAACCTCTGGCGCGAATGGGCCAAACTTGAAGTCAGCCATCTTCGCGGAAAAGCCTACGCCCCTCCAACCCCGCGCAGCGACTACGCCGGCTCTGTCCTCTGTCTCGCCAACACCGCCAACCCCGACACATCCGCATTCAACGACCCCGAAATCGTCCTCCGCATCAAGAAGGACCACCACGCCGGCCTCATCGTCCGCTCCGAAGACCCCGCCCGCGTCCAGCAGCTTCTCGAGCAGTACAGCGCCGAATTCGCCCGCCTGTTTCTAGCCTCCATGCCCCCCATGGACCACCTCGCCCCCGCATAAATCGTGGTTAGTTTGAGTTCGCTAGCGGGTCCACTCATCTCGGCGCCAGGGACGGTGTATCGGGGAACGTGTATCGGGACTGTGCCCCATGTATGACCCGCGAGTGTCCGCCCCACCG
>PLPU01000437.1:0-30017 GCA_003159975.1 Acidobacteriaceae bacterium
ATGCAACGGGTCGCATTCTCATTCGTAATACATAACGTATATACACATCGTATTCTCATCCCGCATGCTACCTCCCAGGAATCGCCAGCCGAGAATTAACCTCCAAATACTCCCCACACTTTTGCCGATAATTAAGCTCCATTGGCGCACAATGTTTTTGAGGTGCAAATATGCATGCGGAGATCTCCTCATGACCCCGGTCCAGCACGTCAGGGGTGGGTCCGGTTTGTACCCAAAAAAGCCTACCCCCCCTCCCCCCCCTCCCGGCTTCTATGAAAACAAAGCACTTAACCCTTTCGCCAAAATTTAGCTGAAGAAAACAAACAAGTTACAAGCAGCCCAAAATAGGAATCCCGAAGAAAACCAACAAAAACCGAACAAAATTGTCGGTGCAGTGTGTCCATATCTCGCTTCTGATTCATGGGAACGCACAAGGCCCATGCGAGCGGATAGCGAGCGTTTGGCCGCACCGCAGGTGCTTTGCCGATAATTAACGTCTCTTGGCGCACAATGTTTTTGAGGTCCAAAATATGCACGCTGACAGAGCCCTCAAATCCACTCATATCCGGTTCAGGGATGGGTCCGGTCCGTACCAAAAACGCCAGTACCCCCCTCCCCCCCCCACCGTTTCGTTGATAACAAATAACTTAGCCGAAAACACTTTTAGCGCCCTAAGAAAACAAAGGAGTTACGAGCGTCAAGTTGCGGAAAAACACCCAGTTTGCCTCAGATTTGGTGCAGTTTTTGAAGTCTAAGAGCCCGAAACCACGAGCTGACTCGCTGACCTGCCGACCCGCTGGGTAGGAAGCGCCTATTCGTACCGCAGCGCCACAACCGGCACAACTTTCATTGCCGCCCGCGTATCATGAACAAACAGATCGATTCGAACTGACCACTGAAAACTGATCACTGGCCACTGACCACTGACCACTGACCACCGCCAGGAAGGAAGATTGCCGCGCATGAAACCCGACATGAGAGTTTCTTTGGCTGGCATGGAACTGGTGAACCCGGTCATTGCCGCCAGCGGTACCTTCGGCTACGGCATCGAATTTGAAGAAATCGTTTCGCTGGAGCGCATCGGCGGATTCGTAACCAAGGGCATTTCCCTCACGCCCATGGCCGGCCATAGCGCACCCCGCATCGTCCAAACCGCGTCCGGCATGCTCAACGCCATCGGCCTCCAGAATGTAGGCGTTGAAGACTTCATTGCGCGCAAGCTTCCACCGCTCAAGCGCTACCCGCAGTGCAAGGTCATCGTCAACGTCTTCGGCTACACGGTGGGCGACTACATCGGCGTCATCGAGCGACTCAACCGGGCCGAGGGCATTGCGGCCTACGAGCTGAATGTCTCCTGCCCCAATGTCCATGCCGGCGGCATGGCTTTCGGCGCCGATCCTGGCTCCCTGGAATACCTCGTCGGTCGTGCCCGGACCGTCTCCGCGCGGCCTTTGATCGTCAAGCTCTCGCCCAATGTGACATCCATCGGAACCATGGCCAAGATCGCCGCGGACGCCGGCGCGAACGCGATCAGCCTCGTCAATACCTTCCTGGCAATGTCAATTGACACCGAGACGCGCCAGCCCCGCCTGAGCAACATTACCGGCGGCCTCTCCGGGCCAGCTATCAAGCCAATCGCCCTGCGCATGGTCTTTGAGGCTGCGCGCGCCATCAAGATTCCGATCCTGGGAATGGGCGGCATTGTCACACCAGAGGACGCAGTCGAATTCCTGTTGGCCGGCGCAACCGCTATCCAGGTAGGCACAGCAAGCTATGCCGACCCGCTAGCCGTCGAGAGGCTCGCAAAGGGACTCGATTCCTGGTGCCGCAGTCACGGGGTGGAGAAGGTATCCAGCCTTACCGGTGCGCTGGAAATCCCGCGCAACTGAGTCTGCGGAACGCTGGTGCGGCGGGATGGAAGCGGGTGTCTGGAGGTCTTTGCCGGTGGCTATCTCTTTCAGTGGATAGCCTGCTCAGTTGATCCGCACTGCAACCACGGTCATATCGTCGTACTGCTCAGCCCCGGCGGCGAAGCTGTCGACCGCGGCACAGAGCAATGCCGGCAACTTCTCGAGCGGAGCCTCGCGGTTCAAAAGCAGGACGCGCTCAATCTCCGCCTCGTCCCAGAAGTCCCCTGCCTGGTTGCGTGCCTCCACAATGCCGTCGGAGATAATCACCAGCGTATCCCCAGGCTCCAGATCGGCACTCGCCTGCTCCCAACTCATCGCCGGCAGCAGGGCCACCGGACAACCGGCTTCCGGTAACCGGTCCAGCCGCCCGTCCGAATGCAACAGCAGCGGAGGGATGTGCCCGGCGTTCACATAGGAAAACTTCCTGCGATTCATGGAGATCACTCCGCACAGCAGCGTCGAGTAGCGCTCCGGCGTCGAGGTCTCATAAAGCGTGTGATTCAGCGCGGCCAGCAACGCTGCGAGATCGTGTGCATCCCGTTTGAGCAGGCTGCGCAGCAGCGTCTGAATGCTGGCCATCATTACCGCCGCTGGAATTCCCTTTCCCGAGACGTCGCCCAGTGTCAGCGCAAATTGCCCGTCCGCCAGCGGAAGCAGGTCGTAGTAGTCCCCGCCGATGGAGCGCGCCGGCCGGCAGAATCCCACACACTCCAGCAGTTCCACACCGGTTGGCGTATTCGGCAGCATATGCGCCTGAACCTCGTATGCCAGGTCCAGCTCACGCTTGATCAGCCGTGCCACCTCCGCTTCCTGGCGAAGCCGCTCGCTGTCGATGGCGCTCGCCGCAAAGTGCGCCAGCAGCCCCAGAAGGCCAGCGTCGGTCTCGGTAAAGCCGGATGGCTTGTTCAGCAGCTGCAAGGCTCCAATTACTTTGCCGTCGGCAAGCAGAGGCACGCACAGCACCTGCTCGGTTCGGTAGCCGCTGGCAGAATCCACACTCCGCAGCAGTCGCGGTTCGGCCGCAGCATTGTTTACCAGCAGAACCTGGCTGTCGCGAATGCATGCGCCAATCAAACCCTCGCCCATGGGGATGTGGAGCGGTGCCACCCCATGCGCAACCTTGGTCCAGAGCTCGTTTTTCGCCGAGTCAATCAGCCAGAGACTGCAGCGGTCCGCGCCAATCAGATCCCGGGCAAAATCGGCGTTCAGGCGGACCAGTTCCGCAATATTCTGTTCGCGGCTGATGCGGGCCGCATGTTCAAAAATGGCGCGGATGGTCTGCTCGGCCTGACTGCTCATAACCCTTGCGTCGGAACTCATGGACTTGCCTTCCTGGATTGCAGTGTACCGGCTGGTCCCCGTGGGGATCGATATCTAAAATGGAGCGGCGAGGATTTTCTGCGCAATTCCCGAATCGCAGCATGTTCCGCAGATGCGGCGGAGTTTCAAAAAAGCAGAGAATGTTCGCTAATAGGCTCTGATCAAAACGCCGGCTCCTTCGAGGCAATCATTCTTTTCGCCTTGCAATCTGCCTTATGAACGATATGATTCTAGGGAACCGTTGCCGAAATAGGAAATTCCAATTTACGTGAATCGAGTTCGGCAAAAGACACTGATTGCAGCCGAATGCGAGCGGAAGACAACGCGGTCTGGGAGAGCTCACGTGCGCATGCGACAACCCTTGCTCCGTGCGACGGTGCTGATAAGCTTAGTCGTTGCGCTCCTCTGGCCTGCCGTGTGGAACCGCGGCCCTTTCTACTTTGTCGACACCAGAACCTATATGCGCAGCGAAGATGCCGCGCTCAATCGGTTCACACATACCAGAACCGAATGGACGGCGGAAGATAGCCAATCTGCCGAAGCTTCAGCATCGCAAGCCACCGGCAAGAGCCTTGCTAACACGGATAAAAGTCTTCATAACATTGGAGTCGCGCATACACGGAGCCTGGAAGAAATCAAGAAGAAGGGCATCATGCTTGGCCGCTCGCTTTACTACGGCCTTGTGCTCTACATCGGCGCAATCGCGGGCGGATTCTGGCTAACGATTGTTATCCAGGCCGCCGCCGTCCTGCTTGCCCTTTATCTCACGCTTCGCGCGCTCGAGATAGAAGTTTGGCCCGCTTTAGCCTGGCTCTGCGTGGCATTGTGCCTGGTCTCGGATGTTTCCTTTTTTGCAAGTTACCTCATGCCCGATCTCTTCGCCGGCATCGCCATCCTTTGCTGCGCGGTGCTGTTATCGGTCGGCCGGCGATTGAAACGAACCGAGTATGCGCTCTGGTTTCTCCTGCTGGCCTCGACCATGTTATTCCACGACACATGCTTCCTGATATCGGTCTTGCTCCTCGCGCTCTCCGTCGTCGCAAATCTGTTCCGGCGTTCATGGGCAAATGCGCGCGGTCTCTGTGTGATCCTTCTAGCGGCCCTAACTTCCTTCGCCGGCCAGTCGATAGCAACTTACGGCATCGCGCATGCGTCCGGCCAGGAGCCGCTCCGGTTTCCATTGATTGAAGCGCGCCTGATCGAGGACGGCCCCGGAACCGACTACTTGCGCGCCACATGCCCGCAGAGCCGCTTTAATCTCTGCGAGTATGTGAGCGAATTCCCCATGTCTTCGTATGATTTCCTCTTTGGAACCAAACCGGAAAAGTCGGTTTACGAGATGGCCTCCTATGACAAGCGCCGCGCCCTGAGCCAGGAGCAGTTCCGGTTCCTGCTCGCGGTGCTGCGCTACGAACCCGTCGCGGTCGTTAAGTCCAGCTTGCACAATGCCGCAGCGCAGTTCCTCGACTTCACACTGTCCAGTTTCCGATACAACGTCTCCACAAAGGACATCATGGACCGGACCTTTCCAATCAAGGCCCTCAGGCAAATCCAGGCCGGCGCGGCGTACCGCGGCTCCATGCCTGCCGTAACTCTGTCCGTGCTTGTTTATCTGTTTGTGATTGGGTCCGTTCTCTATCTCGTGCTTGCCACGTTCGGACGTTTGCCGGGAAGAAGCGTGAACCAGCCCTTCAAGGCCATATTCTTTTGGATTGCCGCGGGAGTCGTGCTTAACGCCGCCATCTGCGGCGGCATCTCGGTTAACGAATCGCGTTATCAGGCCAGGGTTATTTGGCTCATTCCGCTGGCCGCTTTGCTGGTTGAGGCGAACGCCAGGTTCCGCCGGGCAGGCCGTCATGCTGGACCTGCCTGAGAAGCCTTCGCGTTGAAGCGTTTGTGCGTTTTTGAAAAAGCTTCCAAGACATTCCCCCGGTCAAGATGTGCCTTTACGGAGATTGCGCTGTGAGGGTCAAGATGGAGCACTTGGGGGCGTCCTTCTCGCGCCGCCAGACCAGAACCCAGTGATAGGATGAGGGGATGAGTGTCAGCAAACATTGGGCAATTGTTCCTGTTTCCCACTTTGCAGTCATGTTGGCATCGCTTGTCCTCATCGCTGCCAGCCCAGTCTTTGCCGAGCAGCCTGGAGCACCCGACGGCTCTGCCCAGTTGGGCCGCGATCCCAGCCGTCCAGCCCCGGTTTGCGAGCCTTCCGTATTGGATTCACCCTACATTCCAGTTGACAGTTGGGTCTATCCCACGGTGCTACGGCTTTACTCGCTTGGCTTCGTTGACACGGTTTTCCTGAATATGCGCCCGTGGACCCGTTCCAGCGTGGAGCATATGCTCGAAGAGGCCGGCGCGCGCATCGAGGATGCGAATGCTGGACCAGCTGCGGACGAAGCGCAGGCGATCTATGAGGCCTTGATGCACGAGCTGCGCAACGACGTACAAGGCCCCTGCCTGGTGCATCAAGGTAACTCCCGCGTAGAGTCCGTCTACTCGGTTATGCGCGGCATCAGCGGCACACCCTTGACGGACAGCTACCACCTCGGCTCTACCATCGTCAATGACTATGGACGCCCGTACGAAAACGGCTTTGATAACTATTCGGGAGCGAGTGGCTACGCCTCCGCGGGCAGGTTTCTTCTTTATGTTCGCGGCGAGTTTCAGGGTGCGCCCTCGGCCGCCGGTTACTCCCCCATCCTCGCCCAGGCGATGGCCACTGTCGATGGAATGACCGAGCCCAGCCCAATCGCCGGCCAACCACCTTATACACCGGCCGCTATCCTGGACGGCCTGGCGACCATCCCGATAGGACCGGTCGCTGCCAAAACAGATGGAAGATTCCTCGAGGCTTATATCTCCACCCGCGTCCTCAAACACGAGATATCTTTCGGCAAGCAGGACGACTGGCTTGGTCCGGGCCTCGGCGGCGCCATGGCCTACTCCAACAACGCACAAAACATCTACTCATTCCGCATCAACCGCGTCGAGCCGCTCCATATTCCACTGCTTTCTCGGGCAACCGGACCGTTCCGCTACGACTTTTTGGTTGGACCGCTCCGCGGGCACACCTATATGCCGAATCCTGCATATCTTGCCAACCCTTCGACAAGTATCCCGAACGTGATCAGCGCCGGGGATCCTTGGGTACACATTGAAAAAATCAGCTTCCGTCCCACCGAGAACCTTGAATTTGGCTTTGAGCGCACCGTGATCTGGGGCGGCAGGAGACACGAACCTATCACCATCAAGAGCTTCCTCAGAAGCTTTTTCAGCACCACCGCCGGCGTTGGTTCGATTAACAAATATGGCAGTAACGATCCGGGCGCCCGTTTTGGCGCCTTCGACTTCTCTTACCGCCTCCCCTTCCTCCGAAAGTGGTTCACAGTCTATACCGACTCCGAAGTGCACGACGATGTGTCTCCCATCGATGCTCCCCGGCGCGCAGCCATGCGCCCTGGCCTCTATCTCTCCCGCGTCCCCGGAATTTCGAAGCTGGACATCCGCGCCGAAGCTGCTACCACCGACCCGCCAAGTTCAACGGTGATAACCAGGGAGTACGGTCGCTTTATGTACTGGGAGAACATTCAGAGACAGGGCTATACCAACCAGGGAAATCTCTTTGGAGACTGGATTGGGCGCCAAGACAAAGGCGGTCAAGCCTGGATTACCTATCACATGACCGGCAATGAGTGGTTCCAGGTTGGCGTCCGCAATCAAAAGGCGACCAAGGATTTCATCCCCGGATCCCCCACCCAGACCAGCCCCGGCTCGACGAACCTGATCCCCGGCGGAACCACCTTGAACGAAATCAGCTTCCAGGTGGTCAAACGCATTGGCAGGGACTTCGAGATGAACGGCAAATTTGCCTATGAGCGCTGGAAGGCGCCGATTTACCTCCCGGGCCTGCAAACCGTGACAACGTCCACCGTCCAGCTGACCTGGTTTCCAAATCACAAGCTTGCCTTCTAGCCAGGAAACACCCCGTTTTCACCAAGTACTTTAAGTTCTTGAACTCGCCAGGACCAGCGCATCCTGAATTGCCGAGAAGTTGAAGGAGGTAGTCATTAGCCCCTGAGGCATTGAGGCACTTGCCTCCGATATCGAGCCAGCATGTTTGGTCCTGCCGCGGCAGGTTGCCCCGGCCCTCTTGGAACATCGACGGGATTTTACCGAGGCACATGCTAGTATTTGACTTGGCTTACATCGAGCTGGAGCGAGAAAATCGTGCCGACGGCGCATACGTCTCAGAGACCTTTCTACTCCCTGCGATTTGGTTTGTTTGTTCTTCTGCTCTTAGTCCCCTCGATGTTTTCCGTCACGAATCAGAGTCTTTGGATCGATGAGGCGCGTTCGTGTTGGTTTGCGGATCACGGCCGCATCGTCGACCTGAAAGATTATCAGTGGCTAGCGTCCGTCCCACAGATGCCACTGTTTCATCTGCTTCTGCTCGGCTGGGTGCGGATTGCCGGAGATTCGGAGCGCGCATTGCGTACCATGAATCTCCCATTCGCGGCGCTGTTTGTCGGGGCCATCGCCTTAATCTGCCGGCAGAGGGGTGGGCCGCGCTGGTGGCTTGCCGCGGTTCCCTTCTCTGTGTTTCCTATGCTGGTTTACTACGTAAATGAGTGCCGGCCCTATGCCGCAATTCTGGGCCTGAGCACAGCGGCGGTCGTGGCCTACCTTTGCTATTTGGAGTCTGAGTCGCGCAAATCCGCATTTCTATGCGGACTGTTTGCTCTGTGCGCTTTGGGAATGCACACATTGGGCGGGCTCACCACATTAGTCCTGATACTCTATAGCCTGTTTCACCGCGAAGTGCGTGCTCGGCTTGCAGCGACATGGCGCAGATGGGTGCCGTCTGTGGCCCTTGTCGCACCCGGTTACCTTGCCCTTGCCGTGTACTACGTCCGCATGTATGCCTCTGGTATCCCGCAGGCCTCGCACGCTGCGCTCACGGAAACACCGACAAACCTTCCCAGTACCTGGAAGAACTTCGGCTTCTTTTTTTATGAGTTCCTGGGCTTTGCCGGGCTTGGCCCGCCGCGTAATGAATTGCGAGTGCGGCCAACACCTGCCATGTTTATCGACTATGCGCCATTGCTGCTCGTCGGGGTAGCGGCCTGCGCCGCGCTCGTCTATCTGTATTGGAAGGGCTCTGCCGACGCCAGGGAAGCACGTGGAATGTCGCTCGCTGGGTTGATCGGGCTGCTGGCGCTTTTCATTATGGCGCGCGCCATCCACTTCGGTTTCCTCGGTCGTCACGCAATGGGGGTCGTGGGCATACTTTGCGTGGCCTTAGCACTGGTTCTTTGTGCGAAACGGCTTTCGACTCGCTCAAGAGCCGTAGCGAGTATCATTCTGGCGCTCGCTTGGGGTACATCTTCGGCTCGCTTGCTCTTTTCATACAATTACGGCAAAGACGATCCGCGAAGTGCGCTCGCCGCGGCGAAGGCGACCGGGTTGCCGATCCTGTGGGACGGAGATGTGTCAGAGGCGGCATATTACGGCGGCTTCGACGCCAATGAGCCACAGTCAATGTTCCTTCTCGCGCCGGCGAGACATCCCGCCGAGCATTGGAAGCAGCTTACACCCTTGCATGTGTCGCTGCGCTGGGATGAAGCCTCGATTGACCGCCTGACTGAAGACCTTCCTGCCGGTCGTTACGTGATGGTGAGTGGCAAAGCCGACATCTTCGACCCCGAGGGCAATTGGAAAAAAGCAATACCTTCCTGGGAGCCAGTCCTGCTCAATCGCTTCGTTGGCTACGAGGTGAGAATCATTACTCTCCCAGCACCTCGATCGCCTTAGAAAGCCCTGCGCAGGTCCAACTCCACGCCGTTGTCGCGTGATCGTGGGCTTCCGTGTTTTGAATCATCAATCCATGATTTCTTTTACTAAAACATCAATTGCATCCTCGGATTCTTCTGCCGATGTCTTCTCTTCGTGGTACTCCTGGTCGGAATTGATTTGCCAGAGATTGGCCTTGTCCACAACTCCATTGAGGACATTTTCAACCGCCTGCATCGCGGTAAGCATAGAGTGGTCCTGGTTGTTGTACTTATGCATACCGTTGCGTCCAATAAGAAAAAGATTCTCATAAGCATCCGTGAAGGCTCGTAACTCAGCAAAGCGGCTATAAGTGCCAAAGTATGCAGGATAGGTTTTGGGTACGCGAACCACGTGCGAGTCGATTACATCTTTAGCAATGAGAATCCCGATTTTTTCCAACTCCATGGCGCCAAACTTCTTGAGCTCGTCGTCAGGCATTGACCAAAGGGGNNGGACTCCAGTTGTTGAATATTTGGAGGCGACCAATCTGGACATCCGGTTCCTGAATATAGATCCACGTGTCTTTGAGCAGCCCTCCGTCAGCTTCAGTGACGCTGAGCTTATCGATCAAAATGCCGATGGTGATGAAGTCGCGATAGATAAGACCGTCGGAGACTTCCTTCACTGCTAAAGGGATCTCGGTGCCGGTGGAGGCCATGGCATTGATGAGGTCACGCATCGGCATGGTCGAAAAGAAGTAGTCTCCTGGGAAGTTTCTACGCTCTCCCGCATTGCTGACCGCGTCGACAGAAAGAATGCGCTTGCCTTTCGTATAAACTCGTTCCACTTTCCAACCCAGGTGGATCTCGCCTCCGCCACCAATGACTTTACCCGCAACATGCTCCCAGAGCTGGCCGGGGCCATACTTCGGATACAGAAATCGCTCGATCAGCGACGTGTCCGTCCCTTTCTGCTTGATGTCATGCTGCCTCTCCTTGCCAAACGTCTTCATTAAGAAATGCTTGACAGCTGTCGTCAGCGAGAGCCCTTTGATGCGTTGGGCGCCCCACTCGGCGGATATCTCATTGCAAGGGGTTCCCCACACCTTCTCGGTGTAGCTCTTGAAAAATGTGAGGTAGAGCTGCCTCCCAAAGCGGTTGATGAGGAAGTCTTCCAATGACTTTTCAGGCTTAATCTGCGAGAGCCTGGAACTGAAATAGCTGAAGCCTACTTTGCAGGTGCGTATCAGACCCAACTTGGTGAGAGTGTCCTTTGTCAGCGTGATGGGGTAGTCAAAGAACCGGCGCAGGAAGTAGATGCGGCTTTTTCGCGGACGAATAAGCATTACAAGGTCGTCTTCCTTCGCCGTCTTGTCCGAGGTGACGCCCATGCCGGCAATGGAACGAGACTGATTCTGGTAGCTGATCGCAGCGGCGTTGTCGGCGCCGGCTTCAGTAGGCATTTGCTCCAGCCACCATTCCATGACGCGATCGCTCTTTGAGAAGAAGCGGTGGCCTCCGATATCCATTCGATTGCCTTTGTAGCGGACAGTTCGTGAAATTCCGCCGATCTCCTGAGATGCCTCCAGGATGACCGGTTTCACATCCGACAGTTTCTGAAACTCAAGGGCAGCCGTGAGGCCGGCAGGGCCTGCGCCAATAATGACTGCGGTCTTTTGATGCAAACCCATATGCAGTCTCCAGATCGCTCAAGCATGCTTTCTTCAGGTGCAATCAGATACTTAGGGTATCAAGTCTACAAGGCTATCCGAAGCTGAACTGCGACCGGTCGAGAGTTTTCGCTTTCGCCACACTCCAATGACAAACCAAATTCCCCGACATTGACAACGATTTCACGCCCCAATGAAATGGCAATGGAGAATCTGCCCATTCAATGGTTGCTGGCGCAAAGTTTTCTGGCGGTTTGGATGATGGATGGGGTTTGCTGGAGTATGAGCGCTCGAATCCGCGATCGATTCCAGTAGATTTAACCGGACTCTGAGGTGTGTGCTTCTGCCTTGAGGCGTATTCAATTCGCCGGAAGCGTTCGGGGTTCCCATCTTGACTGGATGGCCGAGGTCATATCATCAGATCACGGCTACTGCTTGACAAAGTCGATTTCGCGAACGACTCCCGCCGCACCCCGCTCCCGCAACTGGTATTGCTCATGGATCCAGGCGTACGTCCTTTCCAATCCAGTACGAAGCGGGATGCTCGGCTCCCAACTCAGGTACTCTCTAATAAGCGTATTGTCGCTGTTCCGGCCATTCACGCCCTTGGGAGCATCCAGAACATAATTCCGCTTCAAATTGGTGCCCGCGATCTCTTCCACGATATCTACCAGTTGGTTGATGCTCACGGCCTCGCTCGATCCAAGGTTAATGGGCTCGATAATGCCGGAATCCATGATCAACTCAATGCCCTTAATACAGTCGTCGATGTACATGAAGGATCGTGACTGGTGGCCCGTTCCCCATATTTCGATTTCATGCTTGCCGGTTAACTTGGCTTCGATCACCTTGCGGCAAATAGCTGCCGGCGCCTTTTCCCTGCCACC
Organism: Acidobacteriaceae bacterium; assembly: GCA_003159975.1. GTDB lineage: Bacteria > Acidobacteriota > Terriglobia > Terriglobales > Acidobacteriaceae > Telmatobacter. Next base: position 11,562 of record PLPU01000437.1, read on the forward strand.
AAACCAGGTTCCCCATGGACCATACACATTGTGGAACCGCGCCACCCGCACATACAGACCGAAATCTTCCATGTAGTGGCGACACATCCGCTCCGAAAATAGTTTTTCCCAACCATAGCCGTCTTCCGACAGAGCTGGATAAGCGTCCGCTTCCTTCAATGCCGGCGCCTTGAATCGGTCACCGTCGTCGGAGGTATGTTGGAGGTGGCCGTTATATACACAGGCCGAAGAAGAATAGAAATAGCGCTCGACGTTGTATTTCCGCGCCGCCATCAACATATGTGTGTTGATCAGCACCGAAAGCATGCAAAGAGCCTTGTGGCTCTCAATGAAACCCATACCTCCCATGTTCGCGGCCAGATTATAGATATCCGAAGCCCCTTTTGCCGCGATCTCGCAGTTCTCTTTTTCATTCAGGTCAAGAGAGAGGTTTTCGACATCGTCGAACTTCTGATACCAATGATCCAGCGGCTTAAGGTCGACAGCACGGATTTGACTGTAACCACGCTGTCTCAGCGATGCTACCAGACTTCCCCCGATGAACCCGCCTGCCCCTGTAACCACGACCAGCTTGCTTCTCATTCCATCTTCCTCTGATCCGAGTCGAAAAACGCAGCCAATGGCGTTGGAGCATTTGGACTGCGGCCCCGGCCTGTGCCTGACCGCTGGGCATGCCTGTGGTCAATGTAAATCAAGCCATGATCTCCAGCAAGGGGATCGAGATCGCGCCGCTTCCCAGAGTCGTGCTTGCAAACGCGACATTGCGGTGACAAGGTTGACAGCGCAAAGCGTCCTTTCAATGTAGATGTTGCGCCATCTTTCGCGCCGCAACACTTGACGGCGGATTCAGCCGCTGTTGTCCTTTCCAGCCAAAAACAAAAAGAGACTGTCGAGACTATATTCGTGCCGCCAAAGAGCGACCTTCAACCTGCATGAACCAATGTAACGAACTTACCCACGCTCACACAACTGTCTTGGGGCCAGACATTGGCATTTCAGATTCAAGCCCGCATTTCTTATGGGTCAAGAAAGGCAAGCAGACCGTCAAGATGACAGGACTGAGTTAACTCGGATTTCGCGACCGAGTGCTCAGCGTTACACAAAGATTATTTCTCAGGCCCAGGGCAAGTCTTTTTTCAATGCTTGCCTGTGAAATTCCAGGGAAGCGAAAAGGCGCTTCAATGCGCGCCGCATCGCTTCTTCGTAATAGTGAAACACCAGGCAGGAAATGACGATCAACAGTGCCGGCGAAGAAAGCGATCCCACTACGTAAGGAACATGCAGAACTTTTTCGCACAGGAGGCGCACCCAGTTGCGTATCGGATATTGCAGCAAATAGATCGAGTAACTCGCCCCACCCAGGAAAACCAGGGGGCGCCACGACAATACCTTCGTAAATCAACTCCCTTCAGCGCCTAACTCGTAAATGAGCCCCACATACGGCAGCGTCACAAGCGAGAGCCAGCGTGCGTCCAAAACGGAGAGCATGACTAACGCAGCCAGTAGGTAAAGACCAATTCTGAGCGAGTTACCCTTGTGCGGAGAGTCGATCAGGCGCAAGGCTATCAGGATTCCCAACAGAAACTCCGGCAGCCGCTCGAGGGGCAGCGGAATCTAATGGAGAGTGGCCGCATCGGCCGGGTCAATCTGGTTAGCGGGAATCGAAGTATGGAGCAGCGCAATCACCAGGCAAAGTAGTGCAATGCAAGCGATCTGAATGCGGCGCTGAAGTTTTGCGCAAGCCGGCAACAGCAGCGGGAAACACAAATAAAAGAATGCTTCTACTGAGAGCGTCCACGCGGGAAAGTTCCACATTTGAGCCAAGCCGTTGGCTGGATTCCAAGCCTGCGTCGCGGTCAATACAGCAATAGTGGCACTGGCCGTCATCTGCCCTCGAAACGGGCAATCGATCAGCAACGATAACAGGTACACGGGATAAACACGACAAAACCGTGCTTCCCAAAACCTCCTTCTCTCGCCTCCGAACCGAAGTTGACCCAGATAGGAATACGAAAGAATGAAGCCCGAAAGAATAAGGAAAAATGGCACACCCATGTAACCGTTGCTCAGAAACCGAGTTACAGTGGCAGGTGCTCCGGCTTGTCGCGCTGGACGGGATGCAAAGTGAAAGACCAGCACGTAGAACGCCGCAAAGAACCGGGTACTGGTTAGTGAGTACAACGGCGGGCGCAATACGCGGCGCAGGCTGCCGTCTTCATTTGTGGATGTCGTGGCTGCATTTTGAGCACTCAATTGGCGGGCTTCGGTTCGATGAGCCTCATAAACGGTTCAGCTGGGGACTTTCCTGAGCTATCTTACTTCTGAAGAAATCAAGCGATTTCGTTAGCCCTTCCCTGAGCGCTATCCGCGGTTCCCAATCCAGCAGCGTGCGAGCCTTCGTGATATCCGGGCAGCGGCGTGCGGGATCATCTTCCGGCAGGGATTCGAAGCACAGCCCAGTTTCCGAAACAGTTACCTCAAGGACAGCTTTCGCGCATTCGAGAATCGTAATCTCGATGGGGTTGCCGAGGTTCACGGGCATGTGTTCCTCTGATTTGGAGAGCCGCAGGATTCCTTCGATAAGATCGTCTACATAGCAGAAGCTTCGGGTCTGGCTGCCATCTCCGTATATCGTCAGCGGGTCCCCGCGCAAAGCCTGCATAAGAAAATTGGAGATGACGCGACCGTCGCTGGGGTGCAGGCGCGGACCGTAGGTGTTGAAGATTCGCGCCANNCGCTTGGCCTCGTCGTAAACTGAACGCGGACCGACCGGATTTACATTTCCCCAGTAGTCCTCACTCTGCGGATGTTCCATCGGATCGCCATAGCATTCCGATGTGGAGGCGTGGAGGTAGCAGGCGCGATACCTGGCTGCAATCTCGAGCGTGTTCTCAGTGCCCACGGAACCAACACGCAGCGTTTCAATAGCGAGACGTAGATATTCAGGCGGGCTGGCTGGGGAAGCGAAGTTGAACACACAGTCCACCGGACCCGGATCGAAGGGTTTGCAGATATCTCTTTCTTCAAAGCTAAAGCGCGGCTCGCCCGCGAGGTGGGCAAGGTTATCGAGGTTCCCGGTGGAAAGGTTATCAATGCCCAGGACTGAATGGCCCTCACCCAGGAGCCTGTCAGTCAGGTGAGAACCGAGGAATCCGGCGGCGCCGGTTACGAGTACGCGCATGGTCAGGATCTCGTGCTTCTTGGCGCGGGTCATTGACCTGGCCGAAATAACTATCCAAAACAAGGAAAAAAATGAACCGGCCTATAATACCAAGCTTCGCGGCTTGCCTTGCTGTGCCTGATAACTTGCCGGCCGGCCCACACTAACATAAGTGAAGCCGTGATCCAGCATCTCCTGCGGCTTGTAAAGGTTGCGGCCGTCGATCACAATCGGGAAGCGGACTGCCTGGTTGAGCCGCACCAGATCGATCGAAGCGAACTCCTTCCAGTCAGTCAGAATCAGAACAGCGTCGGCGTCTTTGGCCGCCTCGTAGAGATCGGATGCATAATGCATCTTGCCGGATGGCGGTAACACGACTCTCGCGCGCTCCGTAGCCGCCGGATCGTAGGCGGTCACCGAAGCACCCGCATCCAACAGTCTCTTGATGATGTCCAGAGCAGGTGATTCGCGTATATCGTCCGTGTTCCCCTTGAAGGCCAGGCCCAGCGCCGCAATCCGCTTGCCGCGAAGCGTCCACAGCGCCGAGAGCACCTTATTAAAGAAAATATCCTTCTGCGTTTCGTTGATCTTGCGAACTTCCTGGAGTAGTTGGAAGTCCACCCCCCGCTGCTGCGCCACCCAGTGGAAAGCGGCCACATCCTTCGGAAAGCAGGACCCGCCGTAGCCAAGCCCGGCTCGCAGAAATTTGTTGCCGATGCGACTGTCGAGGCCCATGCCGGCAGCGATGTCCTCGATGTCCGCGTCCACGGCCTCAGCAAGATTGGCTACCGCATTGATGAAGGATATCTTGAGGGCCAGGAAAGCGTTGGATGCGTGCTTGATGATCTCAGCGCTTTGCGTCGAAGTGACCAAAAGGCTTGCCGGATGACTTGCGCTGCAAGGACCCGCGAGCGCCCCGGACTGAGAGTAATAGGTCCCCTCAGTGAGCGGCGCATAGATGCGCCGCAGCACATCGGCGGAGTTCTCGTTGACTGCCCCGACCACGATGCGGTCTGGATGCAGAAAGTCGATAACCGCAGCGCCTTCGCGCAGAAACTCCGGATTGGAAACCACGTCGAAGCTCTGCGGATGGACGCCATGGCGGTGCAGCACGCGGCGGATCCACTCGTTGGTGTAGACCGGCACAGTGCTCTTTTCTACGATTACCTTGTAGCCCCCGATGGAACGTGCAATCTCGGAGACCACGGCCTCGACATAAGACAGATCTGCGGCGCCAGTATCACCCTGGGGGGTGCCGACGGCTATGAAAACAGCCTCGCTCGCTTCCACTGCGGTACCCAGATCGGTGGTAAACTCCAACCCACGATCCCGATGTTTGGCCAGCAACTCGGGCAGATGGTCTTCGAATATGGGCACGCCGCCCTCACGGAGGGTATTCACCCTGGCTTCGTCGTTATCAACGCAGACAACGCGATGCCCCATTTCGGCGAAGCAGGCCGCCGCGACAAGTCCGACATATCCGGACCCTATTACACAAATGGAAACTTGATTCGACATAGGCTGTTGTCGCTTTCCCGGCTTTCTCCTGGGACTTGGCTGGACGATCATTTGTGAATTGACATCTTAGCCTTGACGCAATGGATCAACGATCAAAGTTTATCAGAATGAGATCAGGCACAGCTTGATGCGCTTCCGATCCAGACTTTCCGCCGACCAACCTACGGTGTTACCAATTGGGAAACGGAGAAAATGTCCGATGCCGCCGACATCCTGGAACCCGCTCAAGTCAAACACTCAATCGGGCCTGAAGACTGCGTGTGCCTCATCCCGCTGCGACTCGCAGCCTGATAATCGTTCGGTTGACCGACTGTTGGTTACCCGTGAAGCGTGTTGACTCGTTCGCTTCCAACCAAATTTTGAAACGCGTCATCGGTGAGCTAAGGTACACTTATTCGCAAAGTGCTCGCCTCGGGGGGGGGCTGCAATTTTGGAAGGAGAACCTCAATGTCTCGCCATTTGTGCTCGAAGCTCGTACTGGCAGTCCTCTTTGCGGCATTAGCAGTTCCCACCTCCTCACAAGTTGCGCCTGCCGCCAAAGGCGGGACTGGTGTGACAATGGCCGCTGGAGCCGGCGTTTCTGACTACAAGATGGATTTCGGCCCAGGCCATGAGTGGGGCGGAACATTGTGGTTCGACGCAAATCTCAACGGGGGGCCTCCATTGCTGCGAGGACTCGGCGTGGAGTTTGAAGCTCGCGACCTAAGTGTCCACCGCAGCCCCGCGCTTCCCAACGATTTTCGCACCGATACCTTGGGCGGTGGACTTACCTACACTTACCGGCATTTCCACAATTTCAGGCCATACATGAAGTTCCTTGGAAGTTACGGAAGCCTCGACGTTAAAAAGACGAGCTCGCATTTCACATGGGTCGAATGGGCTCCGGGCGGCGGCATTGAGTACCGTCCATTCGGACGCGTCTGGCTTCGTGCCGACTACGAATACCAGGACTGGCCGAACATTTTCGCGAATGGATATGACTTCGATCCCCAGGGATTTACGGTCGGGGCGGTATATGAATTCCATAGTCACCAGCGGCGCTGATTCCCCATTTGGAATCTCAACGGGAGCACGTTGATCCGAGGGTGCGTCGTCTCCAAAGAGACGGCCCACCCTTCGGCTTAACCCCTCCCAGCAGAACAAACTACTTATAATCAATAACTTGGACGAACTCGACTAGAATCGTCTATTGCGCTGTCCGGAAGGCGAAGCGGCTCAATCTGAACCCGCCTCAAGGCACACTTGCTCGATTGAATCTTTCAGATCATCGTGGGTCAAGTGTACGAGCGACCCAACGATCGGTGTTTCAAGCGCCGGGTGTGAAGCCGGTTCAATTCTCCGGCGAGGGAACCTTGGCTTCGGTAGTTGCCGTACTAATCGATACGGGGTGAACCACCTTGGTTTGAATCAGCTCAGCGGGCCTATGCATGGCTTTGAGCAGATTTCCTCTGATGTCGAAATTCATCGTCCATTCCATAGGTCGCGCTGTCGCCGATATATCCACAAAAGAGAGGATCACGTTGCGACCATTCTGAATTTCAAGCTTGGGCGGCCCGGCCAATGGGGACTTCCAATTCTCTGATGACTCCGCCGGCAACACCGCTTGAGGACGCCCTCCGGCCAGCACCGCGTAGCAAAGTCCGGTCCCAAGCCAATCCGGTGGTGTTGCGAAATGCTCTTCCGCCCGAATGTGATTGAATGCGGAGATCGTCATCGCATTGATCGGCGCTGGGGAGAACAGAGAATATCCTCTCATTTGGATCGGAATGATCCGCACCCGGCCGTCACCATCGCGTGGAATCGATGCCGAGAATACGCTGACATCGCCCGTTCCGTTGTTGCGCGCAAATCGCAACAGAATATGATTGGGAATCGCCGAGCAAACCACCTGCTCGTAATTCCATTTGCCTCCATTGAAATCCAATCCGAGAAATCCAGCGCGCTCGCTGATCGATGATTCCGCATCCGCTACCAGATTGCGATCTTTCTCGGTCATCTGGTCGACGGTGCGGAACTTGATCAATTCGACATTGTCCCGAGCCCCTGTCGAAAACGGTATGGGTCGTTCAACCGGTATCACTTCCTTGATCCTCGGCTCGCTCGGAGTCACCTCCCTAACCGTCTGCGCCGCCAACACGGCGCCGAATGTGGCAATGAACATCACGGAAGTGAAGACCGAGACCAACGTTCGTCGTTCCATACATTTCATAGACTAATCCTCATCGCCACTATCCGGCATGTCCTGCGGCATCTCTGCAAGGTTCACTTGCGGCAGGTGAGCGGCTTCAAGCTGGCGGTTCAACGCCGGCAGCAAGATCGTCTTTGTGTGCTCCCAGCGCTTCAGCGCCTCGGCCAGTTCCGCGCCTGCATGCTCGGCCGCCTTCACCTGCACAGCGGTCGGCGCCGCATCCGACGATCCAACCTCCTGATAAAGTCCGGCCGACTCGCCCGCCGCGTCATCCAGCCCCGGCTCCGCCTCGCCACCACCCGGACTCCTGCGTCCGCTCAGCAGTTCGCCCAGTTCCTTGTCGACCTTCTCAATGGCCTCTTTGACAGCCGGCCCCGCAGTCTTTGCCGTTGCCGCCAACTGCTCCCGCGCCGAATGCACCTGCAGCGCCGCCGATGAGCCTTTCGTCACCATGGCAGCCAGCTTGCTCTCCTCCGCAAACAAGCTCGCCAGCTCAGCCGGTGTCGCATGCACCCTCGGGTCCATTTTCACCGTCAGCGGAGCAGTCAGCACCTTCCCCCCCGCCGTCAGACGAACTGTGTACGTCCCCGGCAGCGCATGCGGTCCCTCCGGCTCGCGCGGCGTGTCGTGCGGCACCGCCGAAATTGGATACGAATACCGCGTCGCAGTCGGGGTGGTGTAGCGCAAATCCCACACCCAGCGGTGCATGCCCGGCGTGCCCGGCAGCGTCTTCGGCATGCGCAGCCAGTACATCGGAATCAACTGCTTCTCAAGCTCCGCCAGCGTCGATTCAGGCGCGTCGGTGCTCGCATACTTTCGCACCAGCTTGCCGCTTGCATCGAGAATCTCCAGAGTCACCGACCCTGCCGTTCCCTCTTGCAGCGAGTAATCAATCGCCGCTCCATCCGGCGGATTCTCGCCCGCGGGCTCATCGATCGGAAGGGGCGTGTCGGAGTACGTGCTCCGCCGCGCCCGATAAGCCGCGCCCGGCTTGAACAGAAAAGCGGCATCTGCCTTCACCGCGCTCAACTGCCGCAGTGGAGAAATGTCATCCAGTATCCAGAACGACCGCCCATGCGTGGCCAAAATCAGGTCGTTGCCGTTGATCATAAGGTCGCGCATCGATGTGTGTGGCAGGTTAAACTGCAACGGCTGCCAGTGGTCGCCGTCATCGAACGACACCAGAACCGCCGTTTCCGTGCCCGCAAAAAGCAGCCCCTTGCACACCGGGTCTTCACGCACGGTGTCCACCGGCGATCCATCTGGAAGCCCGGCCGCAATCGACTCCCAAGTCGTGCCGCCGTCATGCGTGCGGAACAGATACGGCTTCATATCGTCGATGCGCATCCGGCTCACTGACACATACGCCGTCTTATTGTCGAAGTGCGACGCGCTGATCTGCGTCACCTTGCTCCACGGCGTCAACTGCGCCGGCGTAATGTTCTTCCAATTCTTCCCGTGGTCGTTCGTCACCCAGACAAAACCATCGTCCGTTCCCGCCCACAATGTGTCGATCGATTTGAACGACGCCGCAACCGCGTAAATTGCACCCCGCCGTCTCGCCGCATCTTTTTCCGACAAGGCCGGTAGCGATGCAGGCTGTCCCGAGTGCTCACGGCTCAGGTCAGGGCTGATCTTCGCCCACGTCTTCCCGTAATCCTTCGTCTCGAACAGCACGTTCGCCGCGTAATACAGATCGTGCGCGTCAATCGGCGAAAACAGAATGGGCTCCGTCCGGTCAGACCGATACGCCGGGTCGCGCACCGGAATCGGCGTCACATCCTGCACCTGCCCTGTCACCATGTCAAACTTCGAAACCAGCGACCGCCCCGCTCCAAACACAATCTCCGGATGCAGCGGGTCCGGCGCCACATACCCATACTCAATCACGCCCACCGGATGCCACTCGCGGTACGTAATCTCGCCGTCGTTGCCGCGGCTCGATATGCACACTGAGCCGCTCTCCTGCTGCCCGGCGCATACCTGGTACGGAAATGTATTCGTCACCGCAACGTGATAAAGCTGCGCCGTCGGTTGGTTATACCACGAGCTCCACGTCTCGCCGCGGTTCACGCTCACCAGCGCGCCCTGGTCGCTCACCAGCAGAATAATGTCCGGATTCTCCGGGTTGATCCACAGGTTTTGATAGTCGTCCCCGCCCGGCGCACCGCGCAGGCCCATCCACGTCTTGCCGCCGTCCACCGACCGCATGGTCACAATGCTGGCGCTGTACACCACGTCGGGATTCTTGGTATCGACCTTCGCAATCGGCAGATCGCCGCCGCCGATCTTCAGCGCCGGCCGCGGATCGTCCGTCGCCTTATACCAGCTCTCGCCCGCATCGTCTGAGCGATAAAAAGCCAGCCCCGCGCCTGAACCATAGCCGCTTTCGGCCTTCGTGGCAATTGTCGCGTAGAGCCGCTTCTCATCGCTCTGCGAGAGCGCCACCTGGATGTGTACCACGTTTTCCGGCAACCCCTTTGTCAGTTGCCGCCACGTCGTTCCGCCATCGGTCGACTTGTAAAGACCACCCTTCGTCCCGTCGTAGGTGTTCGCATCTTCCCACGGCCCCAGCGTCTCCTGCCACATCGATGCATACACCACATCGGGATTGCTCGGATCGATCGCCACATCCGACCCGCCTGTATCCGCGCCCTTGTAGAGCACCTTCGTCCACGTCGCGCCGCCATCGGTCGAGCGGTAAATGCCCCGCTCCTCGTTCGGCCCATACGGATGGCCCAGCACCGCCGCGAAGAGTTTGTTCGGATCGCTTGGATCGACCGCCAGCGCCGGAATCTGCTGGCCCTCACGCAGTCCCAGGTGCTCCCAGGTCTTCCCCGCATCGGTCGATTTGTAAATCCCATCGCCTACGGAAAGGTCCGGCCTGTGCAGTCCTTCGCCACTTGCTACATACACTACGCTCGCGTTCGAAGGCGCAACCGCAATGGCTCCGATCGACTGCGTCTGCTGCCCATCGAAGATCGGATTCCACGTCCGCCCGTAGTCGTCGCTCTTCCACACGCCGCCGTCCACCTGGCCCACATAAAACACATTCGGCTGTCCCGGTACGCCCGTCGCCGCCCGCGTGCGCCCACCGCGGAACGGCCCGATCATCCGCCAATGCATCTCCGGCAGCGGCGTCGTGGCATGCTCCTGCGAGCGCATCGTCGCAGGCGAAAGCGCCAACCCGGCAGCCACTCCAATGCAAATCAACGCGGTTTTCAAAGTGCGGGAGTTAGCAACGCGCTCAATCAAAGAACAGTAAATCGTACAGCGGGAAATCGTCATGTGGGGAACTCCGGGGCGAAGCGAAGATGTATGCCATCTTAAAGTGTCGCCGCCACTCGTCACAATCCTTTTGCGATTTCGCCCTCGCAATTTGCAATATCAGCCGATCTCACAACGTGGAGCCCCTTCGCAGAAACAGTTGACGCAACACCACTCTTGCAACTATCAGTAAGGAAGAGGCCCATCCCTGTGAAATCCGCACTCGTTCTGGTGACGTTCTGTCTCGCAACCGCCGTGTCAATCGCCCAGACCCTCGGCGGTTCGCTGCGCGGCCTGGTTGAGGACAGTCGCGGCGCACGCATCCCTTCCGCCACCATCACCGTCCATCTCCGGCCCTCGTCGATCGCCCGCACCGCCTCCTGCGACGATCACGGCAACTTCCGCATGGACGATCTCCCGCCGGGAACCTACCGCGTGGCCGTNNTCGTGCAGTCCGTCGACGTGCAGGCGCAAAGCTCCTCCATCGCCACGCAGGCCATGGACCTCGCCAGCCAGGTTCACCAGAGCGTCATCACCAGCCAGGACCTTGAAAATCTCCCGCTCCCCGCGCGCAGCTTTGCCAATATCGCCTATCTCGCTCCCGGCACCGAACCGGTCGAACCCTCCGATCCCACCAAGGCCCGCATCACAGCCGTCTCCACCGGCGGAAGCTCCGGCCTCAACAACGAGCTCTCCGTCGACGGCGGCGATAACTCCGACGACTACATCGGCGGCTTCCTCCAGAATTTTTCGCCCGACTCCATTCAGGAATTCGCCGTTCGCACCTCGCAGGAAGATGCCGACACCGGCGGCACCACCGCCGGTTCCGTTGAACTCACCACCAAAAGCGGCACCAACGACTGGCACGGCGATGCCGCATTCTTCGAGCGCGCCGCCGACCTCAACGCCCGCTTTCCCATCGAGAATCCCGCGCCCAATCCCAAGCAGCCCTTCTCGCGGCAAAACTATGTCGGCACCGCCGGCGGCCCCATCGAAAAGAACAAGCTCTGGACCTTCACGGCCTTCGAGGGCGTGCACGAAGACGCCAGCATCGCCTACAGTCCCGCCAACGTCACGCAATTCGACGCGCTGGCCACGCTTGCCTCCGAAGGCCTGATTCCCGGCGTCCCTTCTATCACCGTGCCTGGGAATGTGCCCATCCCGTTTCGCGATTTTCTCGGGCTGGAGCGCCTCGACTGGTCCCAGTCCGCAAAGTCCCAGTGGAACCTACGCGGCTCCGCCGACAGCTACACCACCCACAACGACCTCGTCCAGCAAGGCACATTGCCCTCCACCGGCTTGCTCACTCACAACAACTACATGAGCCTCGTCATCGGCAACCAGTTCGCCTTCACTCCAAGGCTCCTCGGCCGCGCGCTCTTCAACGCCAGTGGCCTGCACCTCACGCAAACCCGCAACTCCGACCTCGACTTCGCGCTCGCCTTTCCCTTCAGTTCAACCTCGGCCACCGTCTCCGGCTTTGAGACCTACGGCGACAATCAATTCGCCACGCCCATCACGTTCTTCCCCTCCGATCGCGACCAGGAAAAGTACCAGTTTCGCTATGACCTGAGCAGCGAACAAGGCCGCCACGCCATCAAGTTTGGCGCCAACATCATCCATGAACCGGTCCTCGGTGGCGCGTTTCCGTCCAACACCGAGACCCTCTATCAATTCCCGCAGAATCCAACCTACTACCTCGCCAACCCCGCCCAATTCACGGCCGACATGAGCGCCGGAGCCTCAACCTCCAACCTCGGCGGAGGCTTTTCGCAGGACATCCAGCGCCTCGCCTTCTACGCGCAGGACTCCTGGCAGCTCCCGCGTCGTCTCACCTTCAACTACGGCCTGCGCTACTCCACCACGTACGGTTTGTTCACCGGCTCAGGCCGCAGCCAGATCGACAACCCCGGCTACATCACGCTGGCCGCTCTCGGCATTCCACTCGTGCACGGCGCCCCGCAGGACGACCACAAGCAATTCGCGCCGCGCATCGGCCTCGCCTATGCGCCCGGCAGCAGTGGCGCCACTGTCCTGCGCGCCGGCTTCGGTCTCTACTTCAACGACCTCGCGCAAAACGGCTGGGCCACCGCATTTCAGGCCGTGAACACCGCGCCGGGCCCCTGCGTCGATCCGGTCGCCAATCCCGGCGGCACGGAGAACGCCGGCTGCGTTCCCGGCGCTTCAGCCGGAGGTGGCGCCAACCTGATCGATTCCGCCTACAAGACCCCTTACGCGATTCACGTCTCGGGCGGCATGCAGCACGCCTTCACCCGCAACTGGTCTCTCAGCGCCGACTACGTTCACGAGCAGGGCAACCATGCCTATCGCGCCTACAGCTACACCGGCGGCGTCAATCTCTTCACTCCGCAGTTCCCTCAAACCGATACAAACGACCAGGCCGCCTACGTCCCCAACGTCAACGTCTTCCACTCCGATAATCGATCAAGCTATAACGGCCTGCTCATTCATCTGCAAGGCGACGTGGGCCATCAATTCAACCTCATCGCCAACTACACCTTCTCCAAGGCGCAAACCTGGGGCTGCGTTCTAGGCGAGCTCTTCGATTACGTCAACGGCGTCTGCAATCCCCTCGACGCCTTCGGTCCCGGCGATTACGGCCCCTCCGGTGAAGACGTCCGCCAGCGTTTCGTCTTTGCCGGCACCTGGCACGCAAAGGGCGGATTCGAAGTGAGCGGCCTGTCGCAGGCTGAAAGCGCGCGCCCCTTCACCATCACCACGGCAGACAACAGCACACGCATCTCCATCAACGGAATCCCCACGGAATTGGATCAGTTCCGCGGAACCCCCTACATCCAGACCGATTTGCGCGTCAGCCGTCCGTTGAAGTTCGGCGAAAAATGGACTGCAACCCCATTCTTTGAGTTCTTCAACCTCTTCAATCGCAACAACCCCGGCGCAAACTATGTGACCAACATCGCCACGCTACCGGTGCCGGCTGCACAGGCCGCAACCGGCAACGTCTCCGACATCTGCACCAACGCCGACTGCACCATGACCGCCCCAATCACCAGCCCCAACCAGCTTCGCGTTGCCGGCGGCGCATTGGGCGACTTCTTCGGCCCCGGAACCACGGTCGGCACTCCCTTCGCCGCCCAGGCAGGCGCCCGCCTGACCTTTTGAGTCAACCCACAATCCGTCGCAAGTCGAATGTTCCGCGTGATTTAGATCACATTTCGCCCGAAACCCCGGAAATTTGGCCTTTACAACTGTGATGCAGCGCACAGCCTGTCGTTATTTGCGATGCGTACTTTCGCTTCTGTCAGTCGGCGAAGTCCACCAGGCATCTTCATCGTGCTCCCCCCTCCTGGACCCTAGCCGAAACATGCGCACGGAGCGAGGTAGGCATGGGTCAGTCAATTTGGAATTCGATGCAGCAGAAGGGCTACAGCCGCAGAGACTTTCTTCAGTTCTGCGCCGCGGCCGCAACGGTGGCTGGGTTCGGTCAGACAGGTATGGGCCAGGTCGTGTCGGCCTTCGAGAAAAAAGATAAGCCTGCTGTCATCTGGATGCACTTTCAGGAGTGCACCTGTTGCAGCGAGTCGTTCATCCGGGCATCGCACCCCATCGTTCTCGATGTGCTGCTCAATGTCCTTGATCTGAACTACACCGAAACACTCATGGCAGCGTCCGGCTTCCAGGCCGAGAAGAGCCTCAACGACACCATCCAGAAGAACAAGGGCAAATACATTGTTCTCATTGAAGGTGCCGTGCCCACCGGCGACGACGGCGTCTACTGCATGATCGGCGGCAAGACAGCCGAATCGATCCTGCAGACCGTTGCCAAGGATGCGGCAGCGGTCGTTGCATGGGGCAGTTGCGCTTCCAACGGCTGCGTCCAGGCCGCCAAGCCCAATCCTACCGGCGCCACACCCATTCACAAGCTCATCGACAAGCCGGTCATCAACGTCCCCGGTTGCCCTCCAATTGCCGATGTCATGATGGGCGTAGTCACCCACCTGCTCGTCGTGGGCACGCCGCCCGCGCTCGACAGCCAGGGCCGGCCAAAAGAATTCTATGGCCGCCGCGTTCACGACACCTGCTATCGCCGCCCCAACTACGATGCCGGGCTCTTCGTCGAGTCCTTTGACGACGAGAACGCGCGCAAGGGCTATTGCCTTTACAAGATGGGCTGCCGAGGTCCGGTCACCTACAACGCCTGCTCGGTGGTCAAGTGGAACGAGGGCACCAGCTATCCCATCCAGTCCGGCCATGGTTGCATCGGCTGCAGCGAAGAGGGCTTCTGGGATAACGGTCCGTTCTATCAGCACCTCGCGTCGTTCCCCGGCTTCGGCATCGAGAGCACGGCGGACACCATCGGCACTGTCGTGGGCATTGCCACGGTTGCCGGAGTCGCCGCTCACGCCATAGTCACCAACATTCGCAAGCGGCCCGTCATTGCGGAAGTACACGCCGATGATCAGAAGGAGATCTAAGACACCATGACACGCATCGTCGTCGATCCGGTAACTCGTATTGAAGGCCACCTGCGCATTGAGGCAGTGGTTGAAAACGGCGTCATTACGGACGCATTCAGCTCAGGCACCATGGTGCGCGGCCTGGAAAAGATTCTAATTGGCCGCGACCCTCGCGACGCCTGGGCCATCACAGAACGTGTGTGCGGCGTTTGCACCACCGTTCACGCACTCACCAGCGTTCGCGCCGTCGAAGACGCGCTGGGCATCGTTATCCCGCCCACCGCTGAAATCATCCGCAACATCATGATGACCACGCAGTATGTGCAGGACCACGTGATCCACTTCTATCACCTGCATGCGCTCGACTGGGTCGACATCGTCAATGCCCTCAAGGCCGATCCAAAGAAAGCCGCGGAGCTAGCGCAGTCCTATTCCAAGTGGGACAAGAACACGCCTGCCTATTTCACCGATGTGCAGAACAAGATCAAGGCCTTCGCCGCCAGCGGCCTCGGCATCTTCGCCAACGGCTACTGGGGCCATCCGGCCTACAAGCTGCCGCCTGAAGTCAACCTGATCGCCGTCGCTCACTACCTGGACGCTTTGGAATGGCAGAAGGAAATCTGCAAGATTCACACCGTCTTCGGCGGCAAGAACCCGCATCCGAACTACCTCGTCGGCGGCGTTCCCTGCTCCATCAACATGAATGAAGTGGCCGCCATCAACTCCGAGCGGCTCAACCTGGTCTCCCGCCTAATCGGCCAGGCCACTGAATTCATCAACGAAGTCTACATCCCCGATGTGCTCACCGTGGCCTCGTTCTACAAGGACTGGGCACAGTATGGCGGCGGACTTTCGAACTACCTCAGCTACGGCGAATTCCCCACCCAGGGATACGCGAGGACTGACACTTTCAAGTATCCGCGCGGCGTGGTGCTCAATCGCGACCTCAGCACCGTTCATCCCGTCAACCCGCGCGACTCTCAGGAGATCAAGGAATACATCGCGCACTCCTGGTACACCTACAGTGGCGGAAACAACGAAGGCCTACAGCCTTGGGCAGGCGAAACCAACATCAAATACACGGGCCCCAAACCTCCCTTCGAAACACTCGAAGGCTCCGAGAAGTATTCGTTCCTTAAGACACCGCGCTGGAAGGAGCAGGCCATGGAAGTGGGTCCGCTCGCGCGCCTGATCGTTTCCTTTGCGGCAGGCCGCACCGACGTGAAAGAAGTTGTCACGGCAACGCTCGGCAAGCTCAACGTGCCGGTGGGCGCGCTCTTCTCCACTCTCGGCCGCGTCGCTGCCCGCGCCCTCGACGCCGACCTGGCCATGATCTGGCTCAAAGAGTACTTCGACCAGTTGATGGAACGGGTGAAGATCAACGAAGTCTCCACCTTCAACGGCGAGTTCTGGGAACCGAAGAGCTGGCCCAAGGATGCCGAAGGCGTTGGGCTCACTGAGGCTCCGCGCGGCGCCCTGGCGCACTACATCAAGATTCACGACGGCGCCATCTCAAACTATCAGTTGGTTGTGCCCACCACTTGGAACGGTTCGCCGCGCGATGCCAAGCAGCAACGCTCGTCCTTTGAGCAAGCGCTGATCGGCACCCCGGTGGCAAAAATCGACGAGCCCGTCGAGATTCTGCGCACCATCCACTCCTTTGACCCGTGCCTTGCCTGCGCCGTGCATCTCTACGATCCGCAGGGTCGGCACCTCCACCAGGTTTCCTTCGAGTGATGCTATGAGTTCGACAGTCGTTGTCAGAGGTCCTCAAAAGCCGGCGCCCAAGCCGGTAGAGTATCGGCGGATCTACGTGTGGGAACTGCCGGTGCGCGTCTACCATTGGATCAACGCGGTCGCTCTCGTGGCTCTGCTCGTCACCGGCTACCTGATCGGCGCCCCATCCAGCCCGTTCTACGCGGCTGAGGCTTACCAGCAGTACTGGTTCGGCTGGGTCCGTTTCATCCACTTCGTGGCCGCATTCGTTTATGTATTCAACTTCCTGGCCCGCCTCTACTGGGGCTTCGTCGGCAACAAGTACGCCAGGTGGAGTGCCTTCTTCCCGCTGAAACGCGCACAGCAGCAGGAGATCGTTGACGTCATCAAGGCCGACGTTCTCGAAACCAAGCTGCACGGGCCCATCTCCACGGGACACAACGCGCTGGCCGGTGTAATTTACTTCGGTACCTTCCTGGCGTTCGTATTCCAGACCATCACCGGCTTCGCGCTCTACTCCAGCATGAGCAATTCGTGGCTTCCACGCATGTTCACCTGGATCGTTCCGCTGATGGGCGGCGAGTTCGGTGTACGTTTCTGGCACCATACGTTCTTGTGGTTCTTTGTCACGTTCGTCATCATTCACATTTACCTTGCCTTCTACCACGACTACATCGAGGGCCGCGGCACTGTATCTTCGATCATCGGCGGATGGAAGTTCGAGCGGGAGAAGCGTGACAAATAGCGATCACAAAACGCTGGTTCTGGGCCTCGGCAACGTCCTCATGGGCGATGAAGGCATCGGCGTCGAAGTCGTCAGGGCCCTTGAACAGCGCGGCGTCCCCGACGGCGTTGAATGCCTCGATGGCGGCACCGGCGGCTTTACGCTGCTTGAGCCGCTTGAAAACGCTGACCGAATCATCCTCATCGACGCGGCGGCGGACGAAAATCCTGTGGGAACAGTCACCCGCACCACGCCGCGTTTTTCGCGCGACTACCCGCCCACCCTTACCGCCCACGACATTGGCATGAAAGATCTGCTCGACATGTTCTACATCCAGGGCGGGCAACACGAGATCATCCTCTACGCCATCACTATTGACCCAAAGCAGCCCATCCGCATGAGCCTGTCGGCAGAAGGAAAAGCCGCCGCGCAAGTGGCCGTCTATCAGATCCTGTCCGAGCTCCGGGCCACCGCTGCATCCGAACTGCTGGCGCACGCAACCGCCTGAATTAACAGCTACACTCAACGAAGGTCTGCCCGCAGTGAGCCTCGTTCGCGACTGAAGTCTGAGCGAGAATCGTGCTATCGTTTAAGTGCATGGCAACAACATTGCAAATCCCGCTGCACGACTACCTCGGCACAATTTATCGGCCGGACCGTGAGTACGTGGACGGAGAAATCAGGGAGCGCAACGTGGGCAAGTACGAGCACGCCCGAATTCAAGCATTGTTGGCACGCTGGTTTGGGAACCATGAGCAGGAGTGGGGCGCACAGGTCGTTACCGAACAGCGCGTCCGCGTGTCCCCGACGCGTATTCGGATTCCGGATGTGACCCTGCTTCCACTCAATACCCAGCCAGACGTAATCGTCGATCCGCCTCTGCTCATCATTGAAATCCTGTCCCCCGATGACACCTACTCCGACACCCAGGAGCGCGCCCAGGACTACCGCACAATGGGTGTCGAAACCGTCTGGATCATCGATCCGAAGACGCGCACTGGCCGCACGTGCTCAGGCCAGGAGTGGGTCGAATCTTCGCGTTTGGAAGCGAAGGGGACTCCGATGTACGTCAACCTGCCCGATATATTCAGTCAGCTGAAATCTGTCTGAGCCCTTCAAGACCGCCGCCTTTTTTCAGTCTCATAGTGCCTTGAGAAGACCATTGCATTTGCAATTCCATCAATCCACCGCTATCATCTCTCTATGCAAGACCGCCTCTGTTGTCGCCTCTGTCCCTCGCTTCGCGAGCACAGGTGACCTCGGTCTGAACATCGGTAAGTAAACCAAGGTTTCTCGAGATGCCCGCGACGCAGCCCCTGCTGCCGCGGGCTTTCTGTTTCTGCCCCCAAAGGAAAAAAATGACACAAGCCACTGAAGTAAAAGAGACAAAGGCCCAGCGCGCCGAGCGCCTCAAGCGCCAGAAGAATCCCTGGCAAGCCTTCGA
>PLPU01000431.1:0-6835 GCA_003159975.1 Acidobacteriaceae bacterium
CTGTTGCGGCGTCCCAAAGATGAGAGGATACTGTTTCTATGGCGACACAGCTCATCAGCGAGCCGCCCGGCGGTGGTGGGTTTATCTCCGTGGAAGAGTACCTGTCCACGGTCTACGAGCCCGACTGCGAATACGATGATGGCGTTATCGTGGAGCGGAATTTGGGCGAGTTCGAGCATTCCTTCCTGCAAATCCTTCTTGGTGCAATCTTCACTAACAACATGGAGAGTTGGGGAGTCTTCGGGCTCACCGAACAGCGGGTTCAGGTCAAGCCCCGCCAGTTTTTGATTCCAGACGTGTGTGTGCTGCGCCTCGGATCTCCAACCGAAAACATTCTTACCCACCCGCCGCTCATTGCCATTGAGATTCTGTCACCCGAAGACACAATTCGTCGCGCAGCAAACAAGGTGGCCGAGTATCTTCAGTTCGGAATCGAACATATCTGGGTCATCGATCCCCATGCTCGGGTTGCCTATCGGGGCACAGCTTTGGGATTAGAGCGTATCCCAAGTGGCGAACTTGTCGTACCCGGAACACCAATCCGGGTCCAGGTGAGTGATTTGTTCGAGAAACTCGACCAGATTCGTGCCAGGGGTCAGAGATAGCCAACAGCTGCCTCACACCTCTACCGGCAGCTCCGCCGACAGAATATTCATCGGCGTCAGCCCACGCTGCCGCAGCGCGCTCAGGCTGAGCGAGTCGTGCCGCTTGGCCAGCCGCCGTCCGTTGTGGTCCACCACCAGCGCGCAGTGAAACCACGCCGGATCATCAAATCCCAGCGCGCGGTTGAGCAGCATCTGGCGCGCGGTCGACTTCAGCAGGTCCGCCCCGCGCACCACTTCCGTAATGCCCATCGCCGCATCGTCGGCCACGCACGCCAGTTGGTAGCTGGGCACTCCGTCGCGACGCCACACCACAAAGTCGCCGAAGTCGCGCCCAGCCATAAACCGCTGCCGCCCAAGATTGCGATCCTCAAACTCAACTACCTCGCCGTCGGGAACCCGAAAGCGCCAGTTAATTCCTTCTCCCAATGCGTCCGCCATTGACCCGCCGCCCTGCAAAGGCCTGCATGTTCCCGGATAAATCGGCTCGTCGTCTGCCGGATCAAGCAGGGAATTCCCCACCGCACCCGGCAACGCGCTTTCATGCGGCGCGGCCAGTGCATTTTCCAGGTCTTTCCGCGAACACCGGCAGGGGTAAAGATACCCGTTCCGCACCAGCCTGCGCCACGCGTCCAGATAGACGTCAAGCCGGCGGCTCTGCAGATAAGGCGCGAACGGCCCGCCCTTGTCCGGGCCCTCTTGCCAGCGAATCCCCAGCCAGCGCAGGTCTTCGATGGCGGCGTCGGCNNGGCCTCGCGCGCCCTCTGGAAAGCGGTCCAGAAGGTGCGCGCGTGGCCCACGTGCAGATAGCCGGTAGGCGACGGCGCCAGCCGTCCGCGATAACCCGAAATGGTCGATGAAAGGATGCCGGCCATGCTGCAACTAAGTGTAGCCAGCCACAACGGCGCGGTATAGCCGGAGTTTCACTCCGTTCCTTGAGCGGGACCAAACTCCTAATCCGACTCGTCCTTGTCCTGGTCCTTGTCGGCATCATCGTCGCCGCTTTGATGGTGATGGCGATATTGCCCGATGTCGTCGTCGATGTGCTTCGGATCGACGGATACCTGCACCACGTCCATCTCGTTGCCGTCCTTGTCCACCACAAACAACCCCATCCGGTCGCCCTCGGGATGAATGAAGATGAGCGTCTGGTCGGCGCCATGCCTGCTTGTGTCGCGAATTATCCGCTCCCAGCCCGAGCCGAGCTTCTCCTCGACCATGCGATTCAGTTCGTCCCCATCAATCTTTTCCTGGAACGACTCGATCTCCGCCACGTGCAGGTTGCTTACGCCGCCGTGCGTCGACTTGCGCGCAATCAGGCTGACCACGCCGAGAAAGGGAATGCGTGTGGCCCGCACGTGATACCGGCTCTCGATCGAGTGCACCACGCCGTCAAATCCGCCTTCGCCGCCGCCCGCCAGCACCGCTACCGGAACCAGCAGCGCCACAAATCCGATGGGAATCAACCAGAACCGTCTCATTCGTTCTCTCCCGTCTTTTCCTTTGCTTTTTCCTTTGCCTTTTCTTTTGCTTTTTCCTTGTCCTTCTCGTGTTCAACCTTCGTTACGTCATCCAATGCGCTCAGCCCGCTGAGGCCTCTCAATTTCCCCAGGTCTTCCATCTTGATCGGCCCAAGAATCAGCACGATCGTCAACTCCTTCGGCTCGGCTGTCAGAATGAACATCCCGTGCGATTCGCCATTCACCAGCTTCACCATCACGTCGGTGGTTTCACCGCTCTTGCGCTCGCGTTCGCGCACAATCGGCGTCCACTCGCTGGTCTCGAAGTAGCTGCGCAGCTTCTCGATCTCGTCCATCGAGTACTCGCCTTCCTTGTCGAACTCGTACTCGCGCACGTAGATTCCGTCGAGCCCGTCAATCAGCTTGCGCGTGGCGGCTTCATCTTCGTTCTTGCCGCTCATCACTTTGGAAGCAAACGACAGCATCGTCTTGCCCAACGTGACCTCTGTAACATTCGAAGCGCGCGCCGCCAGCTCCTTCTCAACCGCGGGCGGCAGCGGCAACGGCGACGTTTGTGCCACCCCGGTTGAAGCGAGCCCGGCGGAGGCCAGCCCCACAGTTGCCAATACGAAAACAAGAATGCGGTTCTTCATCATTTCTCCTTATTGATCCTGTCCGTCGCGGCGGTGGGCCGCAAGCTGCATATTCATCTGGTTCAACGCGTGACTGGTAATGCGCAACGCGGTCAGCACCTGCTGCCGGGCCGCTTCGCCCCTGGCGCGTTCCTCCAGGCGATCCTCATGGGTGCGCCACGCCACGCCCCCAGCCAGCACCGCCGCAAGCAGGATCGCCGCCGCCAGCCGCTCCCAAATCATGGTGTACGTGTGCAGCCGTTCCGTGTGGCGCCGGCTTCTCTTCTCCATTAGCCTGCGCTTCAGCCCCGGAGGCGCCGGCCTCCGTTCCAATGCCTGGCGCAACTCCTGTTCGAATTCGTTCCCAGGCTCAAACTCCATTCACCTGCTCCTTGTCCCTCACAAATTCCTTCAAATGCGTTTGTGCCTTGGCCCGCAGCAGCTTCAATCCCCGCTGCAGGTGGCTTTTCACGGTAGCCAGCGGCGCATCGAGCGTGGCCGCAATCTCTTCCGGCGTCAGGTCCTCCTGGTAGCGGAGAACCAGCGCCGCGCGTTGCGGCTCAGGCAGCGTGGCCAGCAGTTGTTCCAACCGCGCACCCAGCTGAGACCCCAACCGCGATCTGGGATCCTCCGTCGGCGCGCCATGATTCTCGTCAATCTCCACCCACAGATCCACGCCGCGCACCTTGCGTCGCCGCAGGGCGTCTGTTGAACGATTCATAGCAACCCGCCGCAGCCAGAAGCAGGCATGATCTCCGGATTCCATCCTGCCCAGGTTCCTGTCCAGTTCCAGAAACACATCCTGAGCAATTTCCTCGGCCAGGCCGCGGTCGCCGGTCATGCGCCATGCCAGCGAAAACACCATCGACTGGTGCGCGTCCACGAGTTGTTCAAAATCCGCCTGCCAGTCGTGGGCCATAAGTTTCGCTGCTACTCTCTTATCCGCAATCAAACGCAGCTGGGGATGCAAAGAATACGCTTTGGGGCGGGAAAAGTTCGAAGAAGCATTTGGGAGCGGGGTTGCGACTTGTTGCCGTGGTCTCCCAGGTCAGAAGCGAGACATGGGAGCACCCGCTCATTTTTGGTCGGATGTGAGCCGTAAGATGAGGGCAGCCACCATGTTCGAAAGCTGGACTGCTGTTTCCGGCTTGGGAGAGTCATCGGTCCATGTCATGCCAGGCATAATTCAAACTGCACACCGCATATCGCGAGATTCGGGATACAATTGAGCAACTCTGAGCTATCTATTCTAGGTTACGGGGTGTCGGATGAGAGCTTTTATCGGTTGGCTAGTGCTCTCACTGCTCTGCCTTTGCCTCTCATTCCTCCTCTTTTATGCTATCGCCCACCCGCAATTGTCCCTCGCGCACTACGCATGGGAATTCCGCGCGCTCGAAATTCTGTTTGGCTCCGCGACCGCCATCACCGGATTCGCAGCGTTTTACCGCTGGCCTGCCAGAAGACGCAGGAGTCTGCCAACAGCGATCATTGAGCCGTTCAGGTGTGTCAATGCGCCAGCTACCCTCGATGGGAATGCGATCTCCATCCTTCTGCATGGGATGATGGAACAGGAAGGGGTCAAGAACCCCGCCCTGGAGGTGCTGTCGAGTTCTCCGGAACCTTCGTTTGAATTCAAATTGGGACAAGGGGGTTTGTCCGTTTCGCTGAGTGCGCTGAAAAGCGCGTGGAACGCGATACGGGCGCGCGAAGTGATTCGGGTGCGCGGGATTATCTTCGATACCGCGAAGCCGGTATCCATCGTCGTGAGCATCAAAGGAGTTCGCAGCCGATACCCTGTAGCTGACAATTCTCCCGATATGGAGGTGGCCCTGTTCGGTATCGCAAGAGTGCTTCTGCAACATCTGGCTCCTACTCTTCTTGCCCGCAGATACTATCTCGAAGGCAATTACCCGAAGGCCATTCAGGTCTATCACAGGTATCTGGCTCAGGTAAGAAACCTGCGGGAGATCGAACTGGATCTTTCGCGCGTGGAGCTTGAAAGTTTCCGTACCAACAGAGCACTGACACGCTTGAAGCATATTCACAAGAAGGGGGTTCCCCGCACTGCGCGGGTAGAACTGTCGCGGCTGATGGCGGACGCGCATTTCAGGATGGGCGATTACGAGGAATGTAAGAAGCTCTCTGAAAAGATGCTCAAGGAGGTGCGGCAGGCCAGCGCACCCTCCTGGCGCGACAGGCTGCTAACTCGAGGGAGAGCCGTTGCACTGGTGACGCAGGAGGCTGCCTTTTGCCAGCTCTTGGCTTCCGTATACACCTGCCAAGATAAATTCGGTGAGGCGGCAGAGCAATGGGGAGCGTTCACACGAGCCATCGTAAAAGAGCTTGAACGTCAGTTCCACTCCTCTCTGGAAGACTGGTCCCACGTGGAAGACGAGATAAGCGCGGGGGCGGAAACGAGCGAGTTGTTCCCGCTTGTCTACAACCTGTGCTGGGCCTGGCTGAACAGGGCGCTTTGCTTCGAAAGGCTGGGCGCCTCAGGGCGAGACGCAGCAGTTCAAGGATTCGAGAGCGCTCGCAACGCCCTGAGACCTCTGAATGTTGTTGATTCGGTAAGCGCTCTCAGGCTGGCAACCCGGTGCTATCTCGCGTATGCGCGCCATTGGGAGCGGCAGGAGAACAAGGCAAATATGACTACGTGTCTGGAAACTGCGCTCAAGCTTGGTGACGAGGCAAGCAGAAAAATGAGCGCAGACGCCCCGAATCGTCCCGACGATATTAGCGTAACCATCAACCTTGCATGGATCCACCTCCGCAGATTCGACAGTCTGCATCGCATGATACAGAGCGGTATCCGGCCCTCCGGATCGGACCCGGAAGAGTTGAAGGATGAGGCTCTAAGAGAATGCGGCAAAAGCCTGACGCTGCTGTCCGGGTATCACGACAAGTCCTATCAGGCGGAGGCGGGCTATGGCTGGGCAGGTCTCTGGGCTGTTCAGTCCGATGCCCCGCAAGCGGCGAAGTTTCTCGGGGATGCGATCAGGAATACAAGCATCAATAACTTTTCCCACATCACGAATTTCGCGAGGATGGATGAGACCTTCGACTTGATTCGAGAGACCCCGGAGTTTCAGAGGGCAATTGCTCGTCCTCCTATAGCGCCCGCTGCGTAGCGCGACCTGCGTGTCTTATCGCGCCGGCGTTGCTTTTGATAAGTCTCTGGCATTTGGTTGTTAGCAAAAATACGCGCATCGGGGTGAAAGGCGCAAGCCGCGCGATAAGTTCGTGCCTGGGATTTTCGACAGCGAGCAGGAGCGAGCGATCAAAACAAATCCGGAATGCTATGAAACGCAATCCGAGTCGGCGCGGCCTTGAACGCGGTCGGGATCGTCGCCTGGATGTACATACGAATTTGCGATTTGTACATATGCGCGCTAGACTGAAACAGAAGAGAGATGAATTATGCCCATTCGAACTCGTCGCGCTGTTCCCAAGAACTTCCGGCTTGATCCTTCCCAAATCAATCGTGCCAGGAAGGCTCTCGCTGCCACAACAGAGACTGAAACCATCGTGCGCGCTCTTGATTTCGTAATCGCCGAAGCCGCCCGAAACCGCGCAACGGCCAAAGCAAATCAGACGTTCCTCAAGAGTGGGATCAGCATCCGTGATGCGTTCGGCAGCCTGGGCGAGTAGAAGATGCCCATCCTCTTCGACTCCTCCGTTTACATCACGGCACTCCGGGCCAGGAACAATTCCGCCATTGTCCTTGAAAGATGGATCAAGGAATCTCCTCTATGGTTGAGCGCGGTTGTGCTGGAGGAACTTTATGCGGGTTCCAGTTCCGCCGACCGGAGAATCGTTGAGAAACTCGAGCGCGACTTCGAGAAAGCAAACCGATTATTGACTCCAAACCTCGGTGACTGGACCTTGGCCGGAAGAATCCTCGCCTCCGTCGCACAGCGTCATGGATACGAAAAAATAGGAAAAGCACGTCTCACCAACGACGCGCTCATCGCCACCAGCGCATCTCGCTACGGCATAACCGTCATTACGACGAACCCCCGCGACTTTGCGCTGCTGGCGGAGTTCTGCCCCATTCAATGGCAAACGCGGACCCTGTAGCCCGACAGGCTTCCCCGCCTCAAAACAGCTCCGGAATGCTATGAAACGCAATCCGAGTCGG
>PLPU01000439.1:0-4675 GCA_003159975.1 Acidobacteriaceae bacterium
CCAGCTGAATTTGCGGCTGGCGCGCGATCGGCGGTGACCACTTGCCTGCGCATTGACCCGGCGGAAAAGGTCACGCTGATTACCGACCGCGTGACCGAGCCGATTGCCGCCGCATTGGCTGCGCAGTTGGCGGAGCGGGGCTGCGAGTGGAATGTCTTCCTTTTGGAGGATCTGGCGCCGCGGCCGCTGATCGATATGCCGGCGCAGGTGCTGGCGGATATGGAGACTTCGCAGGTCTCCATCTTTGCGGTGCAGGTGCAGACCAACGAGTTGCACTCGCGCATGCAAATGACGGATGTAGTGAACCGGCGGCACATGCGGCACGCGCACATGGTGAACATTACGCCGGAGATCATGTGCCAGGGCATGAGGGCGGACTTCAATCTTGTGGACAGGCTCAGCCAGAAGGTTCTGGAGCGTGTGCGGAAGGCAACGCGGATTCGCGCGACTACGGCGGCGGGTACGGATATTACCGCCGATATGAATCCGGGCTACAAGTGGTTCAAGACGTCGGGGATTATTTCGCCGGAGAAGTGGGGCAACCTGCCGGGCGGCGAGTGTTTCACGTCGCCAGGCGAGGTGAACGGCACCTTTGTGGTGGATGGGGTGGTGGGCGACTGGCTGTGCGCGCGGTATGGGCTGTTGGCCGCGACGCCGCTGACGATTGAGATTGCGGGCAACCGGATCGTCAGTTGTGCGAGTGTGAACAAGCAGCTTGAGGCTGACTTCTGGGCTTACACGCACACCGACGAGAACTCCGACCGCGTGGGCGAGTTTGCGATCGGCACCAATCTGGGCGTGGAGCGCGTGATCGGCAACATCCTGCAGGACGAGAAGTTTCCGGGGATTCACATTGCGTTCGGAAATCCCTACGGCGAACACACCGGCGCGCCTTGGCGCTCGGGAACGCACATCGATGTGGTGGGGCTGGGGTTCAACATTTGGCTGGAAACCGACGCGGGGCGGGAACAGATCATGCGCGACGGACTTTTTTTGATCGCGGCGTAGAGGCGGATGTCGAGAGGACGTGTGCTTCAGAGCCTCAGGATTAGAAGCGCTTCGCACTCGTCGCTTCCTTTGGGAGCCAACAATTGGACACGATAGTCAAAGGTTACAAAGCACCCCTTATGTTGCACGGCCATGGTCAGCAGATACGCATCGGTAATCTGGTTTGGACCGTTGATTCGTCCACCCAACCTAAGGTCGATTTCAGCCAGTGTGAGCGAATCTTTCCAGAAAGAGTGAACCGGGTTTCCTTGAGTGTGTTTTTGCAGGATCTTGACTGCTTCAGCCCAATTCGGTGCATCCGGGGAAAATGACCGGTTGGTGACGATCCGCAAGAACCCCATCTCGGTAATTGGACAAGATGCCCACGGTTCTTGAAGGTGGTGCAGAATCCAGCTTTGTGCAGTCTTGTGGGCTTCGTGTGCGGGCCAAAGCCAGGCGAGCAGAACATTCACGTCCAGCAGCCATGTTTTGTTCAAAGCTCGTCCTCAAGACGCAGCGTGTGCTCCAGGGTCACGATGGGACTGCCTTCAGGCACATCGAAAACCTCGAAACCATTTTCGATGCGGGTTCCGAGCGGCTTGTTCAAGGCCTGGTTGAGCAGATAACTGGCTGCCTCGCCGGTTGGCATCGAACGAGCTGCCGCAAACTGCCTGACTTGCTCAAGAACCTCGTCTTTAATGTTCAGTGTTGTTCTCATTTCAAACTCCGCATCAAGCCTTCGGTTTGATGCATGGACTGAATCATAGCATCAATGGAGGTGCTTGATGCTCCGCTGGACGATGCCTGCAAGATTTGAATTTCAAGTGTTCAAATGGTTTTGAGCGTCGTTCGGCTGGGAGGAACATCTACATGAACATGACGAATTCTATTGCTTCACCTGCACTACACACTCTTGGACGTTCTGATCTTCATCTCACGCCGATCGGCTTTGGCGCCTGGGCCATTGGCGGCGGGAACTGGGAGTTCGCATGGGGGTCCCAGGATGATCGGGAATCGATTGACGCTATCCACCAGGCCCTCGATGAGGGCGTGAATTGGATCGACACGGCGGCCATTTACGGGCTGGGACATTCGGAAGAAGTGGTTGGCATGGCGCTGAAAACCACTTCGCACAAGCCGCTGGTATTCACCAAGTGCTCGATGCGCTGGCATGAGGATCGCTCCATTTACCGGTCGCTGAAAGGCGGGTCGCTGGCTGAGGAATTGGAAGGATCGCTGCGCCGACTGGGGGTGGAGACGATCGACCTCTACCAGATCCACTGGCCCGACCCGGAAGAGGAGATCGAGGAGGGTTGGGAGGCGCTGGCACGGTTCAAGGAACAGGGCAAGATCCGCTGGATCGGTGTCTCGAATTTTTCAGTGGAGCAGATGAAGCGGGTGCAGAAGATTGCGCCGATCACCAGCCTGCAGCCGCCCTACTCGATGCTGCGGCGGTCAATTGAGGAGGAGGTACTGCCGTTTGCGCTGGCTAACGGAATTGGCGTGATCAACTATTCGCCAATGGTTTCCGGCCTCCTGACGGGAGCGATGACCGCGGAACGCGTCGCGGCGTTTCCTGCGGATGACTGGAGGCGGCGCGCGGCGGAGTTCAACGAGCCGCGCCTGAGCCGGAACCTGCGGCTGGTGGAACTACTCCGCGAGATCGGCAATGGCCACGGAGTGAGCCCCGGCGTTGTGGCCGTGGCCTGGACGCTGCAACACCCTGCGATTACGGCTGCCATTGTGGGAGGCCGCAGCGCCAAGCAGGTGCAGGGACTGGCGCCGGCGCTCCACTTCAGGCTGAGCGAAGAGGAATATAACCGGATCAACACATTTACTGCTCCCAACCCGGCTTGAAGACAATTTGCCTGAACCAGCAAAATGCCCCGGCCGAAGCCGGGGCATTTTGCTACCTAAGGAGGGCTTGAAGTTACATCGCCGCGACAAAGTCGGGGACGATCATGGCGGCGTGTTCCTGGAGCAACTGTGTCATTCTTGCGGCCATGCCGGTATACATGGAAGCGGCGCGGAACGCGTTGACGCGGACACCTTCACTAGCCTGCGTGAACCCATACTGAGCCAGGGCCATGAGCACGCAAAGACGAATGTGCATGGCATCACTGCGCAGGGTTTCCAGGAGGACGCGGTCCACAGCTTCTGAATTCCTGGCGGCAAAATCAGCCATTTCAAGCATGACTTGCGCGTTCTGGAACATCACCCACAGTCCTCGGGGGCCGTGCATGCGCTGCCAGGCATCCTCGGGAGTCGCATTGAGGCCTTCTTTCCAAAGGAAATGATCGCTCAATTCGCTGGCGCTCCAGTCGGGACGCAACCGTGACAGCAGGGAGTCCCATGATTGGCCATTGCGCCGGCGTGCGCTGCTTCGCCATTTACCAAGGTAAAAAGCGACCGCCGCGATCGCCATAATCTGAAGCAAAGGTAAAATCATTGGTGATCCTTATACCGGGATTTGGTAACCATCTGTTTGGTCCATACAGCACACCGGGTATTCCCACTTCAAGTATTAGTAACAGAACTTTTTCGATTTGTGCACAAAAATCTTCCACTTCGGCCACTTTTCTCGCACAATTGGTACCTATCCACGAATTGCACTAAAGTAATCTATGTCGTTTTAGTGTCCAAACTCTAGTACCCGTCCCGTTTTGTCATGTGGAAAATAGGCTACGGAACGCGAGAGAGGACCGCGGTGCTGACCGGGGGCGTCATCGTTCACCTGGATCCCGCCGGTCGTTGGTCGGCGAATCGGCCAGCGAAATGCGGGTAGCCCTCGCGTTGCCGGCTACCGCCAGGAGAAATGTTGCCATCTGGGGGGTGAATGCGCGGCGCTCGGCTTCTCTGGTGGCAAAGGAGAAGACCCAGTAGGCCAACGCACACAGATAACCAGCGTCTCCCATTTCGTCCAGCCAATGATACTGTGCACCGACGAACTGGTGGGTATGAAGGACGCTGACGGCCAGAGCGACGATGGAGTAGAAGCCCAGGCCGGTAGCCACCTGAAGTTCGCGGTTGCGCCAACCAATAGAGAGCAATTGGCTTAAGCCGGCCATTACCAGGAAGACGACGACGCGCAGGATGGCGAATGTCTGCTGCAGGCGGAAGAAAACGAGTCCAGCGGGCGCCAGCTTCGTGGCAGGGAGGGTAAGGCCCGCAACAGGCCAGAGGAGCAAACCGACGAGTGCGATGAACAGTGCGATGCCTATCCAGGCGTTTTTGGGCAGTGAGGCGCGGATTGGGCGCAGGACCGACCAAGCCAGTTCGACCAGGACGGCGAAGAGCATTGCCGAGTCGATGACCATCTGGACTTCATAGAATTTGAAATAGGTTACGGCGGAAAGCGATTGGAACTGAAGGCGGAAAAAGATGACGTCGCTGAGGAAACTCCAACAAATGAATAGGAAAAACGCAGGAAAGGTGCGAAACGCACGACTCCTGGCGAGGAGCACGATGAGAACTGCTTCAGCCAGGAAGCAGCTTACCCAAATGGCATAATCCGGGGTCAACCGGACCTCCTTCAGAACCGGAAAACGCTAACATTCAGTTCTCAAGTCTAGCAGGATGATCGGATGGCCTTTCAATCCCCAACAGACAAACACTAGACTTTGGTAACGTACATGCTCGAGGGAGGCTGGGTAGGCGGCAGCGGTACAGGGATTCCAGGGCCTGCGAA
>PLPU01000564.1:0-3537 GCA_003159975.1 Acidobacteriaceae bacterium
ATGTCGTAGTCCTCAATGAAGACGAATTTGTCGGCGAACTTCGGGTCGCGCATCATCTCGGCAATCTGCTGCAGAACCCGCTTGCCCGGCTCGTCGTGCGGGTGCGCCTTGCCGGCAAAGAGAAACTGCACCGGCCGCTTGGGATCGTTCACCATCGACGCCAGCCGCTCGATATCGGCCAGCACCAGGTTGGCTCGCTTATAGGTGGCGAACCGCCGCGCGAAGCCGATGGTCAGTGCATCCGGCGAGAGCACCTTGCCCAGCTTTTGCAGGGCCTCCTGCGGCTCTCCGCGGCGTTCGGACTGCTCCCGAGCACGCCGCCTTGCAAAATCCAGCAACTGCGACTTCAGGCTCAGATGCGTCTCCCAAAGTTCGCCGTCGTCCACGTTTTCAATCTCTTCCCAGGTGCGCGCCGAACCGCTATTGCTCTGCCAGCCCACTCCGAGGTGGCGATCGTAGAGCCGGCACATCTGCGGCGCGAGCCACGAGGGCACATGCACTCCATTGGTGATGTGGCCAATCGGCACTGCATCCTCCGGCTTGCCGGGATACAGGCACTTCCACATCGCCCGCGACACTTCACCGTGCAGTGAAGAGACCGCATTTGCTCGCCGCGAGAGCTTCAGGCCCAGCACCGTCATGCAAAACTGCTCCCCGGGATCTGTCGGATACTCGCGCCCAAAGCCCATCATGTTCTCGTGCGAGATTCCCAGTTGCTCGCGCAGCGGCCCCAGGTGCTCTTGCATCAGATCGGGGCTGAACCGGTCGTGTCCCGCCGGCACCGGCGTATGCGTGGTAAAAATCACTTCGCGCGGAATCTGGCTTGCGGCGGTATTGAAGTCCAGCCCCTCTTCTTCCATGCGGCAGCGAATCGCCTCAAACACCGCAAAGCCGCTGTGTCCCTCGTTCAGATGCAGCACTCCCGGCGAGATGCCCATCGCCTTGAGCGCGCGAAAGCCGCCAACGCCCAGCAGCAGCTCCTGGCGAATGCGCGTCCGCCCGTCGCCACCATAGAGCCGCGACGTCAGCTCGCGATCCTCGGGCGCATTCCCCTCCACATTCGAGTCCAGCAGCAGCAGATCGCAGCGGCCCACCTTGACCCGCCACACCTTTGCCTTGATCGATCCACCCCGCGTTTGAATCTCCACCACCACCGGCTCGCCGTTCTGTCCGATTGCCGGCTGCATCGGCAGTTGATTCACGTCGGTCTGCAGGTACTCTTCCCGCTGCCAGCCGCTGTCATCCAGCCGCTGCAAAAAGTAGCCCTGCCCGTAAAACAACCCAATCCCAACCAGCGGAATGTCCAGGTCGGACGCGCTTTTGATGTGGTCGCCCGACAGCACGCCCAGGCCGCCGGAATAAATTGGCAACGATTCATGCAACCCGAACTCCGCGGAGAAGTAGGCCACAGGACGGGGCCGCAACACGCCCGCGTTGGCCGCGCCCCAGGTCCGGTCCGCCTTCAGATATTCCTGCTGTCGCCGATAGACGTAATTGATGCGGCTATGCAGCACCAGTTCGGTTGCGCGGCGTTCGATTTCGCCGAACTTCATCTCGTTCAGCAGCGAGATGGGATTTTGATTCAGTTCCCTCCAGCGCGTGGGATTCAGATCGCGAAACAGGCCGATGCAGTCGTGGTCCCAGCTCCACCAGATGTTACGCGCCAGCGCCCATAGCCGCTCCTGCGCCGGGCCAATGAATCGGTCGAGCGTGCGCGCCTCGCTAACCACCGGCGCCACCTGGTTGGCCGCTTCCACCAGCATGCGAATCTCATTCTCGCGAAAGCTCCGCGCCTCCCTGGTCTGCACCACCAGCACACCCTGCAGGACCCCGCGGTCGATCAGGGGAACGCCCAGGAATGAGTGATACTCTTCTTCGCCGGAGTCCTTGAAGAACTTGTAGCGTGGATGCTTCGTCACGTCTTCGACGGCCACCGGCATCACTCGTTCCGCCACCAGCCCGGCCAGCCCTTGGTGCAGGCGCATGCGCAGCTTGCCGATGCAGCTCGGGTGCAGCCCCAGGGTCGCGGCCAACACCAGGTTCGATCGGTCAGGTTCAAGAAGGTACGCCGAGCACACATCGGTCCTGAACCGCGAGGCAATCAGCGCTACAACGCGCATCAGGGTGTCGGCCGGCTTGCCGCCTTCCTCGGTGAGGTTGGTTACCTGCTCCAGAGTCAAAACGTGGTTGGCGCTCGTCTCTTCGTAGGACTGGGTCATCGGGCCGCCCCCTCCTTTCGATCCAAAATCGGGTCCATCTAAAATCGGCGAAGCGGGTACGCATTTGGGCGACAACTCAAAAAGCGCTGCACGGTTCATTCATTCAAAGGCCGATGCAAACAGCGGCGAAATGCTTGCTGTTTGTCTCAAGGGAAACTCCCGTGGCTTGGCTATGCGGGATGAATCTGACAATAACATCAATGCGGCTTCGACAGAAAACCGATTCTAATGGTGTCTTTCGGATGCCTTCAGCATTGTCGTCCAATTTCAAAGGCGCCACCCACAGGCGATATGATGCACGCGTGGGGTTTCAAAAAACCTTCAGGAGGAGCTTTCCAATGCAACGCTTTCGCATAACGTTGTTTGTGGCCTTGGTTTTTGCCGTCGCCGCGCACGCCGCGCCGGCGCAATCCAGCCAAACTATCTCGCTCACGGTGGATGCAACCAAAACTCCACAGAAGCTCCTGCACGCCCACCTGGTGTTGCCCGTTCAGCCCGGGCCTCTCACGCTCTACTACCCCAAGTGGATTCCAGGCGAGCACAGTCCGTCCGGTCCCATCGCCAGCCTCACCGGCCTTAAATTCGAGGGCAATGGCAAGGTCATTCCCTGGAAGCGCGACCTGCTTGACACCTTCACCTTCCATCTCGACATCCCGGCCGGCGTCAGCCAGCTCGACGCGACCTACGACTACATTGAGCCGGAGGGCGGCTCCGCCACCGACAAGCTGCTGATTCTGGAGTGGAACGAGGTTGCGCTCTATCCGGCCGGAACGCCCGCGCAAAAACTGACGTATGATGCCAAACTCATCCTTCCTGAGGGATGGAAGTTCGGCACGTCGCTTCCCGTCTCCGGTCAATCGGGCAATTCGGTTTCGTTCAAGCCCATTTCTCTCGATCTTCTGGTCGATTCGCCCGTTATCAGCGGCGAATATTTCCGCGTCATCGACATCACGCCGGCGGGTGAGCCCATTCATCACGAGATTGACATGGCCGCCGACAGCGAAGCCGCGCTGGCCATGAGTCCCGCNNTGGTTGCCGAGTCGGGCAAGCTCTTCGGCGCGCGCCACTATCGCGACTATCACTTCATTTTTGCGCTCAGCGATCACGTTGCGCACTTCGGCCTTGAACATCATGAATCCAACGACAGCCGTCTGCCCGAGCGCACGCTGATCTCGCCGGGCTCAGGAATGGCTCTCGGCGGCCTGCTGTCGCACGAATTCGTCCATTCCTGGAACGGCAAGTTCCGCCGTCCCGCCGATCTCGCCACGCCCTACTACGAAGAGCCTGAGAAAACAGATCTCCTCTGGGGCTACGAAGG
>PLPU01000564.1:3620-4228 GCA_003159975.1 Acidobacteriaceae bacterium
TGGCTTGAAGTCGCCACGGTCATTCATCGCGAGAGTCACGGCAAAAAATCCATCGACGATTTCTGCCAGGCCTTTCACGGCGGCCCCAACAATGGTCCCGAGGTCAAGACCTACACGTTTGATCAACTGATGGCGGACCTGAATGCAATTGCGCCCTATGACTGGGCCACTTTCTTCAACACCCGGCTCGATTCCACTTCGCCCGAGGCGCCCGTGGGCGGCATCGAAAACGGCGGCTGGAAGGTCACCTACGATGGCGAGCCTTCCAAGCTGATGGGACGCCGCGGCAACCCCGGCGACGTCTATTCCATCGGCCTTCAGCTCGGCCAGGACGGTGCCGTTGCCGATTCCATCGTCGGCGGTCCCGCATTCCAGGCGGGCATCTCGTCGGGGATGAAAGTCGTTGGCGTCAACGGACGCGTCTACACCCACGATGTGCTTGAGGACGCGATCAAAGCGGCGAAGGATTCAACCCAGCCGATCTCCCTGCTGGTGGTCGTGGACGACTACTACCAGACCTCCAACATCAACTACCATGGCGGCGAGCGTTTCCCGCACCTGACACGCGAAGAAGCCAAGCCCGATTACCTTGACGAGCTGATCAAGGC
>PLPU01000564.1:4278-4917 GCA_003159975.1 Acidobacteriaceae bacterium
TCGGGAAATTGCGTCCTATCCCACCCGAACGGCGTCAAAAACCTGTACAGATGGGACGCTTTTGTTCGACCTTGCGCGTTGTCGCGCTCAACATCGACTATCCTTGTATCTTCAACTGTTAGTAGGAATGGGCCTTGGCGGTATATCCGTCCGGCCCCGGAATCCGGTGAGCCGGTCAAGACTGAGCCCTTGGCGACAGGTCTTCGTCGCCAGGGTGGAAGACCGGGCCAGAGCCCNNCGGCTTGCGCTGCGGCGGCCTTACACCTTCGCCGTCTTCGCGTTTCTGATCCTGATTCTCGGCGTCTTCAGCATCCTGTCGATGCCGACGGATATCTTTCCGAATATCGACATTCCCGTGGTCACCGTGGTGTGGCAATACTCCGGCCTGTCGGCGCAGGAGATGTCGACGCGCATCGTCTACAACAGCGAACGCGGCATGACCACCACCGTCAACGACATCGAACACATCGAATCGCAGTCGTTGAATGGCATCGCAATCATCAAGATCTTCTTTCAGCCCCACGTAAATATCGGCAGCGCTGTTGCCCAGGTCACGTCCATCAGCCAGGTGCAGTTGCGCTCTCTGCCGCCGGGGACCACGCCGCCCTTCATCATTCAGTACAACGCCTCCAGCGTGCC
>PLPU01000373.1:0-11499 GCA_003159975.1 Acidobacteriaceae bacterium
CCCAGGATCAGACCTTTTTCCGCGATGTCAACCCCCATTCTCCAAGCTTAAGAGCTATCCACATTATAATCAGCGTCTTACATCGTAAGCCCGTTTGCCGATTGTTTCTCTCACTTCGCTAAACTGTCTCTATGAGTTGTGTGTTTTGTGAAGACCCGCGGCGTCCTCCCCGTTCTCGGTGTCGCATGAGGTAGCGTAAGTTCTCCGTTTTCAGGATTTTAGATTCCAGATTCCTGAAAACAGACTACTTACGGTAGAACTCTTCTTCCAGCGCGTTGAAAATAGACAATTTCCTCCAAACCCACCGGGGGGGGATGGGGGGGTACCCCCGTGCCATGTCTCGCTTCTGAGGCATGGGAGACGAGCAAGCCAGTGCGAGCGAATAGTGAGCGTCTGCCCCACCGCAGGGGTCTACTCCGCCGGCATCTGCTCCAGTTCCTCAATCGCCGGCGGCTTGCCCTTCACCTGCGCCGTCGTCAGCAGAAACACCGCCGCCACAATCCCCGCCATCCCAACAAACTCCGACGGCGCCGGCCGCTCGTGCAGCAGCAAGATTCCCAGCAGCACCGCAACCACCGGATTCACATAGGCATACGACGAGACCTTACCCACCGGCACATGCTCCAGCAAATAAATGAAGCACGTGTATCCCATCAGCGATCCGCCAGTAACCAGCCAAGCCAGCGACCCAATGGCAGCGCGGTCAAGATGGAATTGCGGCCATTGCCCGAGAGCTGTTCCCAGCAGGTCGCATGCAACCCCCGCTGCCAGCATCTCCCATGCTGCGGCGACAAGGCTGTTCACCGGCAGCTTCGATCGCCGCGAAAGGATGCTGCCCACGGTCCACGAGAAGCCGCCTGCCAACAACACTCCCAGTGCCACCAGCAAGGTGCGGTTTCCGCCCAGGCCGATCTCGAGCGACGGCCACACCAGCAATCCGAGTGCGAATGAACCCAGCGTCATGCCCAGCCACCCGCGCGCCTTCAGCGGCTCGCCTCCCGGCAGAAACATCTCAATCAGCGCCACATACAAGGGCGTAACGGCCAGCACCAGCGAAGCCAGCCCGCTGGGAACCGTCTTCTCGGCATAGACCAGGCCCACATTGCCACCGCCCAGCAGCAGCAGCCCAATCAGCCCCAGCCGCAGCATGGTCCCCGCGGGCCACCAAAGCCGCAATCCCCGCCACCGGCACCACGCCAGCAGAATCGTCCCGGCAATCAGAAAGCGCATCCCCGACAGCAGCAGCGCCGGCATCTCCGCTGCTCCAATGCGGATGGCTGTATAAGTCGAGCCCCAAAAGAAGTAGACACTCGCAAATGCCAGCACGATCGAGGCTCGGGTAGCCGCCTTCTTTTCGGGATGACATGCCGGCATAGAGCTCGCCATAAGGATGATTCCATCCTACCGTGTGCGGATTGCAGGCGCTTCCCGCTTCTTGCCGCATCCTGAAGGATGCTGAACACGGCTCGTGGCGAGCTGACGGCAGCCCGTGCTATCCTCGGGGCAGCAGGGCTCTCATGCACCAGCGCACTTCCAACGCGATCCTGATTGCACCGGCCAAAAAGCGCTGGTCTCGGTGGCGCGCGCGCATTATCTGCCCGCGGAAGCACCTACGCGTGCTGCCCACCCGCACTCGACCTAGCCTCTTCGGCGGCGATTAGTACCGGACTGCCGAAGACCCTCGCCTGCACTCTCTTAGATCGACCCCTTCCGCCCGGGGTCCCTGGCCGCGCCCTATCTATATCGCGACCCACAACAGCATCTGCCGAGGAGACTAGACCATGACCAACCAGGATCTACATGCACAATACGGACCGAAACTGATCTGTCCCCTGCCCGGCCCCAAGGCGCAGGCTGCCGTTGCGGCCGATACCCGCCTCATCTCGCCCAGCTACACCCGCTCCTATCCGCTGGTGGCCAAGCGCGCCAAAGGCTGCCGCGTTGAAGACGTGGACGGCAACGAGTTTCTCGACTTCGCCGCCGGCATTGCCGTGGTTTCCACCGGTCATTGCCATCCCGAAGTTGTCGCGGCCATTCAGAAACAGGCTGCCGAACTCATCCACATTTCCGGAACGGACTTTTATCACGTGCCGCTCACCGACCTGGCCGACCGCCTCTCCGCCGTGGCGCCCATGCCCGGCCCGCACAGGTTCTTCTACGGCAACTCCGGCGCCGAAGCCGTTGAATGCGCGCTCAAGCTGGCGCGCTACCACACCGGCCGCCAGCAGGTCATCTCGTTCTTTGGCGCATTCCACGGCCGCACCATGGGCGCACTCTCGCTCACCGGCTCCAAGCCTCAGCAGAAACGCCGCTTCTCGCCGCTCGTTCCCGGCGTCACCCATATCCGCTATCCCTATGCCTATCGCGGCTGCTCCGGCGGACCGCAAGAGGAAGAATCCTTCAGCCTGGGCTGCGCGCAATACATCGAAGAGAAGCTTTTCAAGACCATCCTCGCGCCTGAGGAGGTTGCCGCCATCTTCATCGAGCCCATCCAGGGTGAAGGTGGCTACGTCGTCGCGCCCGACAACTTCCTGCGCGAACTGCGCGCCATCTGCAACCGTCACGGCATTCTGCTGGTAGTGGACGAAGTGCAGTCCGGCGCCGGCCGCACCGGCAAGTGGTGGGCCATCGAGCACTCCGGCGTGGAGCCGGACATGGTCTGCATGGCCAAAGGCATCGCCAGCGGCATGCCGCTCGGCATCTGCATGACGCGCGCCGAAATCATGGACTGGGTTCCCGGTTCCCATGCCTCCACCTTCGGAGGCAACCCCGTCTCTCTGGCCGCGGCGCTGGCCACCATGGACGTGCTCGAGCGGGAGGGCATCGACAACGCAGCGCGCGTGGGCGAGTTCATCCTGGAACGCGTGCGCGGCTGGAAACATTCGCACCCGCTGGTAGGCGATGTGCGTGGGCGCGGCCTGATGATCGGCATCGAACTGGTCAAAGACAAGGCCACGCGCGAACCGGCCACCGCTCTGCGCAATCGCGTGGAGACCCTGGCATTCGAGCGCGGCCTCATGATCCTTGGCTGCGGCGAAACATCCATTCGACTCTGCCCTCCGCTCATCGTCAACGAGCACGAAGCCACCGTGGCGCTGGACATCCTGGAAGATGCGCTGACGCAGGTCGAAAAGGAACACGAGGACGCCAACACCCTTGAGGTGGCAACGGCCTGAGGCCCGATCCCTTTCCGCCAACCCCAAAGCAAAACGGGGGCTGGCAGTTCGGAGTGATTCTTTCACCCAGCGCTGTCGGCCTTTTCCCCTTCCGCGCGACCGTCCTGCTCTTAGTCCCGAATCCTCTTACTCGACCTTCTCGTCAAGGCGCATATTGGCAATCTCGGACGTCCGGTGCGCGGCCCGTTCAAGATTCTGCGCCATTTCGCGTGTGGCCAGGTGCTGTTCCTCCGCAGCCGCAGCCATCTGATGCGATAATCCGGAAAGATCCTCCGTTTGATTGGCGATGCGATCGATAGCCGACATCGCAGTCGCGACATCGCCCCCGATCTGGGTTACCTTTGCCTGAATCTCGGCCGTTGCCGATGCTGTTTGCTCGGCCAGTTTTCTCACCTCGCTCGCAACCACGGCAAAGCCTCTTCCGTGAACGCCGGCCCGGGCGGCCTCGATGTTCGCGTTCAGCGCAAGAACGCTGGTTTGCGTGGCGATCGAGGCAATCAGATCCGCAACCTTGGCCACACCCCCACTTGAGGTCCGCAGGCTCTCGATAGAGGTCTTGGTCTCAGCGCTCGCAACGCGCGACTTCTCCGCGGTTTGCGCCACATCCACAGCGCTCTTGGCAATCTCCGCAATGCTGGCCTCAATCTCATGCGTAGCTGTCGCCACCATTTGCAAATTACCGTTCAAATGCTCAATGTCGCTGCGCTGCGCATCCTGAGCCTTTCGGATTGCTTCCAGCTTTTGCTGCGTGCTCACCCCCCACACCACCACCGCGCCAATGTATCCGCCGCGTCCGTCGATCATCGGCTCAATTTCCAGATCGAGCTTCAACGGTCCCAGCGGTATGGTCGCCCTGTGGGGCAAATGGTGCACACCCTTATGCTGACTCGCGCCCAGAATCCTTTCAACATTTGGCGGAGATTTATGAAAAACATGAATTGATTTGCCGACAATCTGATCCACTGGCACCGGCAAATACTGTTGCAGCATCAGCAGCGTCTTGCGCGATGACCGGTTGAGATAACGCAGGATCAGTTCCCTGTCGCAAAACATCGCGTTGCAGGGGAGCGCATCCAGCGCAAACTCAAAACTGCGATCCACCTCCACTTCGGACTCAACGGGCATCGGCGAGTTGGCGTCCGAAGCCATGTGCGAGGGCCGCGCGTTGCGCTGCGAGAACAACCCTTCCAATACACCGAGAGACATAATCGACCTTTCCTGCGCGTTCCGGTCTCCAGTTTTACTCAACACGAGCCGCGTCGGAGTGAATAAATCAGGTGAATTTGCTTTCAAACACAGGAGATTCCCAGATCGATAATGTCCGTCCCAAATCGGTTCGAAACATCACCTCGATAGTCTGCAATCGCCGCAAAATCTCGCCTCTTTTTGATACGACCAGCGCCCCATTTGCACATTTGGCTCATGGAGCCGACAATGGTGCCCATGGGATGGATGGATCAGTTGCGCATCGGCTACGAGGAGCGCGCACTCTCCCGGCTCAACAAACTGGCTCGTCGTCCTGGCCACACATCCAGCCTGCCCGCTCACCTGATCACCGGCATCGACGGCGAAGACGCGGCCTTCTTTTTTCTGCGGCGCAAAGGCT
Organism: Acidobacteriaceae bacterium; assembly: GCA_003159975.1. Lineage (GTDB taxonomy): Bacteria > Acidobacteriota > Terriglobia > Terriglobales > Acidobacteriaceae > Telmatobacter. The sequence continues at coordinate 4,783 of PLPU01000373.1, forward strand.
TGACCGTGGTGGCGCGGCGCTGGTCAGCCGGAACCGTAGCCGGCGATCTCGACCTGGTTGCGTGGGATGGACCGTTGCTTTGCATCATCGAAGTGAAGACCCGCACCGCGCATGACATCACGCCCGCCGAAGCCGCCGTCGACTCCCACAAGCGAAACACCGTTCGCCGGCTGGCTCGCCATTACGTGCGCCAACTGCCGCAGGAGACAGCTCCATTCGTCCGTTTCGATGTGCTCAGCGTCTATCTTGTGCCGGGAAAGAAAAAGGAGTTCCAGCATTTCGAAGGGTCCTTCAGCTGGAGCGACAGGCAGGATTACGAAGACCGATAATTCAATAGAATAATTGTGCGGAAGAAACTAGACTCGCGAGAAAATAAACCTCTCACTTCGCGTCCTCAAACTCCTCATGCCACGCCATCTGAATCGCTTCAAGCCGCGACTCGTTCGACTTTGCCGGATCGTCTGCAAAGCCGGGAAGCTCCGTCACGTAGCGGTGCATATCGGTGAACCTCACCGTCAACGGGTCAATATCGGGATACTTCTCCTGAAGCTGAATGCCGATCTCCTCGGCGTCTGTCCACAATATCTCGCGCGGCATTCTCTTTCTCCTTACTTGCCTTCAGCAAGCGTCAGCGGCTTGCCTTCAGAAACATAGTTGCGGTTCCACTTGGGAATTTCGACTTCGTAGACACCCGGCTTCGTAATCACGGCCTGGCAACCGAGGCGCGAGTTCAACTGCTGGTCGGCAGCCATGTCCATGCGGTCGATCTCGTCGTCATCGGCTTCGCTGATGCCGCTCTGGTCCTTGATCCACAGGTGACAGGTGGTGCAGGCACAAACGCCGCCGCAGGCGTGGTCGAGAAAAATGTTGAAGTTCTCCGCCACATCAAGAAACGACATCGGCTTGCCATGGTGATCGTAAGGCAGTGTGCCGAATTCAAACTCCACAGACCTGCCCTCCGGCTGAAACGTAACGCGCACCAGCTTATCGGCGGGAATATTTTTTGTGTTTGCTTCACTCATAGCTTCAAACTCCTCATGCTGTCCTGCTGCTCCGCTGACTCGCCGACTCGCTTCATTTAAACTCCGCCGCAGCCATGGGATGAGGAGCGGTGACGTCGTTGCCCAACTCCTCACCGGCTTCCCCCATCGTCTTCCCGCGAATCGCTGTTGTTACCGCGGCCTCCATCATCAGCTCCGCAAATCGCCGCGTAGTACGATCCAGAGCTAGCGTAGCATCGCGAATGGCGGTCTGATCCTCGCCCAGCTTGACGCTTGCCAGGTGATCGCGCGCCGAAGCGATTGCAGCTTGCTCTTCGCCCGTCAACTGATTCCACGCCGGGCTTTCCGGGGCGCGCTCGACGGCCGCAAGAATCGTCTCCGCCTCATTGCGCGCCTCAATCAACAGGCGCTTGGCGAAATCTTCTTCTGCGTGATCGAACGAGTCGAGAATCATGCTCTCAACCTGCTCATCGGTCAACCCATAGGTCGGCTTCACTTCAATCTTCGCTGCCTGGCCGCTGCGCTGTTCGCGCGCCGTCACCTTCAAAATGCCGTCCGCGTCGATCAGGAACTTCACTTCGATACGTGGCAACCCTGCGCTCATCGGCGGAATGCCTTTGAGATCAAATCGCGCCAATGAGCGGCAATCGGCGGCCAGTTCGCGCTCGCCCTGCACCACGTGAATCGCCACGTTGGTCTGGCCTTCGACGCCCGTTGTAAAGTGCTCGGTGGCCGAAGCCGGAATCGTCGAGTTCCGCTGAATAATCCGCGCAACGGTCCCGCCCAAAGCCTCAATGCCCAGCGAAAGCGGCGTCACATCCAGCAACAGCATCTCTTCGGTGGTCTTCGATGCACCGGCCAGAATGTCTGCTTGCACCGCCGCGCCCAGCGCCACCACTTCGTCGGGATTCAAATCAATGTGCGGCTTCTTGCCCCGCGCCGTGAGATGAAAGAGATCGTCCACTAGTTGGCGCACGGCGGGAATACGCGTCGACCCACCAACAAGTACCACTTCATCGATCTGTTCCGGCGTGATGCCCGCGTCGGCAAGCGCCTGTTTGCAGGGCCCGGCCGTGCGTTCAAGCACCGGCTCAATGAGCAGTTCAAACACCCCGCGCGGAATCTCGCGCCGATACCGGTCGCCGTTGGGCAATTCAATATCGAACCTTGCCACATCCTCCGTGGACAGGCTGATCTTGGCCTCAATCGCGGCTTTGCGCAGCGCCTGCACAGCGCCCGGATGCCCGCGCAAATCCACGCCGTGCTCCGCGTGAATTTCGTCAAGTGCAATGGCGAGCAGCAGGTTGTCGATGTCGTCGCCGCCCAGGTGCGTGTCGCCATTGGTCGATTGCACTTCGAAGATCCCATCGCGCAATTTCAGTATCGAAATATCAAACGTGCCGCCGCCCAGGTCATATACCGCAATGGTGCCCTCTTTGGCACAGTCAAGCCCGTAAGCCAGCGCGGCCGCTGTGGGCTCGTTCACCAGCCGCAACACTTCAAGACCAGCCATGCGGCCCGCGTCCTTCGTGGCCTGGCGCTGCGCATCGTTGAAGTAGGCCGGCACAGTAATCACGGCATGCGTCACCGGCGCGCCGAAGAAACGCTCCGCGTTGCGCTTGAGTTGGCGCAGAATGTATGCCGAAATCTCCGGCGGCGTGAAGCGCATTTCACCAAGCGTGATGCGCGGAACTTCGCCCGCTTCCACGTCGTCGGCGAGCCGGAACGGAAACAGCTTCAGCTCGTCCTGAATCTCTTCAAGACCGCGCCCCATCAGGCGTTTCACTGAGTAGATGACCCGCTCCGGCGTCTCGATGAGCGCCTTGCGCGCGGTGTTGCCCACCGTCACCGTGGGCCGGCCACCATCGGCCGGAACAGGATCGAGAGCCACCACCGATGGCACCAGGTTCGAGCCATCCACGCCGGGAATCACCACCGGCGCGTCGCCCTGCATATATGCGACCAGGGAGTTGGTGGTCCCCAGGTCGATTCCAACTACGCGGCCAATCGAGTTCAATTCCGCCATGCTTCTCTTTTAGGCTCCCAGAACTTCATTCACGTCGCGGACCAGGTTGTTCAGATAGCGCCGCCGGTCCAGCAGCGCCACCATTGTCTTTTGCGCAGCATGGCGTTCGGCGATTTTGCCCTCGTCCCACACTTGCCACTCGGCGCGCAGACCCTCGTCGACTTCGTTCAGCAGGCCTTCAAATCTGCTCTTCGCCAATTGCAGATCAGACAAGAGCTGAGGATCTTCTTCGCCCATCTTGCGGGCCATGCGCATCTCTTCCAACTGCATGTTGAGTTCGAAGACTTCCTCCAGCAGATCGGCGGGAACCCGCGACGGATCTTTCGCGCCCTTGCCGTCCTCACTCGCGCGATTCTTACCCGCATGCTCTTCGCCAATCTCCGCGCCTTCGAGCTTGAGCAGATATTCCGTGCGGTGCAATGGATCTTTCAGCGTGCGATAGGCGTCGTTGAGCAGCGCCGTATCGGCCAGGCTCCACTGCCGTTCATTCTCGCCCGCGCGGGCAAAGCGGTCGGGATGCACCTTGCGGCTGAGGCGGTGAAACTCGTGCTCCAGCGCAGCCAAATCAATGGTGAAGCGGCGCTCCAGGCTGAAAACTTGAAAAAAATCGCCTCCCGGTGGAGGTTGAATCTTGCTGCAGTGCGGGCAAAACAACGTGGAGTCGTTATGCCCGATTGAGCACGACCAACAGGCAATCGGAACCGCGGAATCGAGGACCTTGATCATAATTGTGAACTCTTGCGAATCGGAAGCCTGCGCGACGCTACGACGAGAACGACGAACCGCAGCCGCAGGACCGCGTGGAGTTCGGATTGATGAAGTTGAAGCCCTGACGCATCAGCGTCTCTTCGTAGTCCAGCGTCATGCCGTGGAGATACAGGAATGATTTCGGATCGACGAAAACCCTGACGCCGTCAAAGTCGTAGGTGCGGTCGCGCTCGCGTGGACGCGTGTCGAACTTGATGGAGTACGAAAGACCCGAACACCCCCCGCCCATCACGCCCAGCCGCAGTCCGCCTTCTTCCGGCGACACGCCTTCCTTGGCCATCGCCACACGAATGCGCTTGATGGCCCGCTCGGTCAACTGCAGTCCGCCCGCCGCGCCGACGGATGCCTGTGGTGCAGCCGGCTTCGGCGGCGCTCCAAAAGCGCCTTCCGCGGGCTTCGATTCGATGCTTACCATGTTCGACATACTTGCCTTTTCACTCGCAATTCCCCGTAAGCGCGGGGTCGCAGCCTTCGCCGCGACCCCTTCAGGAAAGGGGAAGCCTCTTAGTGCGCTACAGCCGCGGCATCTGCCGTTTCCGCAACGCCGTTCTTTTTCTTCCAGTCGCCGATGGCCGCGCGAATCGCATCTTCGGCCAGCACCGAACAGTGAATCTTCACCGGCGGCAGCGACAGTTCCTTCACAATGTCAGTGTTCTTAATCGCCAGCGCATCCTCAACGGTCCGGCCCTTGATCCACTCGGTGGCCAGCGAAGAGCTGGCGATGGCCGAGCCGCAGCCGAAGGTCTTGAACTTCGCTTCTTCAATCACCTGCGTCTCAGGGTTCACGCGAATCTGAAGCCGCATCACGTCGCCGCACTCCGGTGCGCCCACCAGGCCCGTACCCACTTCCGTGGATGCCTTGTCCAGTTGGCCCACGTTGCGCGGGTTGTTGTAGTGGTCGATTACCTTGTCGCTGTATGCCATTTGTTCCATCCTTCTGCGGGGGAAGCCGCTTAAAAGTGATTAGTGATTAGTGACTAGTGGTTAGTTTCTGGTCAATCGTTTGTAACGACTAACCACTAATCACTAACCACTGTTCTTTAGTGCGCCGCCCACTGAATCTTGGTCAGGTCGATGCCGTCCAGTACCATCTCGTAAAGCGGTGAAAGCAGGCGCAAATGCTTCACAATGTCGATCACCTTGGCAGCTACATAATCCACTTCCGCCTGGGTGTTGAAGCGGCCCAGACCAAACCGGATGCTGCTGTGCGCCACATCGTCGCCCAGTCCCAGAGCCTTCAGTACATATGACGGCTCAAGCGTGGCCGAGGTGCATGCCGAACCGCTGGAAACAGCCACATCGTTGATGCCCATCAGCAGCGACTCGCCTTCGACATACACAAAACTCATGTTCAGGTTGCCCGGCAAACGATGCTCCCACGAACCATTCACGTGGACGTAGTCGAGCTCGGACTCCAGCTTCGCCTTCAAACGGTCGCGCAGGCCGCGCAGATACGCCGCTTCTGTATCCATCTCCGCGTAGGCAATCTCGCAAGCCTTGCCCAGACCAACGATGCCGGGGACGTTCAGCGTGCCGGACCGCATACCGCGCTCGTGGCCGCCGCCGTCGATCTGCGCCGCAATCTGCACGCGCGGATTACGCCGGCGAACATACAGTGCGCCCACGCCCTTGGGTCCGTAAATCTTGTGTCCCGACAACGACAGGACGTCAACGTTGTCGGCGATCACGTTCACCGGAACCTTGCCCACGGCCTGCACCGCGTCCGTATGGAAGATGACACCCTTCTCATGACAGATCTTGCCGATCTCGCGAATCGGCTGCAGCACGCCAATCTCGTTGTTGGCCGCCATGATGGTGACGAGAATCGTCTTGTCATCCATCGCGCGCTTCAGGTCTTCGAGATCGATCAGCCCATCTGCCTTAACAGGCAGATAGGTAACCCGGTAGCCGTTCTTCTCCAGCCGCTTACAGGTGTCCAGAATCGCCTTGTGCTCGGTCACCTGGGTGATGATGTGGTTGCCGCGCTCGCGGTACATCTCCGCAATGCCCTTCAGGGCCAGGTTATTGCTCTCGGTGGCGCCAGAGGTAAAAATGATCTCCTTGGCGGTGGCCCCGATCAGCTTGGCAATCTGCTCGCGCGCCGTTTCCACAGCCTGCTCCGCTTCCCAGCCAAAAGAGTGATTGCGGCTGGCCGCATTCCCGAACTTGCTGGTGAAATAAGGCATCATCGCCTCCAGCACCCGGGGATCCAAGGGGCTCGTAGCGTGATTATCCATATAAATTGGCAGGTTTACCCCTGCCGGCACTTCCACTTGGCTGGCAACTGTGCTCATCGTGTTCTCCATCCTCTTCAATGCCCTGTTCCGCTCATCACGGAGGGGAAAAATCATCTGTTGCGTCAAATCTTTTACAACGTGAGGGAAACCAACCCCTGCGCATGGTGCTGCCGTGACGCGGGTTGTTCGTGTTCCGCCAGGTCTTGAATACTGATGCTCTTCAGCACCCCGGCGATTGTGTCATTTACCCGCGCCAAGGGCTCTTTGATGGTGCAGCTCGGCGTCAGATCGCAACTTTTGGCGCCCTTGGTGCAGGAAGTAATAAAAAACGGCCCATCGATGGCGAGAATTACCTCGTAAGCCGAAATCTCGCGTGCATCCCGGGCCAGCGCGTAACCGCCGTTCATGCCCGCGTGCGAACGAAGCAGGCCGTTTCGGGTAAGAAGCTGCAGAATCTTGGCCAGCAGTTGCGCTGGAATCCCGTAGGCGTCGGCCACATCCTTGGCGCTCAGCGCAGGCGTCTCCGGGTGCTCGGCAAGGTACTTGAGCGCCATCAACCCGTAATCGGCCTTCTTGGTCAGCTTTAGCATTGAATATCCGACTTCTTCGGTCCGCATTCAGTATACGACCGATTCTGTCGGGATTTCACGTGCACTTGGGGGAATCGCACGCCCCCTTCCGGAAA
>PLPU01000026.1:0-3476 GCA_003159975.1 Acidobacteriaceae bacterium
CCACACCTCCACAGACCGTATTACCCTATGCCCGCATTCCTAGTCGGTGCGCGGCATCACGGTGAATGAGATGCCCTTGTGCCATGCAACTTGAGATGAGGCAATCGAGCAGGAGAACTGGGGCGCGGTAAGGCTAGCTCGCGGTAAGTGTGATGGCGAGCAATACCCACGACGAAAAATAGAAGGCGTTCAACCTCTTATCATCCAATGGCTCATCGCAGATCACGCCAAGTCAGAGTTTGTACCTCCGGAGCGATTTCCAGGAACTGCGGCGAGCACTCAAATTCAGGGTTTTCATCAAGGCATCTCTGCTTGGCGCAGCTCCCGGCGGACAGCGCGATACGCCATGTCGAACTCAGGCAGGGTTTCCATTTGATGGCCGAGCCGACTATTCCATAGTGATTTGAGGCGTGTTTCTTTTGCAACAATTCGATCTTGGAGGCCCGTGATCTCTTTGTTGCGGAAGCGGAGTTTCCGCTCGATTGCTGGAAGCAGAGCATGGAGTTCAACCCCGGCATGGGCTGTGAGGAACCAAAGATCGTAAAGGTCCCGGGGTTCATTCCGTGCCCGGTCCCCCAGGGCGACAACCTTCTCAGTGGCGATTTCTTCCAAGCTGTAAACGGCCACTGCGCGGCCCTCGGGAATGTCGTTGAACTCCTCGTAGGCTCGCAAAATCTCTTTCTGCTCGACGGGGAAGAGCACGGTCTCCGCGATGGTGATGTCCACCTTGACCGTATTCGGATTCGGGAGCGGACCTTGATAGCTGAGATAAAAAGTGTGGCTGTTGACATGGCTTTGCCGGTCTTCCCGATCAAAGGTGAAACGAATTCCGGATGCTTGGGCGACGTACTCGTAGACTTCCTCCAGGCCGCCTCGGATCTCAGCGAAATCCGCGGCCCGAGCGAGGGTGAAGTCCAGATCTTCCGAGAAGCGGTAGTCGCCGAAATAGCAGCGTTTGAGCGAGGTGCCGCCTTTGAAGATGAGAAGTTTGCCGAGCTGGCTTTGACTCAACCCGGCCAGAAACCATGCCAAACAATAGTCCCGTTCCAACACGGATTCAGGGATACGGCGGCCACCGTGTTCTTTGTGCAGCCGGTTCGCCAACAGGGAGAGATTTCGTTGTGGAATCATGTGTGACGAATCGCCTCAAGTTCCTCGGACTCAATGTTAAGCTGCAAACGCCAGCGCGCCTGATACGGGCCGACTATGGGGAGCGTCGGATCGAGCCGGTCATAGGTTGAACTGAGCGCAGAGCGCAATTGCGCGAGCTGCGCCGGCGAAGCCATTTTGTGGAGTTCCAAGAGGTATCCAACCCGCCGAGTAAGCGCACCAGATTGGAAACGCTGGGTGTATTCGAGCAGGCGGGGAATATTTATGTCATTTCTGCTCATCCAGAGCGCCTTGGCAACCTCTGGGACGCCGCCGGCGTACTGTGGATGCCGAAGACCGTCGGCGATGGTTCGCTCTCGATCACTGACCATGACGGCCTGCTGTTTGGTGATCCAGAGCTTCGTGAGTCCAAAGAACTGCTCCGGCTTCACAGCGACGAAATGGTATTCGTAGCCGTGGATCGTCCGCGACGGTTTGCGGACGGTGGAACTGACGTAGAGGGTGAGCTGCGGCTGAGTGACCATGCGGTGCAACTCCATCGCGGAGGCGTAAGAAAGGAAGTAGTCCTGCCCGCCGCATAGCTCCCTGGCGATGACGTAGGGATCGCCGACGTATTCCGTCGCCCTGCCCAGTTCAAACGGAACCAGGTTGTACAGGCCGGGGCGCAGGCGAGTGACGACACCCCTTTTCTCGGCTTTGTGGATAAGCGTCCGCGCGGAAGAACCGCGCAAGCCTGTGATCTCTTCCACGTCCCGGAGGTTGAACGTGGCTTTGCTTCTCTCGTTGAGTTCGACGAAGAGGGCGGAGGTCTGTGGACCCAGCGTCTTGGCGGCATGATTGTTCATGTATGAGTTGTTCCTTCAAAAGGAACTTTTCAAACATATAGTATCATGCTTCTTTGATCTTGAATTGTAGCCTGAAAGGGAACGTTTAGCGCTTACAGTATCATTTAATAGAAGAGAAGCCAATTTAGGCGCTCGACACAACGTAATAAGGCCAATCGATACAATGTTTTGCTGCTGCCGGGATCCTTTTCGTGAAAAATTGACCTTTCACCCGACACACAACATTCTGCCGCTCTGCCAACATTTACCAACTAGACATTTCTGGTTTGACGACACGGCGCCAACCCACAAGACCGGGCCGAGTCGGTGTTAGAAACGTGACTCGGGCTGTTGTCGAAAAATGACTTCGGATTTCAACCGAGCGAGAGCAGATCACCGAACGCTTCCTGGGCCTGAGACCGACCCAAAAAATGGCACCAGGGCATTGGTTTATCCCACCGAGTGCTGATTTGAAGAGGGACGAGTCTTTCCGGCTACCTGCGCCCCATGCGATAGTCCACGTACAGGATGTGAGCTTTGATTTGGTCGCCCGCTCGGTACTGCGGGAGTTGAGCCATTTTCAACATGTTGAGGATCGCGCCGGGATTCCCATCGCTCCATTCAACAAGCGAGAGCAGAATCGCCTCCAAATTGGACGCCCAAAGCTCGATCTTTTCCGCTTCGCGCTGGGCAAATTCTAAAGCGAATTGCGGTGGCAGGTTTTTTAGTTCCAGGCGCTCTGACTTGCCCGCACACAGAGGGCGCAGCGCGCCAATGTCCTCCATATGGGGAGATCGCGACGCAAAGATTACTGGGGTACGCCCGTAGTAGTGCAAATCTTTGATCATCCTGGCAACAACACGGGAGGGCGCGTTGAGATGGTCCAGCACCATCAAAAAGGGCCGCGTATCAAGCGCCCGGTTTACGATGCCCTTCAATCCGGATGTGGAGAGAGCAGTGAGTTTTTCGGGAATTCTTAGGTTGTGGTCTGCTGAATGCAACGCCTGGAGCAACGCGAGAACAAATTCGCGCGGTGATCGCATCTGCTCGACGTAAAGCGCGAGCGCCTGCTTTTCGACGAAGGTGCGTAGCAGACGCGATTTGCCAACTCCCTCGGGTCCGAAGACGAGAAGGGATTTACGTATCTTGGCTTGGTTCCGAAGGCGGCCCAATTCTTCCTCGCGCTGAACGCAATTCAGATATTCAACTGTCGGCTCGCGCTGGGCAGAAGACGAAGGCATCGCAGCGGGACCTCTTTCTCCGAGATTAATTAGAGGGCATTGCTCTTCATGTAACGTTGATGGCTTGCTCGGATGCTCTCTTGCCCGAAGCGCATGAAAAGAACTAGACGAGCGCCGAAACATCTTTCTCAATTCGATTGAGCCGTCCAATTGCCGACTGTACGGCAGGAGTTCCTTCTTCCTGGACTTTTCGTGCCCGGTCAAGTGCCTGTACTGCAATGCGGCTGACTTCATGCAGCAGCTTGCGGATCTCGGCCTCCAAGCGCCCCCGGCTGTCCTGAATGCGATTGAGAACATCGTT
>PLPU01000390.1:0-3419 GCA_003159975.1 Acidobacteriaceae bacterium
TGCTCAAGTCCGGCGTCGACGGCCGTGCCACGTTCCTCATCCATCCCGCCGACGCTTCCGCCGCTCCATCCATCGAGTCCGCGGACGCAATCACCAGCCCTGGCCTGGTTCCGCTGAAGGATTCCATCAAGGTGCTCAACGGCTTTGGCCGCTCCCTTGAATCCATCCTGCCCAAGTTGCGCCATGGCTACCTGGTTGAAAACTCCAGTGAAGCCCGCAGCCTCGCCGCCCGTCACGCCCACGCCTACTTCCTTACGCCCGAGGGTGAATGCTTCCACAACGCCACCGTCACCGGCGGCAAGCCTGCCTCTGAAGGACCGCTCGCCCTCAAGCGCGAATTACGCGAAACGGAATCCCGCCTCGCCAGGCTCGAAACCGGCCTTGCGCAAGCGGAAACGGAAGCCGTCGCTCTCACCCGCTCCATCGAGGAGCTCACCGCTCAACTCGAGGCGCGCAGCGAAGAACGCCGCCGCACCGAGACCGACACCGCCAACCAGGGCGCGGCTCTGCGCCAGATGGAGAGCGAAACCCAGCGCATCGAGCGCCGCCTGCAGGAGTGGCTCACNNCGAGCACGCCAAGGCTGAAGCCGCCCTCGACGAGTTGCAGGCCCAGCTTGCCACGTTCCGCCAGACCCGCGAAGGCCTGCAGCAGGAAGCCGCGCAAGTCACCGCGGAGCTGGCCGGCCTTGAAGAGCGCCGTCGCGGTGCTGAAGCCGCCTTCCAGCGCATTGACCGCCTCTATTCCGACCTCGAGCGCCGCGTCCTGGCCATCGAGCAGCAGCGCGCCTCCGCGTCCGCCGAGCGCGAGCAGCGCATTGCCGAGAGCGCCGCATTGGCCGGCAAGCAGAAGGAGCTGGCCGACATCCGCGCCGAAGCCCTCGCTCTCGCGCACTCCCTCGCCACGCAGGCCCAGGCCGTGCGTCAGCAACTCGCATCCATGGAGACACAGCTCAAGACCGGCCGCGCCGCGCTCGACCAATTGCGTGAAGACCGCGCCAATCGCGCCAGCCAGCAAGCCAAGCTGCGTTCCGACCTCGAACACCAGGAAGCAGCCTGCGTCAGCGAGATCAATCTCGAAGCCCAACTCATCCGCGTCGACGAATCCATCTTCCGCCTCGCCGATGAAGCTCTCGTCGCCGAAGAAGAAACCTGTCAGACCCTCCGCCAACGCATCGAGCAGATGGGCCCCGTCAACATGATGGCCCTCGAAGAATACAAAGAGACCGCCGATCGCCACATCTTCCTTGACACCCAGCGCAAGGACCTCATCGAATCCATCGAGAACACCCAGGAAACCATCAAGGAGATCGACCAGATCTCGCGCACCAAGTTCGATGAAGCCTTCGCCCGCATCAACGAGAACTTCGCCCTCGTCTTCTCGCGTCTCTTCCAGGGTGGTCAGGCCTTCCTTCGCCTCACCGACGTGGAAAACCAGGCCGAGAGCGGCCTCGAAATCGTCGCCTCGCCCCCAGGCAAAAAGCTCCAAAACGTGCTCCTGCTCTCCGGCGGAGAAAAAGCTCTGACTGCCCTCGCGTTGCTCGTCGGCATCTTCCAGTTCCAGCCCAGCCCCTTCTGTGTGCTCGACGAAGTGGATGCGCCGCTCGACGAAACCAACGTCGGCCGCCTCGCCGATCTGCTCCACTCGCTCAGCCAGGACACCCAGTTCCTGCTCGTCACCCACTCCAAACGCATGATGCAGGCCGCCGACATGATCTACGGCGTCACCATGCAGGAGCCCGGCGTCTCCAAGATCATTAGCGTCCGCCTGGGCACCCACGAGCGCGAGCGCGCCACAGCGTAGATCGTTTCGAAAAAGAGTCTTTGCTGACCTTTCTGGCCCTCCACCGGCGAAGCCGGCCCACGGCGGATGAAACTTCGGGTGCCCCATCCATCGAGCGCACCGGGATCCCCGGCGACAGGTCTTCGTCGCTGGGGTGGGTGGTCGATGGGTGGGAGACCTCAAAGCCCAACCATCGGCCCCCGGGCCTTTCCACCTTCCATTCCGTTGCTTATCACAGCAACGCTTCAACGGCTTCAACCAGAGAAGCGACCCGCATGTCGGCCATCGCTGCCGCTGCTTCCGCGCCGGCTTTCCTTCGCTCCGGATCGCCCTCAACGAACACCGTCAACATTCCCAGTCGCCTGCCAAACTCAATGTCGGAGAGGGAATCGCCGACCATGGCGCTGCTGGCTGCAACAATCTCGGGAAAATCACTGACGGCCTGATCGAAAAGGCCCGGCAGCGGCTTGCGGCAGTTGCATTGCCCTTTGTCGTGAGGACAGAAGTAAAAACCATCGACCTTTGCGCCGCCCGCTTGCAACAAGGTCTGCAAGCGGGAGTGGATTGCGTCGACATCTGAGGCCGTGTAAAGGCCGCGCGCGACGCCGCGCTGGTTGGAGACGACGATCACCCGCAAGCCTGCCTGGTTCAGCTTGGCGACCGATTCGGCCACGCGTGGCAGCAAGCGGAATTCATTCCAGGAGGTGACGTACTGGCCTTCCGGCATTTTTTCGTTCAGCACGCCGTCGCGATCGAGAAAGACCGTTCGCAGCAGGCGGCGCAGTGTGCTGTTACTGGAGCGGATCACCCCGTTATGATAGCAATAGCCGCGTGTTTATCTATCCAGGATAAATGCAAGCTTTCAAAGCGAACCCGCGGAAGCGAGGAAACCATGTCGAACAGTCTTGATGCCGCAACCATCTTTGGGAAAGCGCTTGCCGAGCACCTCCAGGTCGTCGGCCAGATTGAGCAGCAGCATGCGGTGCTGGAGGCGATTGCGCTGGCTATGACGGTGACGCTGCGCGCCGGCGGCAAAATCCTGTGGTGCGGCAACGGCGGCAGTGCGGCGGACGCACAGCATCTGGCTGCCGAACTGATGGGCCGCTTTCGCCGCGAACGGCGCGCGCTGCCCTCAGTGGCGCTGACCACGGATACGTCGATATTGACCGCTGTAGCCAATGATTATGGCTACGAGGCGGTCTTTTCGCGGCAGGTTGAGGCTCTGGGGAACCCGGGTGACGTGCTGGTGGGCATCTCCACCTCGGGCAACAGCTCCAATGTAATCGCCGCGCTCAAGACAGCGCGTATGCAGGGACTGGTCACGGTGGCTTTGACGGGGGCCGGCGGCGGGAAGATGGCGGGGTTTGCCGATCATCTCTTTGCGGTCGAATCGCGCGACACCGCGCGTATCCAGGAAGCGCATATCTTTGCCGGCCACATGCTCTGCGACTGGATTGAACTGGACTGGATGCAGGCTGAGGCTGAGGTAGTTATGCACCAAGCGCAATGAGTCAGCTTGAATCGGCCGGCACTGATAGGCTAAACAGGCTGTAGAAGAAGGACTGATTTTCAGCCAGCTCCCGGAAGTTCATTCCACTGGGGTTTCGCGCCTATGCTCTTGCCTTTGACTGAAAACTGA
>PLPU01000390.1:3482-3724 GCA_003159975.1 Acidobacteriaceae bacterium
GTTGACAACTGGAGTGTCTCCTAAGTCGAACGCCCGTTCCGTGACGGCTGTCACACGGGTATACTTCTTTTTTCCACAGCGGCCGTTTGTGCGCATTACAACACAACCTCTTTCCACACTACTGGTCAATTCAGACCACATTTGTCTCCTGAACACGGTTTGACAAACGCCGCCGCGCCCTCGAAAATCAAAGGTTCAGTCCCACCGAGGCAGGCCTTCTGTGACAGCTCTCCTGACGACAA
>PLPU01000148.1:0-2765 GCA_003159975.1 Acidobacteriaceae bacterium
CGCCTGCTTCCCCGAAGATGAGGCAGCCTTCATGCGGTATCCGGCTTCCACCGGCTGCCGCGTTCCGTCAGCCGCAAGCTGATACGCCATCGGCTTCAGAAAGCGCATCTCCCGGTCGCCCGTCTTGAGTACCAGGTCACCCTGCGCATTCAGCCTGGCGTCACTCTGCCCATCCAGCGCAATCCGCACGGCGGCGGGATTCGCGCCCGCCGCCACGTCAACGTCGTACTCGAAGCGCCCCTCGCGCCCGTAAAAGGCCAAATCGATTCCGGGGTAAAGGGACCGGTACTGCACCCGGCCGAAGGTCGGTATATTGGTCTTCCAATCCGCCGGATTACCCGTGGGGAAATAGTCGTTGCGGCCCGAAAGCGGCTGTTCGCCGTTGAGCGCCACGCCAGAGCGCGCTCCCTTGAACGTCAGGTTCAGCTCGGATTCGATCGTCTTCCGCTCGACCGGACCGCCGGCTTTTGTGGCCCGCGGAAACAGCAGTGAAACCCTATGGGCGTTCAACCGCACCAAATAGCCGCCACTACGCGCAATGAACTTGGCATCCGACGAATCCTGGCCGGCATTCGGCTCAAACGCAAGCGCCGCACGTCGCTCCGTAATCTGGCGCGAAGTCCTCGTTGCCCGCTGGGCTGAGGTCTCTTTCTCCGGCTTTGCTCCTCCCGGCCCATATGCAAATGCAGGCAGGCACGCCGTTGCGGGCGTGATCAGGAACACAAACATCGCGGCTGCGACGGTCGAGTTACCAAGGCAAAGCACCACCAGGCGGCGGAGCCAATAGCTTACAAGAATCAGAATCGAACGCATGATTATGGCCTCTAGCAAGACGAATTGGTTTGTTCTCTGGCGCAAGCAAAACGCCACCGTTGCGGCTGTCTATGGCAGACGCAATTCACCTTTGGCCAGCATCGTGGTGTGAGGCGAACACCCCCGATCAATGGGGATGAGTCGCCGCGATCACGGTGATGGAATGGAGCTGGATCGACGATTGTTTCGGCGCGGACCTTCCGCGCTTACTCATCAAATTGGGGGGAGAAAGGATTGCAGAAGGATTGTCACCCTGGCGGTATTAAATTGCAAGTGGAAAAATCGCTTTTTATCTTTGTAGGATTTCCGCGCTCTTTTTGTTGTATAGAAAGTAACCTCACAATTTTGAATGCTCAGGTTACAACTTGAGGTTGACTAGATGCAGATTTCTTGCGACTTAGCGCACACCCAGCGGCTTGGATAAGTACAGTCGAAGATCTTCGGCATTCAGCCCAGGAGAACCACTTTCGCAGTCCTTCTGTTGATATACCTGGAAAGGCTGACCCTTTCTCTGCCGCGCGCTCGCTCTCTTTGGTGCCGCGGGTTCCCTTGTCGCGGCCCCTGCGGCCGCTGCGGCTTACACCTTGGATTGGCTCACGTTACTTTCGTATTGTTGGTTTACGACATAGGTGATTTCCGGCTTCCGAACTTCACTGGACGCTCAACCATATCCTCGTCAACACCGACAAGACCAACAGCTCACTCCGCGACCACCGTCGCGTCCTCTACGATGCCCACAAGCGCATCTGTGCTGTAACAAAAGGGATCGAAAAAACAGCCTCGTAAACCTAACAAAATGAACGGCCGGATCTTCCCCATCCAGCCATTCCAAAACGTGTGGGTTATTGAACGGAACGATAGCGTCCTTTATCATGCAATATCCTCAAGAAAGGACACTCTCCTCGGTAAGACAGGTGCTGGAATCGAATTCCGCGATCCCCACGAAGTGGTCGAACGACGGCACTTGGGTTACATCCGAATACAGCATTATCCGCCAACAGGCACATCGGTCATGAGTTAGATCGGGCAGAACGCAGCATTTCGGGCGCTGGCGGGATCCGACGGCCTTGCGCATGCGTTGCACTTCCCGAACCGCCTCGCTCGCGAGCTTTCGTTTCACCCGATCCCGCATAAAAGTTTCTTCGGCCTCGGGTAGATTTTCCTCGACCAACTGGCTCGTCTCTCGATGCTTCTGCTTGCCGCCAGATTGTATTCGTGGTTCATGTAACAATGCCCCACGAAACCGGCCCTTGCGCGCATGCGCATCTGACAGTGCAGCAGGTGCAACGTGACCGCGAGATTGCCGAGCGGCTGCGCGAGGTGACAACTGAGGCGGCGTTTGTCACTCACTCGGCCACCGCGCACGCGTTCAATGGCTAGGTTGTGACCTACGTTAATTCACTTGAATGAATCGATGATTCAGGGGGCTTTAAAGTTTCGATCCGTCAACTTAGGCGATAGGGCCACGCTGGCCCGCGAATGTCTTTCCTTCGTACAGATTCTCAAGAAATCGGGCTTCTTGACGACATGAATAAGATCAGGGTCAGCCGGATTTGAACTGCAAGCCGGTCTGTCCTTTCGAATCATCGATGCCGGCGCCGCACAATACCGTGGCGAAGCAGGAGAGTAGAGCGGATGCCAAGTCGAATGATGTTAGCGATTTCGATTCTACTTGTTAGCGCGCCAAGAATGCTCGCAGAGGCGTTGTGAGTCTGCCGACTACCATCTTGGCGCGAGCCGGGCGTACCCTTCTCCTCACTCTCTGCGCGGCAGTGGGAACAATCTTGCTAGTGCGCTTCGCTCCAGGGTTCTTCTCCGATTCCCTTGAGATGGATGCAAAGTATGCACAAGCGGCGCGATCCGAGATCCAGGCGGAAAACAACCAGCAACAGTCCGTCATACCGATCGCGATTCGAGAGGCGAGAAGCTGGCTTAACAGCCCGTGGTGCAAG
>PLPU01000207.1:0-3560 GCA_003159975.1 Acidobacteriaceae bacterium
CGACTGTGAGATATGCGGGCTAGGGCCGACAAAGACTGTGCGAATGCGAGTCGATTCGCTTCTAGGAATGCGTTCTGATTCAATCCCGTAATCTCTTTCCTTTGCGCTTCTGTATCAGGGGATACCAACGGGTAGATATTCTTCCCATAAAATGGCTCCGCCCAGCATGCCGCCAGAACGACAATTCGGATAGCGACGCCAAAGACCTTCAGACTCGCGCAGCGTACTTCATGCAGGCTTGAATTCGGCAATCGCGGCCGAATACAGAACCTCCAGGCGGGCCGTTTGGGTGACGATATCGAAGCGATTTTTCGCGTTCTCAATCCCTCGCCTGGAAAACTCGGCCCACAGGCTTCGATCGGAAAGAAATCTTTCGAGGTACGCTGCCAGCATTGTGCTGTCACGCTCCGGCGCCAGCAGGCCTGTTACCTTGTCAAGCACCACCTCGCCGATTCCGCCGTGATCGAAGCTGACGACCGGGGTGCCCACAGCCTGCGCCTCGATGAACACCATGCCCAGGCCCTCACTGTCGCCGTTGGAGGCGTGGACGCTGGGAGCACAGAACACCTGGGCGCGGCACATCCAATCGCGCACGATGTGCGCTGGCTGGTTACCGAGGAATTCGCAGGGCAGCCGCTCCGCATTCACGCGCTGCCGAAGCGACTGGCCAAGGTATCCATCGCCAATCATCACCAGCCGGACAGCCGGATTCTTCTGCTTGAGGATGGCGATCGCGTCGAGCAGATAGGAGCAGCCCTTCTTCTCCACGAGACGACCGACAAAGAGGATGAGATTCGGATCTCTTTCGGAGATTGAAGGCCGAAAGAGACTGAGATCCGTTCCCGTGTAGTGAAGCTGCAGTTTCTCCTCGGGATACCCCTTGGCCAGCGCCTGGTCGCGAATGAATTTAGAAATGCACAGGAAGGCCGAGGCGCGTACCCATAACTCCTCGCGCCGGCGTTGAAAGGTTCGGCCTCCCGGAAGACGCTCCATGGTCTCGTCTCCAGTGGTTACGTCATAGCCGTGAAGTGTGACCACGAGCGGGACATTCAAATACTTGCTGATAGGCAGGGCAGTGGCGCCATCTAAAGCGAAGTGCGCATGGATGAGCCTCACGTCAGCGGAGCGGAGCCGCGCATGGAAAAGCGGCGCGATAGGAAATCGCATATACAACCTGCGCCGTATCCGGTCGGGAATTGCCAAAGAGGACAAAAGCAAAACCGGGCTGGACGGAAGCTGGAGCGATTCCTGAGGAGGGAAGAGGCCGGCGTAAACGGGAGTGAAACTCTTCAAGGCGCCGGCCTGCGCAAGGATGAACGTCTCGCTGGCGGGCAGGAGCTCATTTCGGAAGATCAGGACTCGACGCTGCATTAAGGATGCACTCACGGTGAATCGGGAATAGTGGGCAGTTCGGCAATCTTGAGCGCCCGGAATAGAATGTCACGGAGCGTCGTAGACGGAAGCACCGCGGAAACCGACGGACGCGCAACCAGGGGCGCCTTGCGGGCTCTCCCAGGCTGGATTGGGGTTACACAGCCAGTCTATATTAGTCGATCCTGAAAAAGTGATTCTCAGACAAATTGAAACTGAGTATTGCGGGCTTGGGGGCCTTGGAAGGTGAGCATTCCGTTCCATACCCTCATCATGCAGAGCAGAAAAATGCGCCAAAAAGCTCTGAGGAGCATCTGGAAGTTCATCGCGGCGGCTGCCAGGATCGCGTTGATCTGATTTCCGACAGTGCCCTTCAGTCGGTTACGTTCCAATCGGTGTTCGTTCTTCAGATGTCCGATGCTTGGTTCGACTGCGGCTCTGCGTTTCATCCATCGCCATCGTGCTTCAGATGTACGTCCTCTTCGTCTCTTGTCGACATGCACGGGTGCCAAGATGGCTTGTCAGGCACCCAACAACAATCAGCCTTTCTTCTGCGTCCCAAAGGAAGTAGATTCGGAGGCAATTGCGGGCCTCTCGATCTGAACCTTTTTTGAGATGCAGGTCCAACATACGATTTGGCTGACCTGGAGCGCGCCAAGAGCAAGTACAACTGCGGTGCACGGGGACGACCCGACTGCAGAATGGCGAGTCCGGCAGCGAATCACGCCTTGTTTGGCAAATCACAAAAATGGGCAGAGATTGGCCGGTTAACAGCCCCAAACCGCGTTTCCACGACCGCTCGCCCTCNNAGTTTGGGAATCTTGTGTAAATCCACATTCCCTCCCGGCGACATGGGCGTTATCGATACCAATCATGGTCCTTGGCCGTGTGGCAATCAGCGCGTCAATGCGCGTGATGTCCATCTGCACAATGCGACCCGCGCCAATATTCAGGTGGCCTACTTCGCTGTTGCCCATCTGCCCGTCCGGCAGCCCGACAAAATGTTCAGACGCGCGAATCAGCGTATTGGGAAACTCCTTCAGCAACTTGTCATAAGTTGGCTTGCGGGCCAGCGCAATGGCGTTGTTCGCAGTTTCAGCGCGGTAACCCCATCCAAGGAGGATGGTCAGAACCAGGGGATGCTTGGATGTAGACACGAAGAAAACACCTCAATCTCAAACATGCTTTTCTTCATAAGAATAAACTGCCAAACCTGGCATCCAATGTGCTGCACCGCACAATGCCTGACCCGGCTCGATCGTTGCTCAAGCAACTGCCAGAGAGCGCGTCTACCCGCCGCCTCGGCAAATCGAGCTCTTCGCTTTCATTTGAGCTTTACGCACTTTATGGCTGCACGGCACGCAGAAACCACGGGCTGTTCTTCACCCTCTTGCGCGATTCAGGACCGAATTGTGGATGAATGAAAACTCTCGGCCGACCGCCGAAACGCCAAAGACCAAATATCCGGCAAGCTTGAGCATTTGGATATGCTCTTTTGTACTTTCCACGGGAATCCGGTACCAGCCGTGGTGGAATTCGATGAGCAATTGAGGAATTACGATCTTTTCTTCTACGATCTGCCGGATCACATCGTTTTCCGATCCCTCGATGTCCATCTTCAGGAGGTCCACATGATCGTGATTCAGCAACTTCATCATGGAGCTGAGCTTCCGTACCTCGAGAAGAAGCTTTGAAGGGTTTAGCGACCGAACGCTGAAGGAGCGATCTCCGACCGTTTTCCCTCCGAACTCTGTGGCTCGATCTTCGATTCCGATCCCATATGGCATAAACATGAATCCATTCGATGTCTTGCGGGATGCCAGATAATTGGTCGCAAGCGGCGTCGGATCCCAACCATAAACCTTGCACCCGTAGCGCTCCATAAGTGCCAGGTCAAATGAGATATCTTCGCCGATCCCCACCGAATACACGATTGAATCCCGACTAACCAACCGATCCGCGACCGTCCAATCGCCCCAGTCCTGCCCCAGGGTGACATTCGGTATCCTGACATCTTTTCCAATCAAATGATCCTTGCCAACAGCCGTCTTAAGAACTCTTCGACCATACCTATATATCCGCTTGATACTGACCGGTACGTAGCGCATGCTTCGAGTATCTCCTCTCGATCTGAGAATCTCCTTAGAGGTCCTAGTGTATTCCGCCATAAATAGAGTCATTTATATATC
>PLPU01000100.1:0-2748 GCA_003159975.1 Acidobacteriaceae bacterium
TGCTGCAGGAGCGGATTCTGACGCCGCTGGGGATGAAGGATTCAGGGCTGGATACAGATGAGCTGATTTTGCCGCGGCGGGCACAGGGCTATATGCAGGGCAAGGACGGGCTGGTGCTGGCGCGGTCGGAGTCGATGACGGTGCCATGGGCCGCGGGGTCAATGTACTCGACTACCGGCGACTTGCTGAAGTGGGAGCATGGGCTGTTTGGCGGCAAGGTGCTGAATGCCGATTCACTGAAGGCGATGACGACGCCGGGCAAAGGGAATTATGGGTTGGGCGTTTTCATCAGCGACAAGGACGGGGTCAAGGTGGTGGATCATGGCGGCGGCATCGAGGGATTCAATACGCATTTGGCGTATGTGCCGGAAAAGCGGATTGCAATTGTGGTGCTGGGAAATGTGAATGGCGGCGCGCCGGGACAGATGGGCGGGCAGTTGCTGGACGTGGTGCTGGGCAAGCCGGTGACACTGGCGAGCGAGCGCAAGGCGGTGCCGATTACGAAAGATGAGCTGGCGAAGTTTGTGGGCGTCTACGATCTCGAGGTGGGGGTTACGATTACGTTTGCGGTTGGCGCCGATGGGCTGACCGGGCAGGTGGGCGGACAGCAGGCATTTCCGCTGATGTATGCGGGCGTGAAGGATGGGCATCCGCGGTTCTATGCGGCAAATGTTGGCGCGGAGATGGAGTTTGTTCCGGATGCTGGCGGGGCGTTCGCGTCGATCGTGCTGCACCAGGGCGGGCAGGATGTGCCGGGGAAGCGGAAGTGAGAACGGCCAATCGCGTTATCATGCGTCAGGCAGTGGAATGCTCCAAGCCGGATATGGGTTGCGCCTTCGGGCGCGACCCGGTCCTCTCTGGGGATACCCCAGGGCAACGTAAGTAACTGAACAATTCGTCGCGTGACCGGCGCTGCACGCTGTGCAGATATGGTCACGCAGGGTCAGACTCGTTGGAGCATTCCGCTGTTTTATCTCGATGCTAAGCACAACTTTTTATTCTGCGCTGGCACGGTCGATTCTCGCAGGAGAGCCGGCGGCGGATGCTGTTGCCGCGCGGATGCGGCGAACGCTGGGCGAGAACTGGCGGTGGATACGGAACTTGGCTGAGCGCTATGTGCGGGCGTTTGGCGCGCAAGTGCGACCGAAGCGCAGAGATGTGGTTGAGTTTCTGCGGGCGGATGACGGGCTGCGGTACGCAAGACACAAATACAAAGGCAGATTGCAAATTGCGCAATGGGTGACGGAGCCTGCGCGGATGCATCCGGCGGACGCGGCGCGGAATTGGGCGGTTCCGCGCATTGAGTCGGTGGGGGAGCTGGCTGCCTGGCTCTGCGTGAGCGCCGGCGAATTGGAGTGGTTTGCGGACTTGAAACGGATGAATGCGCGGACGGGGAATGGCGACGGGCCGGTAAGCAACTATCACTATAGAGTCCTGGCCAAGAAGAGCAGCAGCATTCGACTTATTGAGGCGCCCAAGAAGAAACTCAAAGAGTTACAGAGAGTTATTCTGCGCGAGTTACTGGAGAAGATCCCTTCGCATCCGGCGGCGCATGGATTTGTGCGTGGCAGGTCTATCAAGACATTTGCCGCGCCGCACGTGGGACGGATGGTTGTGCTGCGCATGGATTTGCGGGATTTCTTCCCGTCGCTCTCCGGGCCGCGGGTGCAGGCGCTGTTTCGTACGGCGGGTTACCCGGATGCCGTTGCTGACCGGCTGGGCGGAATCTGCACCAACGCGGCGCCGCGGAGGATGTGGAAGACGCTGGGGAAGGGGCTCGATCCGATGGCGAGGTCGGAGGCGCGGGCGTTGTATGCATGGAGGCATTTGCCGCAGGGCGCACCGACTTCGCCGGCGCTGGCGAATCTTTGCGCGTATCGAGTGGATTGCCGTTTGAGCGGATTGGCCGAGGCGGCGGGCGCGAAATACACGCGGTATGCGGATGACCTTGCCTTCTCCGGCGATGAGAAATTCAATCAATGCGCGGAGCGATTCGCATTGCGGGCTGCGGCGATTCTGCTCGAAGAGGGATTCCAAGTCAATCATCGCAAGACGCGCATGATGCGGCGAGGGGTGAGGCAATATCTTGCGGGGATCGTTACGAATGAGCGACTGAATGTTGTACGTGCGGACTTCTATAGGCTGAAGGCGATTTTGACCAACTGCGCGCGGCATGGAGCGGAGAGCCAGAATCGCGAGGGGCATCCGGCGTTTCGAATGCACCTGGATGGGAGAGTGGGATTTGTGGAGATGGTGAATCCGGCGAAGGGTGCGCGGTTGCGGAGGATCTTTGAACAGATAATTTGGTGATTCAGAGGTCTGATCAATCTTCTGATGAGAAGAGCAACCGCAGGTCCTTCGACTCCGCTACACTCCGCTNNGCTAGCGGTTCTTGGCTACTTCTTCGACGGTGACGGGGTCGAGGAAGGGCATGGCGGCGCGGAGTGTTTTGCCGACTATTTCGACGGGGTGTTTCGCTTCGGCTTCGCGGAAGGCGAGGAATTCCTTGCGGCCGGAGTTCTGGTCGGCGAGGAAACGCTTGGCGAAACTGCCATCCTGAATTTCGGTGAGGATGGCCTTCATGGCCTTCTTGCTCTCTTCGTTGATGACGCGCGGGCCGCTGACGTAATCGCCCCACTCGGCGGTGTCGGAGATGCTGTAACGCATATAGGCGAGGCCGCCGCGATAGATGAGGTCGACGATCAGCTTCAATTCATGCAGGACTTCGAAGTAGGCGCTCTCGGGCTG
>PLPU01000481.1:0-4235 GCA_003159975.1 Acidobacteriaceae bacterium
GTGGCCAATGGAATGCTCCTGGTGGTTCCGGCCGCGCAGACTCGCTGCCAGGGATCGGAGAGGGTCGCGGTGACACCGGCTCGCTACTGGAGATTGAGTGGCTGGCGCGCTGCCGCGAGCGCTGACCCATAGTCGCCTTCGTCGTTACGATAGGCGGAGTCCTGCATGTTGGCATAGGTGCTGGCCATGAAGAACCGCCGCCGGTCAATGTTAAGCTCGACGAGGCCATCGAGAGCCCGGTGCATCACGACCCAGTCGTTAGCTGTTGCAGCCGGGTTTCGACCGGTCGATACGACTGCGAGCAGAAGCTTTTCACTACGTTCGAGGCCATAGTGTTGGAATACGGCCTCGTCGGCAACTGCGTCCGGCGATACAGCCGAGCTGAGTTGAAGCACGAGTTCCATTCCCTCGGCAGGATCCGCAGGCGCAGACTGTTGCGAACAAGCGCAGGCAATGGCTAGAAGAAGGAAGCCAAGGAGTGCAGACTGTTTGCGCGTTGTCTTTGTATGCATCAAGGCCGCGGAACTCCTTGTTCAATCCCCTGTCAGTTCTGTCATTAAATTGACTAGTAAGTTGCCGGCCCTGGCATTCCGGTCCGCTGGTTTGGCGTGGGACCGGTCAAGCTGCATTTCCAGTCGCCGAATGTTGTCTTCCAGCACTTGCCTGCGGCTTGAGGCATGGGGCTCACGGTGCAGTTTCTTCCGGCCGGGAATCCAACTCCCACGGGGCTGCACCAGTAGTGCTTGAGGCTGCCTACGAGCGGATAGACCGGTGCGGTCGCGTCGACCTCCGTCAACTCGCCGTCGAGATCGACCACGTACGCGCGCGGTGCGCCCATCGTGATCATCACTTCCTGCACCAGGAACAAGCCTGTTGCGCGATCATGATCCATGGTGCACTGGACCAGGGCAGCCGCCTGGCCTGGAGTCGGCGGCGAGTTCACTGGCTTACAGAGCCGCGGCTCCCTTGTTTGGTATTGGAGGTTGGCCTGCGGCGGGCCGGAAAGTTCGCTCCCGTCGCGCAGGGCCTGACCGCCGGCGACCGGGCAACCGGCGAATGCAAGAATGCTTGCGGCAACAGCACCTAACGTCAAACTACGTGTGCGAGAAGATTGTGACATGGTCGACACTCCTTCCAAATCTCAAGAGAAATCATCAGAATGTGAGTGGAAACTCGCAAGCAGCGCATTCGCCGCAGGAAGTCACCACAAAGAAGTCGCTGGCGTGGCTCCGCCTCGCAAGCCCTAGTAGGTCTTCGGGGCTGGCCCTTTACCCCAACCCAAAGGGAAGATGGTATCGAATCTGCACTTCCAGTCACCGAATGAAGTCTTCCAGCACCACCCCTTGGCTTCCGGTACCGGACTGACGCCACAGCTTTTTCCTTCCGGCGCCATGTTGCTGATGTAACGGCAGCCGTACGCAGTGAAACTGCCGCGGAGCGGAATCACCATTGCGTTCATATCGATTTCCGATAGCCCGGTGTCCGTCGCCATCACGAATGGCCTCGGTGCGCCCATCTGAACCTTCACGTCCTGAAAGAGCGTCAAGCCCATTGAGGTCAGCGAGTCCATGGTGCAGGGAATCATCTCCGCCGCCAGCACGGCGGAGGGCGGCTTGTTCACGCTTGCGCATTTCTTCGGCGCCCGTCCCTGATACTCGGGGAGAATCACTGGCGGTCCGGAAAGCCCGCCGGCTCCGGTCTGCCCAGCGCCCTCGCCATTGGCGCTCTTGCAGGCAAACGGTGTGTTGACTATGAGAAGAAACAGACCAAGCGCCACAGGACGAATGCAGTTGGAAGAACTCATGCGCGAATCTCCTTTTGGATTGTTCGGTGAGCCTGCGTGATGAGAATGCGGAATCTCCATGGCGGCGCATTCGCCGCCTGAAAATCTCTTCACAGAAGCCGTCTGCGGGAAGTGCGCTCCGCATCCGGTCATTCATACCCAACTGCGTATCGCAGCGCGCTAGAATGTTTTTGGTCCCGGGCCATTCACCATGTCTGGAGCACCGCCTTGCAACTTGCAACTCCAGTCGCCGAAGGTGGTCTTCCAGCACCACCCCTGGGCCTTCGGAACCGCGCTCTTGATGCAGTTTTTCCCCGGCCCATTGAGGCTCGCGCTCACCAGGGTGCAAAAGTATCCGGTGTAGCTGCCGCGCAACTCATAGACCTTTGCGTTCAGATCAATTCCCGCCAATCCGGCATCGGTGTAGTAGACAAATGGCCTGGACGAACCCATCTCCAGTTTCACGTCCTGAATCAGCCCAAGGCCGGTATAAGACTGCGCGTCCATGGCGCATTGAACCAGAATGGCCGCCAGCGCGGCCGACGGCGGGCTCGTTACCTTTGAGCAAGTCCTCGGCGCCCGCGCGTTGTAATCGGGCAGCATTGTCAGGGGTCCCGAGATGCCGGCGCCGCTCTGCCCCCCCGCGCTCTTGCATCCAAACGTCGTGAACAGCGTGAGAGCAAAGAAACTAAATGCCAAAGGGCACATTCTCTTGAACTGAATCATCATCGAATCTCCTTACCGAACCATTGCGAAAAACCACCTGAATCGAAATGCGGAGTCTTTTCACTGGCGCAATCGCCAGCGGAAGCGCCCGCGTGGACTTGCATGGCCGCTCAGAACGCTGTAGGCGGCGGCTGGCCCATTTGCATTTGCCCGGCTTGCCCCACCAGCCTGCATTTCCAGTCGCCGAACGATGTCTTGTAGCACCATCCGGTCGACGTTGGGTAGACCATCCTGGCGCAGTTCCTGCCCGCCGGTGTCTGGGTGGTGATCGTCTTGCACATGTAGGCCGAATAACTGCCCTGGAGCGGATACACCTTCGCATCCAAATCGATTCCTGGCATTTCGGCATCGGTCGCGTACACAAACGGTCTCGGCTTGCCAATTTCAAGATTTTCATCCTGCACCAGCCCGACGCCGAACATGGTGTCCGCCTCCATTGCGCACTGCACCAGCACTGCTGCCACGGCAGCCGATGGCGGGCTTGTCACCTTGACACAGGTACGTGGCGCCCGCGATTGGTACTTGGGAAGCATCGTGAGCGGCCCGGAGACGCCGGCTCCGTTCTGCCCCGAGCCCTGGCCATCGGCGCTCTTGCAGCCAAACGGTGTAAGAAGCGAAAGAACGAAGAGACAAAGCGCCAAAGGGCGCATGCGAACGGACAAAATCATGATTCACTCTCCTTTGGGGGCCTTGCGGTTAGCCAGCAGATTAGGAATGCGGAGCCCCTGAGCGGCGCGATCGCCGCCAGGAGTTGTCGCGAAGAAACGTGCCGCAACCACGAATGGCCTTGGCAAGTTGAAACTCAGTACACCGATACTGCCCCGCATTAAAGAATGCGGCAACCCGCTCACTGCACTACGACCGTGAAGTTCATAGAGTGGTTGATGGTGCCGTCGGTGATGTCGATCGGCACGGTGTATTTGCCAGCTGGCGTGGTTGGCGCGCTGGAGATGCAGCCGCTCAGCGAGAACAAGCCGCATGCAACAAGCAGGAACAGAAGCAGGCCAATTCCACGCAGACGCCGTTTTCCCGCCTTCTTCCGCAGCGCGAAGATGCTTAGAAGCGAACCTGGCAGCCAGAAAACCAGAGCCAGGATGCCGCCTTCCTGCTGCTTGCTTGCCGGCAGATGAAGCGACGCGACTGTTTGAGTGGTGTCGATGGTGAGCGTGACAGTCTGCGGGGACTGCGACGCCGTGGTGAAGGTTGTCTGCGCGGGGCTGAAACTGCAACTCATATCGGCCGGAAGCGTGCCGCAACTGAGGCTAATAGCGCCCTGATAGTTGTTGATTGGCGTGACGGTGAATTCTACCGATCCACTTTTACCGTGAACGATGGTCAAAGTGGTTGGGCTTGCCGCGACAGAGTAATCGGGCGCCAGGACGACCACTACCTGAGTGACGCCCGAGACGCTTTGCGCGAAGACTCCGGAACCGATGTAGAGGGCGGTCAGCGAGTGAGTGCCGAGCGCCAGCGTCGATACTGAGAGAGTCCCAACCCCGCTGGAGTTGAGCGTCGCGGTGCCGAGAACGATTGTGCCATCGAGAAAACTGAGACTCCCCGTCGGAATGCCCGCAGACGAAGTGACTGTGGCGGACAGGCTCAGAGAGGCGCCCACCTGCACGGTTGTGCCGGAGACGCTGAGAGCGGTGGCAGTGGCAGCGGTCGAGCTTACAGTGAACTGCTGGACAGGCGAAGAGCCGAGGTTATAGGCCGTGTCGCCGGGGTA
>PLPU01000481.1:4281-4966 GCA_003159975.1 Acidobacteriaceae bacterium
GTGACCGTCAACGAAATCACCGGGCGCGGGAGATTGTTGACCTTCACGGCACTGCCCTGCAGTCCCGCGGTAAGGGGTGCGCTCAAACCGGAGCCATCGATGGTGAGGGTCCCTGTTCGGACCCCGGTGGCTGCCGGAGTAAAGCTGATTGCGATGGAACAACTCGCGCCAACCGCAAGTGTTGTGCCGCAACTGTTGGTCTCAGCGAATTCCGCGGTGGTCGAGATACCGCTGAATGTGACAGACGATGTGCCAGTGTTCGTAACGACCACGGACCCTGTTTTGCTTGTACCGCCTGTCGCCTGGGTGCCGAAGGTAAGCAGGGCGGTTGAGATCGAGAGCGGGTTAGGAGTCGCAGTCGCGTAAATCGAAACCTGCGCCGTGTCTTGAATGTACGTGTCGTTGACGCTGCTCGCTTTGAGGATCAGCAGATCGGTAGTGCCTGTCGCCGTACCGGCAGGAACAGTGTAGGTGATATCCACCTCAGCACTCGCGCCGGGAGCCAGCGAAAGGGATGTGATGCTTGGACCTGAGCCGGCCCATCCAAGTTCGGACGAAGAAGCCAGGTTGTACATATCTGCGGTCTGTCCGACGTTTTGGACGACATATCGCATCGTCGTCGTGTTTCCCGGCGCGCTGGTGACGATTCCCATGCTCGTAACAGAGACGCCGTAGAGCGGGACGT
>PLPU01000233.1:0-7801 GCA_003159975.1 Acidobacteriaceae bacterium
GCCGTTGTAATGACGCTCGGAAGCGCTTATGTTGTTCCGGGTGCATGCGCTGAACGAGGCGCGGAAGTTTGCGCGATCGCCTGCCGCGCGGAGCAGCGTTGCGAGCAGCAGCAAATGGGGCACAGGCAGCAGGGGAACCGAGAAGCCGCGCCTGCGCCTGTTTCGTTTCACTCGCAGCCGTCACGGGCGCAACGCTTTGAATGGCCGGCAAGTTATCAGCGCCCTCCCACGCACACACCCTGAATACAGCCCGATTCCTTCAAAAGGAACGAATCAATCAATTGATCAATCACTGGCTGAATAGGAGAGTGCCTTGTGCGCGAATTCCTGCGAAATCTATTTGTCCGTCCGGGCTCTGCCGGGCATCGCCGAGAGACGATCGGCGCGATCAATGCGCGGCGGCTGGAGCTGCGACCACAATCCGATGCTGTGTTGAGAACCACAGCGAAAAATGCTGAAACGCTGTTAGAGACGGTTGCTGTTGCGGCGGTAGCCGCGGAACGATTGCTGGGGCTGGAGTTGTTCGACGTGCAGCTTCAGGGCGCGCTTGCGCTCGCCGGTGGAAGAATCGCCGAGATGCAGACCGGGGAAGGAAAGACTCTGGCGGCAGTGCCGGCGATTGCCTGGCATGCGAAGGCGGGTCAGGGAGTTCATGTGATGACGGTGAACGACTACCTGGCTCGGCGCGATGCGCAATGGATGGGCCCGATCTATGAAGTCTTCGGCCTCTCGGTGGGCTGCATTCAACAGGGCATGAACGCCGAAGAACGCAAGCGGGCATACAACTGCGACATTACCTACGCCACAGCGAACGAGATCGGCTTCGATTTTCTGCGCGATCAGATTGCGCTCTATCCGGCGGAACAGGTGCATCGGCCGTTTGCGTCCGCCGTGATCGATGAGGCCGACTCGATTCTGATAGACGAGGCGCGGATTCCGCTGGTGCTNNGGCTTGGCAGGGAGTACGTTCTGGATCAGTATGGGCGGAATGCTTCGCTGACCGACGCGGGGATTCACACGGTGGAGAGAGCGTTTGGGTGCGCGAATCTCTTTTCCGAGGGGAATCTGCGGCTGTTCGCGGCGGTTCAGGATTCGCTGCATGCGCATGGGCTGCTGCGGCGGGATGTCGACTACCTGGTGAAGAACGGTTCAATCGAATCTGTGGACGAGTTCAAGGGGCGCATTGTTCCGGATAGGCGATGGCCTGCGGGACTGCATAACGCGGTGGAAGCCAAGGAGGGCGTGGCGGCCAAGGCGCAGGGCAGGATTCTTGGATCGATCACGGTTCAGAATCTGATTGCGCTCTATCCACAGGTGTGCGGCATGACGGGCACTGCGGCGACGCAGGCGCGGGAGTTGCGCGCGATCTATGGGCTGGATGTGGAGGTCATCGCGACCAACCGGCCGGTGATTCGTGTGGATCTTCCCGACCGTCTCTTTCAGACGAAGAAGGAAAAGGAGCAGGCGGCGCTGGCTGAGATTCTGCGCATTCATGAAACTGGGCAGCCAGTGTTGATTGGGACGGCGAGCGTGGAGGAGTCGGAGCGGCTGAGCGCGGCGATGGGCGCGCTGCCTCACGAGGTATTGAACGCGCGCAACGAGGAGCAGGAAGCGGCGATCATTGCGCGGGCAGGGGAGCGCGGCGCGGTGACGGTGTCAACCAACATGGCGGGCCGCGGAGTGGATATTCGCCTGGGCGTGGGCGTAGCGGAGCTGGGCGGGTTGCAGGTGCTGGGCCTGAACCGGCACGAAAGCCGGCGCATCGACCACCAGTTGCGGGGACGCGCAGGACGCCAGGGCGATCCGGGCAGCTCGCAATTCTTTGTATCGCTTGAAGACGATCTACTGGTGAAGTACGGAGTGGATCAATTGAATTCGCCTGATGCGCCGGCGAAGATACAACGGCAGATTGAAGACCAGAACATGCAGATTCGCCAGTTCCTCACGAAGTATGAAGGGGTGGTTGAAGGGCAGCGGCAGTCGGTCGAGGAACGCAGGCAGGCGATTCTGAGCGGTGAAACGGCGTGCGCATCGGAGTTGGAGCGGCTTGTTTCGCTGGCGACGATTGACGATCTTTGGGCGGAGCACCTGGCGGGAATTTCAGGACTGAGGGAAGCGACACAATGGACTTCGTGGGCGAACCACGATCCGCTTCACGAATACCTGAAGGACATCGACGGGATGTTCCGGGCGATGCAGGCGGCGGTTGAGGATGAGATTCCGAAACGGCTGGCGCAGGCTGAGGCAACGGGGATCGATCCGGCCGAGCGCGGCGCGACGTGGACCTATCTCACTACGGATATGCCGTTTGGAAGTATTCAGGAACGCATCACTGCGGGGCTGAGAAGCAAATTGGGAATGCGCAAGGTGTGAGACGCAAGGAGCGGAGTTAGCGTTGTTAGCGGAGTTAGGGAGTTCTTCCTCCAAACTAACCGACGCCGGGGTGGGGGATGATCGCGAGAATTCCCAGCGCAAAGGCAGCGGCGCCGGCGGTGGAGAGGAAGTTGACTGCATCGTTGTTGAGCCAGCCGCGGCGCTCCAGGGTTGCGCCTAGGAGGCTGTCGAAGAGCAGGCCAAATATTGCGCCGGCGGTGCTGATCCAGAAGAGGGATGCGTCTCCGCGCAGTGCGAGGGTTCCGGCGAGGGCGACGATGACTCCAGCGGCGATGCCGGCGAGGGTTCCGGCGATGCTGATGGCGCCGTCGACGCCGGGGTCGGCGGTGCGAAGGGTGGTGATCATGCGCGGACGGCCACCGAGGACCTGGCCGATCTCGGACGAGACGGTGTCGGCAGCGGCCTCAGCCAATCCTGCTAGGCCAACGGCAAAGATTGGAACGGGTGCGAGGGTGCCGCGCGAGAACCAGTGCGAATCGATCAGCCAGGACTGAAAGTTTTGCGTGAGTACGAGGGCGGCGACGCCGAGGTTGGCGGCAACCTGCGATGCGGCGCGGCCATGGCGCTCTTCCGCGGTGCCGAGGCGTTCCTTTTGAGCGCGGCCCATGCGCGTGGCGAAGTAAGCGAGCAGCGAGACGGCCAACACCGGGACGAGTGCTGTGTTCCAGGGCTGGTAGGGAAACGTCACGGTGGAAAACATGAGACTGGCGGTGAGGATGACGCCGGCTGCGGCACCGGCAGGCGTGGCGGCGCGAAGCTTGAGGACGGCCAGGCCAAGCAGCACGCTGAGGCCGAGGGTCCAGACCGCGACATGGGGCAGCGTCTGGACGAAGAAGTGACTTTGAAGCAAGACGTCGATCGCCACAAAGGGCACGACGAGGAGCAGCACCAGCTTCGATTGCCAGGCCAGCCTCGAATGCGACGTGGGGTTGGTTCGATCCACAGTTCAATCGTATCGTCCGACCGGTGTATTGAGGGTCGTGGATTCCCACTGATTTCGCAAAGAACGCGAAATGAATAGGCACGGTGGATTTGTTGAGAGGGAGATTTTGGCGGGACAGGTCTGGTCAATCGGTTTACACTCAGGGCGCAGCAGTTTTTCTCACACAATGGAGTTTCCATGCAAAGGTTTTCAGCAGCCCTCGCAATTTTGTCCGGAATAGTTCTTTCGGCCGCTTCCATTTCATCCCAATCGGCAACTCAGGCGCAGCCCCCCAGCGAGCGGCTGGAACTGAATCGGGGAGGCGCGACCATTGTGCTGGAGCCGTATGCGCCAAACATTCTGCGGGTCACGCTGAGCTTGCAGCATGAGCCGGCGGTGGCCGCGCCGGGATATGGGATTGTGGGTGCGCCGGCGGGTGAGGGATGGACCGCGAGCGAGACCGCAGGGGCCGACGTGTACCACTCGGCTCGGATCGTAGCCAAGGTGGACAAGGATTTGCCTTCAACGCATCCGCCGTTGCAGACGCAGGTGGACATCAGCAAGTATTTCAACGGTTCCGCGCCAGGCGCGCATATTACGCTGTGGACTACGGAGGGCAAGAAGCTGTTGGAGATGACGGGGTGGTCGCAGTCGGTTCCCAATCATAAGGACGGAACGGCGCAACTGGCTCTTGACCGGCGTCCCACGGATCCGCCCGCCTATGTGGTGGGTGCAACTTTTGTCTCGCCGGACGATGAGCACTACTACGGGCTGGGGCAGAACCACGAGGGATTTCTGGACCATCGCGGACACCCGGTGCGCTGCTGGCAGGACTACACCGCTCCCGCCGCTCCCAGCACCTGCGTGCCGTTCCTGGTGACCAACAAGGGCTACGGGCTGCTGTGGGACAACCCATCGAAGACCACCATCTCGGCCGGTTTCAATGAGCAGACGCGGTGGACGTCGGAGGTGGGCGACCGGGTTTCGTTCTTTGTGATCGAGGGAGCGACTGCCGATGAGATTTATGCAGGCTACCGGCTGCTAACCGGGCCGACGCACATGCTGCCCAAAGCGGCCTATGGGTACATCCAGTGCAAACAACGCTATGCAAGCCAGAAGGAAGTGCTGGACGTGGCGCAGGGCTACCGCGACAGGCACCTGCCCGCCGATGTGATGGTGGTGGACTGGTTTTACTACACAAAAATGGGGCAGATGGACATGGATCCGAAGTTCTGGCCCGACCCGGTTGCGATGAACAAGCAACTGCACGCGATGGGGTTCGAGACCATGATCAGCGTGTGGCCGCGCTTTGTGCCCGAGGACAGTTTCTACAACGAGCTGCGCGAGAAGGGCTGGCTCATTCACCTGGCCAACGGCACGCCGATCAACGGGTTGCCCTACGACCGGGCCGGATCGGATATCGACACCACGAATCCCGAGGCGGCGAAGTGGTACTGGAAGACAATTCACGACAACATTTTGAGTTTGGGATTCGATTCGCTGTGGGCGGATGAGACGGAGCCGGATCTGCCGCCGGATGGCGCGTACTTTCACATTGGGCCGGGCACGCAGTTCTTCAATGTGTACCCGCTGTTCCACACGGCGGCGCTTTATGATGGGTTCCGCAAGGATGAGCCGGGGAAGCGGTCTTTGATTCTGTCGCGCGACGCGTTCACGGGAGCGCAGGCCAACGGGGCGATCTTCTGGTCGTCGGACATCTATCCGACATGGGATACGTTCAAGCGGCAGATTCCCACGGGGCTGGATTTTGCGGCTTCGGGGCTGACTTATTGGTCGAACGACACGGGTGGCTGGCAGTATCTGCCCGCGGAGCATCATGGGGCGCACAAGCCGCTGCTTGATCCGTCTGACGCGCGGGCCAACGTGGGCGGCTACGACGATTACCCGGAGCTGTACACACGCTGGTTCCAGTACGCAACGTTTTTGCCGATCATGAGAGCGCACGGCAGCAGGCCGGCGAACGAGGTCTGGTCTTACGGGAAGCAGGCCGAGCCGATTCTGGAAAAGTACCTCAAGCTGCGCTATCAGCTGATGCCATACATCTACTCGCTTGGCTATCACACATGGCTTACGGGAGCGCCGTTCATGCGGGCGCTGCCGCTGGACTTCCCCGATGATCCCAGGGTGGCCGATCTGCGCGATGAGTACATGTTCGGGCCGGCGTTCCTGGTGGCGCCGGTAACGGAACAGGGCGCGACCAGCAGGGAAGTGTATCTGCCGGCGGGAAGCGACTGGTACAACTACTGGACCAACGAGCGGGTGAAGGGCGGGCAGACCATCACCGTGCAGGCGCCCATCGATACGCTTCCGCTGTTTGTGCGGGCGGGGTCGATTATTCCGTTGGGCGTGCCGGTGGAAAGCACCCATGAGGTGCAGGCAATTGCAAAAGTGAGAGTGTACCCTGGCGCGGATGCAAGCTTTACGCTGTTCTCGGATGACGGCATGACGTATGCGTACGAGAAGGGCGCGGGGTCGGTCACCAAACTGCACTGGGACGAGTCCAAAGGACAGTTGATCCACGAGGGCGCTGCGGCCTGGAACGGGCCGGACAGCGGGATTGTGGAGGTGATGCGCTGAATTGCGCTACGCCCATGGGAACATCTCAAGCCTGGAAAAACATTCACGGTGACGGGTGTACATGCCGCAATACCCTTCCGCGCTCCCGGCACGTCTAAAGCTCGGGGTCCCTGATTTACAATCACCAAGTAAGCAGGAAAGAACTGAATGAGGCTTTCTCCGATGAATGCAGGCCAGGCGCGCGCGCGGATGGTTCAGGCGGGCTCGGTCCTAGTGGCTGTGGCCCTGATTGCAGGTTGCGGCAGTACCTACCGGCCGGTTATCACGCCCGTACCGAGCAGCGGTCCAGCGCCACAGCCGACCTCGTACGTTGTGGTGGTTTCCGCTCCATCGCCGTCCACGCCCGGCGTTGCCACGATCATTGACTATTCTGGGGATTCGGTGCTGGCATTTGCGCCAATCGGGCCGGGGCCGACCGCGTTTACCATGGACGAAATCGCGTCCAACGGCTACACGGTCAACTCCGACGGAACTTTGACCAATTTTCCGATTTCTTCGTCTCTGCAGGAAAAGCAGATTCTCTATACTACCCTGCCTCCCAACGCGCGGCCCGTGAACCTGTTCTCGCCGTCGAGCGGACTTTGGGCCGCGGATTTGCAAGGGAACAACGCGGACGTTTTCAGCGGGTCGCCTGAGGCATTCAAGCTGGCCATTCCGGTGGCGGAAACACCGGTATTCATTGCAGGGGCTGGAGCCGGAGGCCAGCGCGATTTCGCAGTCAGCCAGGGCATTGCGAGTCCGACCGGCCTGGAGTGCAACCTGACGCCTTCGTCAGAACCCACCGGCATGGCAGATGGAATTGAACTCGCCAGCAATACGGTTTCTTCCAACATCCCGCTGGGCAAGTGCCCCGTTTTCGCGGTGCAAAGCCCGGATAACCGGCGGTTTTTTGTTCTGAATCGTGGAGACGACACCATCACGGTAATCGACAGTCAGGACAATACACTGGATAACCAGTGCCCTCCACCAACGGGCTGCGTGAACCAGGCCGGGGCCACCTATTTCACTCATCCGACCCTGCCGCTTTCGACTACCGCGGTGACGGCAACGGGCGTTACTCCTCCCAACGGAACCACCGGCATGCCCACTGTTGCCGCCCCGGTTTATGCGGAATACAGTTCCGCGCTCCAGGAACTGGTGGTCGCAGACTACCTGGGAGGTACAATCAGCGTCATCGACGTGAGCCTGGACGAGTATGGGAACGACAGTGCAACCTTCGGGACCACGTACACCATCCCGGTAGGACAAACCGCCACTCCCTATCCGGCCAGCGTGACGGTGCTGGCCGACGGCACCCGAGCGTACACGGCCAACCAGGGCGATTGCACGCCAAACTGCACGTCATCGCCAAACGGAACGGTCTCGGTGGTGGAGTTGAGCAGCCATACGCTGGAGAAGACGCTGTCGGTGACCGGTCTTCCGCGAACGGTGGTTTCCACCCAGAACTCCCAATACGGCAAGGTCTATGTCGCCTCACCGGACAGCCCGTTTCTGACCATTATCCAAACCGGCGGCACCAGCCCGGACACGGTGGACACCACGATCCTGGTGGAAGGCAACATTGTGGATGTGCGGGTGAGCACGCAGAGCGGCTCGAGCGGAAACAGCAACAACCTGAGCCGCGTCCCCGGCTACGGGCAGCCCTGCAATCTGCCGCCCAACGCTGCCACCCCGACCACGCTGCAAGCCTGCCAGACATTGCCGTAAAACGAACTGAGCGATACGAATCGATTCAGCCAGGGGCGCTTCCCGCAAGGGAATTGCTCTCCTGGCTGATTGCTTTTGCGGGTGATGTGAAACGATGGAAGCGATGAGCGACGGCGGAAAGATGCGTGTGGACCTCCTGCTGGTGGAGCGAGGGCTGGTTCCGAGCCGGGAGCGGGCGCG
>PLPU01000233.1:7810-13199 GCA_003159975.1 Acidobacteriaceae bacterium
TGCAGCATGGAGCCGCGCATGTGACCGCTGTCGATACCGGCTTCGGGCAGATCGCGATGAAGCTCCGCAACGACCCTCGGGTGCGCCTGCTGGAGCGCACGAATGCCCGCTTTCTTGCCGCAGGCGCACTGGAGGAAGGCCGGGGCGAGCCGCCGTTGACGCTGCTGGTGATGGATGTGTCGTTCATTTCGGCGACGCTGCTGTTAGGGCCGGTGCTGGCTGCTGCGCCGCGACTGACGGAGGCGGTGATCCTGGTGAAACCGCAGTTTGAGGCGGGGCGCGGGCATGTGGGCAAGGGAGGGATCGTGCGCGATCCGGAAGCGCACCAACTGGCGATTGATAAAGTAGCCGGCTGCGTGCGAGGGCTGGGTTGGGAAGTGGTGGAGACG
This sequence comes from Acidobacteriaceae bacterium, assembly GCA_003159975.1. Taxonomy (GTDB): domain Bacteria; phylum Acidobacteriota; class Terriglobia; order Terriglobales; family Acidobacteriaceae; genus Telmatobacter. The sequence goes on from PLPU01000233.1 coordinate 8,200, forward strand.
ATCGATTCGCCGATCACGGGGACGGAAGGGAATAAGGAATTTCTGTTGTATGCGAAGGGGAGTTAGCGGAGTTTGAACCGGTACACTGGGGGCAACGCAAGCACTTCGGTTGTGTCCAGGCAGGTGGCGGGAGAACTTGCCGGCTGCTGCCGCAGTCGCCCGGATGGATAGCCACAGTTTGTCTGACGGTCCGTAATAAAGGAGTATTTGAATCATGGATAAGAACGGAATACTCATTGTGCTTTCTGAGTCGGATCGCACGAGTTTCGGCAGGGACTTCAGCACTCAATCCGTTCCGCAGAAGGTGTTTTCTTCTATTTGGGCAGTTGAGTCGGAGGTAAACAATGGCGGCTTTTCGCAGTATTTTCTCAATAGCAACTGCGAAACCGCAGGATTCGTATCGGAGGCGCTTGAGACGATTGGGGCTCCAAGCACCGCGGATATCTGCAGACGTGCAATTGCCGCCGCGTTTCCGGATGGGCTGCCGTCTGATCCAGAGGCGATTCGTTCTGCTGCGTCCGATTTTTCGGAAGAGACTGAGGAGAAGCTAGACAGTTTAAGCAATGAGTTCTTTCAGTATCCTCACGACCTGACGCAACTGCTTTTCGCATACGTCTCCAAGCACCCTGAGGAGTTCGGCGAGATGCCCGAACCAGACGAAGCATAGTCGCTGAATGACGGGCAGACAGGAGACTAGACACAACTTGGCGCGTAAGCTCCGTCTGCCCCATCGCCGGCGGTCCGGTACACTGGGACTGCATGATTCGCGTTNNGGAAGTACGTTCCGGGTGAGCCTGCTGTGGACCGGGCGGAGTTGCCCGCACTGGCGCCGGCGCTGGTGATTGTTCTGGGCGGCGACGGGACGCTGCTCTCGGTGGCGCGGATTTTTGCGGCGACGGGCACGCCGATTCTCAGCGTCAATCTTGGATTTCTCGGATTCCTGACCGAAGTTCGGCTGGCCGATCTGTATTCGACGCTGGAGGGCTGGTGCAATGACTGCCATGAATTGGATATGCGCGCCATGCTTCACGCCGAGTTGTGGCGCGAGGGAGCGGCGCTCTCAGGCTACGATGCGCTGAACGATGTAGTGGTCTCAAAGGGCGACATCGCGCGCATGGGCGAATTCACGGTGGAACTGGATGGCAAGATGGTAGCCCGGTTCCGGGCGGATGGAGTGATCGTCTCCACGCCGACCGGATCCACGGCTTACACGCTGGCCGCGAACGGTCCAATCCTTACGCCCGATGTCGACGCGATGGTGGTGACTCCGATTTGCCCGCATCTTCTGACGCTGCGGCCGATCGTGGTGCGCGGGGATGCGGCGTTGACAGTCCGTGTCGAGGGTATACCGAGCGTGGCGCTTCTGACTGTGGATGGACAGCAGGCTGTCGAACTGCGGCGGGGCGATGAGGTGCGCTGTCACAGGTCGATTTATACGGTGAAGCTGGTTCGGATGAGCGAAGGCAGTTTCTTTGAGGCGCTGCGCAGCAAGCTGAGTTGGGGTGAACGGTAGAAGAACTATCCGAACGACAAAAGCAACATTCAGGGGCAGTTTCTTCTCAGCGGCCGGGTTGCTCGCTATTGAGTGAGTTCGCTCAACAGCACCTTGGCCTTGACGGCCAGGGTGTGGGCTCCATCCACGTCGTTGGTGGCCAGAGCCTCGCGGGCCTGCTTCAGGAACTCCCTGATCTGCGCGGCGGTCTTCTGTTCCTGTTCATTCAGCGAGCGGGTAATGCCATTGAGCCCGCGTTCAGTGGTTGCGATCAAGTCCGAAGTTTGCACATGCAAATTGGATGGCGCGCCCGAGGAAAGCTGGCCGATGGCGCTGACGCCGGAGCTTTCAGTGGAGGCTTGCTGGGTTGGCTCTGCGGTTGCGGGCTTCCTGTGCCTGGCCGGGGGCTTAGGCGGGGGGGTGGTCTCCGTGTTCGCAGCGGTGTTCGTGGCCGGTGCGGGCTGGGTGGGAACCGTCACCACCGGGGGTGGCAGATCTTTGGGAGCGGGCGAAGGCTCGGGCAGTGGAGTGTCAACGATGGGAGGCGCGAGGGGCTGGACCTGCGTGGCGTTGTGGGTGCACCCAGCCAGCATAAGCGGTAGCAGCCACACGAATATCCTGGCAGGCGTCTTCATCCCACAAGTCCCTTCCTGTCTTCTACATTCGCCGGCTGGAGATGCCGGCGTCCCCATTCCGTGGCGGCGAGTGGAATCCGCAGTAGGAACTCCGTGCCACGTCCTTGCTTTGATTGTACTTCTATGCTGCCGTGGTGCAACTGGAGAATTCGGTAGGTCATAGCGAGGCCAATGCCGCTGCCGCCGGTTTTGGTGGTGAAGTAAAGGTCGAAGATTTTTTCCCGGATATCGTCGGGTATGCCTGGACCCTGGTCGGAGATGCGCAGGACTGCGGATTTGCGGTCATCTTCGAGGGAGACCTCCAGCGCGCCGCCATCGGGCATGGCCTGGGCCCCGTTTTGAATGACGTTGAGCAAGGCTTGCTTAACCAAATCAGCGTCGAAGTTGGCCATCAGAGGCTTGGACGGCATGCGGCTGACCAGGGTGACGTTGTGCGTGGAAAGCTCCTCGGCGGCCAGGGCGAGGACGTCGCCGAGGACCGAGCAGAGGTTCTGTTCGCGGAGCTGCAACTCGACGGGGCGAGAAAAGTCGACCAGCATCTGGACGACGCGGTCGAGACGGTGAATCTCGGCGTCGATGACGTCGAGGTGACGGACCGCGGGGGCGCTGGCGTCGCCCAGCTTGGTCTTGAGCAGTTCGAGATGAACAACGATGGCGTTGATGGGGTTTTTGACCTCATGGCCAACGCCGGAAGTGAGCCGGCCAATGGCCGCCATGCGGCGCGAGAGCTCCAGTTCCGACTCGATTTCTTCGGCGGACTCGAGATCGTGGAGGGTCACGAGCGCGCCGAGGCCCTGGCGGGCGTCGTCGTCGTGGATGAAGTCGAGCGATGCTTGAATGCGGCGGCCGGTTTCGGTGAGAATCTCTTCCTGGACAAGGGTGATGCCGGCGTCGAAGGCTTCGCGGAGGGTGTGGCCGAGAACGGTGGAGCGGTCGAATATATCGCGCGCGTGCAAGCCGAGGATGCTATCGCGGTCGATTGCAAGGAAGCGGCGCGCCGATTCGGAGACGAGGACGGCGCGACCGTCGCCGGTGAAGAGCAGGATTCCGTCCTGGAGGTTGCCGAGGATCTGATCGAGGTTTTCTTTCAGGGCGGAAAAGACTTCTTCCACATTGCGCATGCGCTGGCCAATCATCTCAATTTTGTTNNAGCAGGAAGGCGGTGACGAGGGCGGCTACCAGGGCAAATCCCATGAGGGTGAGCGCCTCTTCGAGCCACGGCTCATAGACGGCGCGCAGCAGCGTGGTGCGGACGCCGATGTGGACGGTGGCAAAGGGCTCGCCGTTGCGGTCGAGCGGCATGACCACGTCAAAGACTTTGGGAGGACCGAAGACTTCAGACACCAGTTCAAAGGGATTGGCGTCGAGGAGCTGGCTCAGGTTAGCGCGTTTCGGGAGCGGCTTGTCTTCGTTGTCGGGGTTGGTGCTGAGGATGGTGTTGGACTGGCTGTCGCCGATGTTGATGTCGTAAACGGTGAGGGAGTAACGGTTTACGGAGTCGACTACGGCCTGGAGGGCGGCGTTGTCGCGGACCGCGGCGGTGGCCAGTTCGCGCAACTGGGCGGGGTTGTTGGGATCGACCTTGCGGTCGTGAAGGCCGGTCTCAAGGGCGTTGCGGAGGGCGAACTGGATCTGGTCGGCCACCATGCGGTTGGTGTCGTAGGACTGCTGGACGGCAGAGTGAAGGAGTTGGCTGACGTAAACCAGCGAAACGATCCCGGAGATGAAAAACACCAGGGAAGCGATGGCCAGCACGAGTTTGGTTTTCAGGCGCATGGGGAAGCTTGATTCCCGACGGAAAAGGATAGTTCATGGTTGACCTTTCGCGGGGAAATTGCAACTTTGGGGGTGGGCGTGGGCCGAACAGGACGAACTGGCGTGCATGGAGGGCTACCGGCTATGGAGTCCGCCGGGCATGATGTGGCGGCAGAGGTTAACCATGGTGATACTCCCCCTGCCCCCCCCATCCCTGAAAATAAGCGCATTCTTTTCATCGGGTTATGGGGCGGCCTTCGCTGTATCTATGGCAAACAAAGGAGTTATTTGAAGATATAAGACAATAAAGGAGTTAGCGCCGGCGGTAGGCAGACGGTAACTCCTTTGTGGTGGACTCTGAAATGATTGTGCGCCAATGGGCATAATTAATCGGCAAAACGAACGGAAATAATTTGACGGTGTTGTGTGCGGGTGTGCAAGCAGAGGCTAATTATCGGTAAAAGGGGATCGGTTGGCTGTGGGCTCTTGGCTTCCTGATTTTGGCTGGAGTGTTCGGGGGGGGTCGCGGGATGAATCTATCGTTTATCAGTACCTTTATGAAAGCAGGGAACGAAATCGCGCTAGAGAGCCTGCAGTCCAGGAATCGCTTTGCCGATCCTTTTGATTGACTTGAGCAAATCCAGCAGGTCTTTGCTCCCGGTAGGTTTGGTAAGCAGGCGGAATAGATCTGATCAACGAAGGAGGGGGCACAGAAGGTGCGCTGTAGCATATAATTTGTTTCTGTCGATGGCATCAATGCTTCTCATGAAGTTAATTCCGAGGCGCGTCGCCCTGGGGCTTGCCCTTTGCCTGGGCCTCGGCAGCTTCGTGGGTTGTTCCGGCCCGGTTCAGATGACTCCCGCCCCGGCCATCACCAGTTTCACCGCCAATCCCGCAGCAATCACGACAGGAAGCTCCTCCAGTTTGACAGCAGTCTTCGCCAATGGCACAGGCGTCATCGCGCCGGGAAACATCGCCGTGACAAGCGGGCAGACGGTCAATGTAACTCCTCCGGTTACAACAATATATTCTCTGACAGTCACAAACGCAGCCGGCGCAGCGGCAACCCAGACTGCCACCGTGACGGTGAATCCCGCCGCGCCGACGGTCACACTGTC
>PLPU01000229.1:0-6132 GCA_003159975.1 Acidobacteriaceae bacterium
CCTTCCTCCAATGTTCTTAGTATCCAGATAGAAAGCGATTCGTGCATTGGTGCCGAACTTGCCCATAGCAAAGAACTTGTCGCAGGCCCATCGTTGCGCTCTGAGCGATCTGCAAGATCGCCGCGAATTCTCATTCTGAAGTCACAATGCAAATCGGTGCTCTTCAGTCATCAAAAGAAACTCGCTGCAACCGAGCAAGCAGAGGCTGAGTTGCAGCGAATCGCATCAGTGTAACAACTCCGGATAAGAAGGGCCATGCGTGCTCATCGATGCCCTAGCGGTCCACTGAAAAGCCGGCGCGACGGTTCTTTTGCCAGCAAGACTCCGTTGACTCTGTGCAGAAGGGCCTCTCCTTGCCGTAGCTGATGACGCGGATGCGGCTGGCTGCCACTCCAGCGTTCACCAACCCCTTCTTGGCGGACTCTGCCCTGTTTTGACCCAGCGCAAGGTTGTACTCATTCGAGCCGCGCTCGTCGCAGTAGCCGCCGATGAGAATCTTCACATTCGGATGGCTCACCAGGTAAGTGGCGTCGTGCGAGAGCGTCGCCTGGGCGTCGGCGCGGATGTCGTATTTGTCGTAATCGAAGAAGATGGGCTGAACGTTGGCGCTAAACTCTTCTTCGGCGCTCATGGTGTTGGCAGGCGCCACGGTGGCTGGCGGTGCATTTACTGTAACACGAACAGAAGTCTCTGCCGAACCTCCCGCACCCTTGGCCAGCAAATGATAGCTGGTCGAGACAGTTGGAGTGACAGTCCTTACGCCCGACGTGGGCACATCGCCCAGACCGTCGATGGATGCCGTGGAGGCATCGGTCGTGCTCCAGGTCAGCACAACCTGGTCGCCGGCGGTGAGGACTGACTGGAAAAGCCTGGCATTCGCGTTGAGCAATATCTTTACGAGGACAAGCTTCTTGATAGCTGCGATCTCCGCACTTATTGGGAATGCAGTGTTTGAGTATCTCAGAAAGAAACTATGAGCTTGCGAACCGGGTGCGATGGTTGCAAAATCCGCAATGCATATGTAGATTTCAATTCTGGCATAGCAGTCCAGATTGAACCACAGTTGGCATCTCCCTACTTCAGTTGCACGTTGAATGTGGCGCGGCAACGCATATCGGGCCTGAATTCCACGGTCTCCTGCTTGTTGTCCTTTTGAATATAGATATACATCGGCTTCTTCAGAACCTCCGGCAGATTCGTAATCTTCAGTTGCCCGTCGGCGCCTGTAAAGGCTTCAAGGTCGAGCCTTTTTACGCCGAGCAGGCCGTACCGGATACGCGTATTGACCTTTGCGCCATACACCGGTTTGGAGTCGGCGCCAGTCACGGTGATTAGCGCGGAGCAGGTGCCCAGATCCGCCGAAATCTCCGCTGTCGCAACTGCCCCCGATGCGCTTTGGGCGCTTCCCGACAGGGGACTAACCACCACGAGACTCCACAAAACAAAGACAGTCAAAGATAAACTACGCATGTCTTCGAGTATATCGCCGAGCCACAATCGCAATTCTGAATCAAGAGGTTCGGGTAGTCGACTTTGACGTTTGAACTGAAGAATCCCGATTTGAAGTACTCGTGGCTTGGAAGAGGTCATCGGTTCGATCCCGATCAGGTCCACCCAAACAGGTCCAATCAAAAGCTGGCGCGAAGCCCTTACCGGATGCCCAGAAGCTTGTGTGTCTGCAGGCTCAAACGCCATTGCGGATGGCCGAGACAATACTTCAGCGCAAGCTCCGTGTTTGCCATCCGGTTCGGCCCATCCATCGGCTGCAAAAAGAAATGCCTGAATCCTAGCCCGGCAAGCTCGTCCGGAGTCGCCTTCTCCTGAGGAAAAACCAGCTTCAGTTCGTCTCCGCTCTTCTGCCGCAGCACCGCCCCCGCCTTGGGGCTCACGCACACCCAATCGAGGCCAGCCGGAGCCGCGATCGTTCCATTGGTCTCCACGGCAATTTCAAATCCAAGCGCGTGCAGCGCGTCAATCAACGCCGCATCCATCTGCAGCAGCGGCTCGCCGCCCGTGCACACCACAAAACGCTTTCCCTGCCCCGCGCCTCCAGGCCACTTTTCCTCGACTGCCGCCGCCAGATCCCGCGCATCCTCAAATCTTCCCCCGCCGTCTCCATCGACACCGAAAAAATCCGTATCGCAGAACTGGCAAACCGCCGTCGCCCGGTCCGCTTCCCGTCCCGACCACAGATTGCACCCCGCAAACCGGCAAAACACCGCAGCCCGCCCCGCCTGCGCGCCCTCCCCTTGCAGCGTATAAAAAATCTCCTTCACCGCGTAACTCATCAAAACCAGCCTTCAGCTTTCAGCTCCCAGCTCCCGTTGTGGTGTCTCGAAAGCTCATATTAAAAAACACGCTGTCATCCTGAGCGAAGCGCAGCGAAGTCGAAGGACCTGCGGTTGCTTTTCATCACTCCTGCAACGCAATGTCGACTCAGGGCCTTGTTCCATATTCCCTATTCCCTATTCCCTCGCCCCTGCTTTTCCCCCAACGGATCTTCCATCCCATTCTCCTCAAATCCCTTCCTTCGCAGCACGCACGAATCGCACTCCCCACACGGTTTTCCCGCCGCCGAAGGATCGTAACAGCTGCTGGTCAGCCCGTAATCCACGCCCAGTTCCAGGCCTTTTTTGATAATCTGCGCCTTGGTCATCGCAATCAGCGGCGTGTGAATCTTCAGCGCTTGCCGCCCTTCCACGCCGGCCTTCGTCGCCAGGCTTGCCATCTTTTCAAACGCCTCAATAAACTCCGGCCGGCAATCTGGATAGCCCGAATAATCCAGCGCGTTCACCCCGATAAAGATGTCGCTTGACCCCAGCACCTCCGCCCACGCCAGCGCAAACGAAAGAAAAATCGTATTCCGCGCCGGCACATAGGTAATCGGAATCCCATGCCCCATCTCGTCCGCCGTCCGTCCCTTGGGAACGTCGATATCGCCTGTCAGCGCCGACCCGCCAAAAACTCGCAGATCGATCACCGCGGTTCGGTGGTCGGCCACGCCAATCCGCGCCGCAACCCGCGCTGCAGCCTCCAGTTCAAACACATGCCGCTGACCATAGCGGAACGACAGCGCGTACAGCTCGTACCCCTCGCTGCGCGCAATCGCCAGCACTGTCGCCGAGTCCAGCCCCCCGCTCAACAGCACCACCGCTTTTTTCTTCTCAACATTCATAACGTCGTCAAGCTGGTCCATTCCATTTGAGGCTGTCATCCTGAGCGAGCGGAGCGAGTCGAAGGACCTGCGTCTTCTTTTCGTTCTCCTCTGAGCGCCGTGCCCCATCCTTCCGATTCTTTTTGTCGGAAGGGTGGGAAGCTGCGCCGCCTACTTCAAATCCCCGCCCCTCCCAATATCCATCGAAGGCGGCAGCGGATTGCTCTCATCAATCGAGGCCGCGATGCACCGATCCAGCACTCCCTTGGCCTCAAGAATAAACTCGATCGCATCCCGCCCCGCGCCCTGTCCCCCACTGTGCGGCGTCACGTAGTGCGCCTCGGCTTTTACCCGTTCGCGTGCATTGGCGACAGCCACTGCCAGGCCCACCTCACGCATCACCGGCAGATCGATCACGTCGTCACCCACATACGCAATCTCCTCCATCGTCACGCCCTCTTTCAGCATGATTTCCCGTACTGCCTGCATCTTGAAGGCCTGTCCCTGGTACACAAACTCCATCTTCAGGTCGCGCGCCCTGAGCGCCACGCTGTCGCTGATGCGTTTCGTGATCACCCCGCACTTCATCCCGCCCAGCCGCGCCAGCGTAATCCCGGCGCCGTCATGCGCGCTGTAGCCTTTGAACTCCACCATCTTTGTGGCCGGAGTTCCATCGGCCGCGGGAACAGGCAGGAACCAGATGCCGCCGTCGGTGAGCACGCCGTCCACGTCAAAGAGAATGATTTTGATTCTGCGGGCACGATCCTGCGCAGTGAGTGTCATGCTTCAATTCTACCGATTGCCGCCGACGGCCCCGCCCACACATCGCAGCTTCAGGAGAAAATAGTCATTCATGATCCTTCGGCTCACAACCGGTCATGAAAGTAGCGCGGGTCTCCAGACCCGCTGTACCGCGGACGTCCACGTTCGCATCCGCATCCACCGCAATAGTCAGCATTTTCGAAGGAGAAGCAAGAATGGACCAGGATTCCCCGCCAGCCGCACCGCCGCCGAAGCTCGCACCCGAAGACTATTACTTAGAAGGCGAATACATGGTCTTTACCGCGGCCTATCACCTCAAGCGCGGTTCCTGCTGCAACTCCGGCTGCCGCCACTGCCCCTACCGCGCCCAGGAAGACGAAACGGCAAACACCAGCAGCCCGTAGCTAAGAGCTGAAAGCTGAGGGCTAAGAAGCTACTGCGCCCCAGCAGGCGGCGCAGCCGCTGCCGCAACCGGCTCCCGCACCAATATGGCAAACCTCGGAAACGCGAAACTCCCGCTCGCATCGTCAATCACATTCAACTGGCAGATGTACGGACCCGGCTTCAGCCCCGCCAGTGGCACATCCAGCTCAATCGCCACCGCGTCCCGGCCCTCCACATTGATTGCTCTGGCCTGCACCATCGGCGTCTCATACACCTTTGTCGATCCCTGAATCAGTTCCAGGCTGCTCAACAAATTGATCCCCGCCTTGGTCCCCCTGGGAGCATCCGCTGGGGCCTTCTCCTTCGCCGGCCCATAAATCTCATACAGCAGATACATGTGCTGATCCTGGCGAAATACGTGGCTGATATTCGGCACATACTGCTCGCCATTCCGAACCAGCGGGTCTTGCAGCTTGCTCGGCTGCCGCATCGACGCCAGCACAATCGAACTCATCTTCAGCGGCGATTTCTTCATATCCGGCAGCGTAATATCCGCCTCAAACGACCCCATGCGTCCCGTCTGATTCTCGCGCACCACAAACTTCAGCGTGTACTTGCCCGGCGGCAGATTAAAGCTCGTCGTGTATTGAATGTTTTTCTGCCGCGCCTGCAAACTCGGGTCCAGATTCAGCTTCACCGTCTCGCGCGCATGCCCAATCGGCCGCTTGGCTTCATCGGTCACTGAACCGATAATGTCCAGCGTAGCCTTGTCCTTGTCGCCGCCCTTCACAAACGGAATCTGCGAGCCCGGCACAATCAGCGAGACCGGCACAAAGAACCGATTCTCATCCAGCCTGAAGTACATCGCGTCCATGTAAACGGCCATATCCGTCGCCGGAAGATCGCTTGCCAGTTGCTCCTCCAGATCGCGTTCGCGGTCTTCCTTCCCTGAATGCTGGAAGTCCGCCGGCGCATAGTATCCAGGCCGGTATTCAAGCTTCACGCCCGGCCGGTTCAGCTTGATCGTCAGCTTGCGGAACCGCCCATCCCGTGCCGGATTCGCGCTGTGAAATCCAATTGCGTAATAAGACGATGAATCGCTCTGCACCTTCGCAAACGCGGGAGCAAAATCATTTGAATCGAGGAACGCCTTGCCGCCCGTATCCATGCTCAGCGTCGACATCACTTCCTGCGAAGCAAGGTTGCCGTTCATGTTGTTGAGCAGCGCTCCGCCACTGTACGCGCCCTGCCCGCGCAGGCTCCCAGTCGACGCATTACCCAATGCTGTGACCGCCTCCAACCCGCGCGTGTCCACGCTATAAATCGCCAGGTTCGCCCGCACCGCCGCGTTGATCGCTGATCGCAACGACGCCTCGTTCTCAATCCCGTCGCGTGAAATTCCGCCGGAAAAATAAAGCAGCGACTTCTTCTCTGTAATCTTTTCCAGCGACTTCGCTACCGCCCGCAGCGCAAACAACTCGCGATCCGTGTTCAGATCGTTGTACTCGCTCTCGTCCGGCGTATACCCGGTCGTGTCCTCCACCTGGTTTGAATTCGCCGTCGCGCCCTGCGCAAACCCCTGCCCCTCGGTGCCGTTGTACACCGCGACTTCGTTGATCAGCGCCTGCTTGTCTGCGGTAAAATCCTGATCCACTTTCAGCGTCTCGCCAAGCGAAACCAGCGCCACCAGGTCCGCCGGTGCCATCTTGTTCTTCAAAAAATCCTGCGCCGCCGCCACACTGCGATCCAGATCCTCCGGCTGCATCGACGTCAAGTCGAAGAACATCACAATGAGCCGATGGTTGCGCAGATCCTCGGGCTTCGCCACCACC
>PLPU01000229.1:6145-8250 GCA_003159975.1 Acidobacteriaceae bacterium
CACGCTGAAGTCGCTCTGCTTCAGCCCCAGCACCATCTCACCGGTCTTCGCATCGCGCGCCACCACGTTGGTCAGCACCAACTCGGCGTTTGCCTTGAGCACATACCCGCCTGGCGGCAATCCCGAATTCCGTCCGCTTGAAGTCTGTGCGGAATCCTGAGCGAAAGTCCGCGGCGCGCCCGCCAGCCCCATCGCCAGCATCGCAATTCCAGCCCCCAGTTTTTGCATCCACCCCGTCATCTAAAAGTCCTTCAGATTCCAATCGCTAACTTGCTGACTTGCTAACTTGCAAACACGCGCGAAGCGCGGCTAACTCCGCCATCCCACTAAAATCGAAATCTCGCCCTGAACTCAAACCACCGCATCTTTCCCACTGAAGTCACCTGCCCAAATGTCGGCAGCGTCACGCTCGTCCCGACGCCCGCATACTGCACCGTGTTGAACGCGTTGTTAAGCGTTGCGCGAATTTCCATGCTCCGCGTATCGCCCATCTGCACAGTCTTCGACAGCGACATGTTATTCGTGATGGTTCCCGGCCCGGCGATCGAGTCCCGCGACGCATTGCCAAACACAGCGCACGGATAGCCCTGAACCGTCGCAGGCGCAGCAAACGCCGCCGGGTTGAACCAATGCAACCCTGGGCCCGCGCCCACTGCAACTCCCGGCACGCGATCCGGCCGCCCCGATCCCGCTGTCCCGCACTCCACATCGTTCTCTGTAGCTGTATAACTCGGAGTTAGCGGGCTGCCGGTCGCAAACGTAAAGCTCCCCGAAACCGAAAATCCCTCAAGTATGTGGGAACCAACCCCGCTCGTCACCCAGAACTTATCCTTGCCAAATGGTAACTCGTAAAGATAAGTGCCGCTAACCTGATGCCGAATGTCGAAACTCGAGTTACCTTCCTCGGCCTGCAGGTCTTGCCAGTTCTGCGCCACCCGCGGCGAGGTCCCGTTCACTGCGGCGGCGTCGTCAATCGAATGCGAGTACTGGTAATTCGCTCCCAGCTGAATCCCCTTCGAAAGCTGCTTGTTCACCCGCAACGTTCCCGCGCTCAGTTTCGAAAATGCACCTGCCTGGTCGTAACTAAACACCTGGTTCGTGGGGTTCGTAAGAGGGTTCTGCGGCGTTGCACGCGGTGCGCCGGTAATGTCCAGGTGATTGCCCTTCGATCCGTTGTAGCCCACATTCATCACCACGCCCCATGGCAGCCTTTTCTGCACATCCAGGTTCCAAACCTGCACGTACGGCATCGCATAGTGCGGATTGAGCGCGTAGTTGCCCACGACGTCTGGTGCGGGAAATCCGTCCGCCAGCGTAAAGCAGTTATTAGTCTGCGCGCACGCCGCGCTTGGATTGCCGTTCGCATCGGTGGCCACATTGTTGGTCTGCTCGTTCACAAACGTCGGCTCATTCACCATCGGTTGATGCGCCATCTTGTTCGCAAAGGAGCCGTACTCACCGACCGTGTAATTCATTCCGAATCCCGCTCGCACCACAGTCGCCTTCGGCAGTCGCAGCGCCAGCCCAACCCGAGGCGCAAACGCCACGCGGAATGGATACACCAGCGAAGCCGGCAGCCCATCTCCACCCGCCTGCGCCTCGGCAACGGCTTTGAACGGCCCTGTCGGATCGCTCTGCACATCCGCCAGGTGACCGTACTTCTCCGTATATGGCGCGAAGAACTCGTAGCGCACGCCGTAGTTCAGCGTCAGTTGCGGCATCATCCGCCAGTCGTCCATCGCAAATGCATCCCATACGCTATCGCGCAGGTAGCTCTTCGAAGCTGACGTGTCGATCGTAGTCGCCTGCGGCAATCCCAGAAGAAAATCCGCGAGCGACGAACCGGTTGCCCCTTGACCCGTTGTCGTAGTGTTCGGCGCCTCCGTAAACAATCCAGTGAATGTAAAGCTGCCTGTCGCGTTTGAGCCGCCAAGAAAATCGCGATGCACCCGCCGATAGTCGGCGCCAAAACGCAGGTTATGCTTGCCATGGATCCAGCTCAGCACCTCGGAGAACGAGATGGTCTGTGAAAGCGCGAAATTCGGCTGCTGCTCGTTCAGCCCCGTTAGATCGGTCAACGTAATATCCGGCACGCCATAATTCAG
>PLPU01000270.1:0-2764 GCA_003159975.1 Acidobacteriaceae bacterium
CCCGCCGCGGCAGGCAGCGGCATTCCCCAGGTCAAAGTGGCCTACTCGCTGCGCAACGGCTACGTCACCGTGCGCGAGACCATCGGCAAATTCATTCTTTGCGCAGTCCAGATCGGCTCCGGCGCCTCGCTCGGCCTGGAGGGCCCAACCGTGCAGATTTGCGCCGGCGTCAGCAGCATGCTGGCCCGCGCCGCCCGCCTCAGCCCCAAAAACTGCCGCCGCCTGGCCTCGGTCGGCATGGCGGCCGGCATCGCCGCGGCCTTCAACGCGCCCATCGCCGCCATCACCTTTACGCTCGAAGAGCTGATCGGCGACCTCGACCAGACCATGCTCTCCGGCGTCATCGTCGCCGCCGCATTGGCCGCCGTCGTCGAACACAGTATCCTCGGCAAAAACCCGGTCTTTCACGTTAACCACGCATACGAGCTCGGAAATACATCCTCGCTCATCTGGTATGCCTGGCTCGGCCTGCTCGCGGCCATCGTCTCGGTTGCGTTCACTGACGGGCTGCTCGGCCTCCGCGCTCGCTTCCGGCAACTCACCTCGGTGCCGCGCTGGGTGCATCCGGCCATCGGCGGCCTCGCCGTAGGCTGCATGGCCGCATTCGCGCTGCAGCTCTTCCACCTCAACGGCATCGCCGGCGACCCCTACAAAACCCTCACCCTGGCCCTGACCGGAACCGTCCCCGTACTCTACATGGTGTCATTCTGCGTGCTCAAGTTGGCCGCAACCGTCTCGTCGTATGCGAGCGGTGGTTCCGGCGGCATCTTTGCCCCGGCGCTCTTCATGGGCGCCATGCTCGGCGGCTCTGTCGGCTACCTCGACGTGACCATCTTTCACCATTCCTCTGACGCCATCGGCGCCTTTGCCGTGGTCGGCATGGGAGCTGTCTTCGCCGGCATCGTCCGCGCACCCATGACCTCTGTGCTCATCGTCTTTGAGATGACCGGAGGCTACGGCCTGGTGCTGCCGCTGATGATCGCCAACATCACCGCATTCGCCCTGGCCCGCCACTGGCGTCCCATCCCGGTGTATGAAGCACTGCTGGCCCAGGACGGCATCCACCTGCCCCATGGNNATTGTTCAAGATTCGCGTGCTCGCCGACGGACTAACCCCGATAACTCCGCCCGCTTCCCGGCCTAATTCGGCGGCGTCACGTTATACCAGAAGCTCGCCCGCAGCTCCAGGTACGGACCGTGGAAGTCCCTCGGCAGCGACGGATAATTGGAACCCGTCAGTGCTCCCCAGGCTGCCCGATCCAGCGCCGAATCGCCCGAGCGGCCCTCCAGCTTCAAGCTGCCATCCATCAGCCGCCCATTGGGCAACACTTTGAAGCTGATCACCACAATGCCCTGCTTGTTGATCGGCGGGTTCACTTCATCCGGAATCAGCGGGTCCCACGTATTCTGCGTCTCATGGTGCCAGCGCTGCAGCCATGCGGAGAAATCCACTCCCTGCGTATCCGACAAGACCTGTACGCCGCCCCCGGCGCCTGGATGCCGAGCCAGTCCGCCCCCGCTCAGCTCATCCGGCCCTCCCGCTCCCGGCCGCGAAGCACCCCTCATGGCGTCCCGCAGTTGGTCGTTCGGATTTTGCGAACCCATCGCGAAGTTCGGCCGCGCCGGCACCGCCGACGGACGTGGCGCCTCGACCGACGGCTGATTGGTTGGAGCCGGAGTTGGCGGAGGCTGCGCCGCGGGTGCCGGGGCGGGCTCCGGCGCCGGCGTGGGCGCAGGTGGCGCCGGCCGGTTCATCGCCTCCAGCGTCTTCTTGTCAATAACCGGCGGCTTCTGCAAAGCCGGCCTGGGGTTCAAGTTCGGATGCTGCAGTTCGCGCAATGCGTCCAGAGGAATATCCAGGGTCTGCCGATCCTTCATCGCATCGATCGGATCGATGACCGGCGGCACCTTCAGCACATACTTCGGAATCCATGTCAACGCCGAGATCAACAGAATATGGACCAGCAATGCCCACAGCACGCCCTCGCGCAATCGCGCCCAGCGCCGCTCGTCCTCGAGCTCGCTGATCATCTCCAGCAGCTCGTGGGTGTCGTAGTCTACCCAGCGCGAACCGCGTATGGCAAAGGGCTTCGCGCCTTCCTGGTCACCCGGCTCAGCACCTGAGACTCCCGGCGCGGCGGTCCCCGGCGACAGGTCCTCGTCGCCGGTGTGGTCAGCCGGCTCCTTGGGCTCGTTCACGTTAATNNGGTCATGGCTCGTACAATGGTACTTGATCAGTAAGACGGATGACCGGCCGGAAGGGGACCCTGTTGAAGTCGTTTCTCGCTCGAATCATGGCCAACATGAACCACGTGCTGCTGCCCTTCCTGGCCAAGTTCGGTATTTGGGGCATCGGCGCCCTGGCGCTGCTCGACTCCTCCACCCTCCCCGTCCCCATGGACGCCTTCCTCGCCATCTCCGTCTGGAACGACAAGCCCCGCTTCTGGCTCTATTGCCTGCTCGCCGCCATCGGATCGTCCATCGGCGGCCTGCTCCCCTACGGCCTGGGCCGCGCCGGCGGTGAACTCTTCCTGCTCAAACGCGTCAACCGCGAACGCTTCGACAGAATGCGCGTCCGCTTCGAGCGTCAGGAGTTCCTGGCCATGATGATTCCCTCCATGCTGCCACCGCCCACCCCATGGAAGGCCTTCGTCTTTGCCGCCGGCGTCTTTGAAATGCCCGTCGTTCCCTTCATCCTGTCCGTCTTTTGCGGCAGGATGGTCCGCTGGCTCCTGCTCTCCCTGCTGGTCCTCAAGCTGGGCCC
>PLPU01000270.1:2785-4960 GCA_003159975.1 Acidobacteriaceae bacterium
TGCAGCTTTGGGCGGCGAAAGTCCTGTCTAAAGCAAGGACCGCGTATGCGCACTCATTAAGCTACTGCAAGACGCATACCGCGTTGGGTTTCGGCTAGGTAGGCCTCACGGTCGATAACATGACTGACTTTCTCCCTCGTCGATTCCGANNATACCTTCATCGCCGCCATTATTGTCAGGAAAAGCAGAGAACTCAGCGCCATGTAGACAAGAACCACCGAATGCGTATCCTTTAATATCTTCGCCATTTTTACTTGCGTTGACGGCTGAAGACGTGAAATCTTCAAGCCAATTTGTTGGGATACATCAACATAGTCTTTGTCCTTCTTTGCTTTCGCGATCTCAAGGCTAGAAAGCAAGAATGTCAGAAACGTGATTCGATGACCAAAACGCAGCAGCCCGCACATTAAAGTTTCAACAGCCCGAAACGCCTCATTGTCGAAGGGAAGTTCACCACTCATTCCGAGCCGGAACAGTTCGAACCGAATCTCGAAAAGCCGCTCACGCATCCCATCCAGGAGCAAGACCTTAATGCCCAAGGTCCAAAGAAACCACGCGGCACAAACGGCACCGACCGCACTCAGAATGTAGATTGAGCTTTGCATATCAGAAATCCTCCGGGGTGGTTTCGCCCTTTTTGCTTAGACGGCTGGAACGCCTCCCGGGGTCCAGCAATTTTTGCATTTCCGAGCTTTCACTGGAAACCCGTTTGATATGTCTCTTTCGGAGATACCGCTCACCGGCCCCCCAGGCCGCCGTTACGGTGCACAAAGTCCAAGGCAGGATCAACCCAAAATACTTGTTCGCTTTGAGATCAGCAATCGCGCTGAACTTCATATCGGCGAACGTCTGCTTCCCCGCTAGGTCCCGAAGCGAAAAATAAACGCAAGCGCAAAATGCAGCGAAACAGAGGAACCTCATGAGGCTCTGCCAACCTACGGATATTGCCTGCACCAGCCGCATCCGATATTGGTGGTCGAGTTCCCTGTCCAGACGTGCGGCCATTACAAATCATTGTACAGTCTATGCACAAAGATTGATGCAATGTTTATGAGACCATGTCACTTGAGATGAACAGTATCCCAAAAACTGCCAACCGGATTGAACCGCCGTGCATTCATTTGTTCCGAAGGGCTCGCTACCCACGCCCATGACCTACCGCAACTAAAGGCGTCCGCCCCTGCTGTTAGGCTGAGCAGCGCGTACCTGGATCTCGGCAGCAGGCCTCAATTTCCTGCGATTAGACCTTGGTCCTGCGGCCCGTTAAAACTAGAACGCAGATTGGCAGTTCCCATGCAATTAGTGGCCTCTTGATGGGAAACTCATCCTTGCCGTTTTCCCTAGCGCAGGGAAGGGTAACAACGAGCCCATGTTCTAATGAGCTGCCACATCAGCCGGCACTGGGGGGCTCATCCGTTTCACCAGCACCGGAACCCCAAATGCCACCGCCACCACAACCGCCGTGGAAATCAGGTCATTCCGGTAAAACAGCAGCCCTGCCACGTAGCACGCGCCCAGTCCGCCCGCCGTGTGCGGATACATGGTACCCACCGCCCACACCGCGTAATTCGAAACCACAAAAAACGAAGTCGGCCCCAGCAGCGATGCCGCCCCAGCCCGCACCCACGTCGTCTTGGCGTGCAGCAGAACCTGTCCCAGCACCATCGCCATCCCGTACCACGCCCAAGTGGGCAGATAGGCGCCCCATTGGAAGGCGGTATGGTACGCGTAAACCGTCAGGTAGTAGTCGGTAGCCATCAGCACCGCCAGCGGAGCCAGCATCTCCCGCCACGAACGCCGCGCGCCAAAGTACAGCAGCGCTCCGCCCACAGCGGTGAAGTTAAACCACCCCGCATGGGGTAGAACACGGGTCAGAACGGCAACCAGCAGCAGTAAATAAGCAATCATGAGCGCCTCAGTCGATTGAATTTCGGGAACCGTCTCCCGGCTTGGGGAAAGTGCCTTCCGCCGCATTTTCTATCCCGGCTGCGGTCTTTGCACCGCCCGGATCGGATCAACAGCGTTCTTCTCATTCTGCGGTCCACGCGCTCCCCGGTCAACCGCAATCGTTCCACCATACGAACATTCTTTTCAATGCCGCACATGGTTCAGCCTTTGGCCTCTACGATTGTGCATCGAAACAAAGCCAGGATTCCAGGATTTTCTTCTTGCAAT
>PLPU01000270.1:4971-7164 GCA_003159975.1 Acidobacteriaceae bacterium
CTGGTGAGCGAGGGCCTGCTTGAAACCCGCCCCGGAATCGGCACCGTGGTCGCTGTCCTGCCCGACTCCAGCCGCCAGGAGCGCACCCACCTCCTGGGGCACGAGATTGAAGAGCTGGTCGTCGAAGCCAAGCGCCTCGGCATCGGCCGTGAAGAGATGCTCTCCTCCATCTCCGATCACTGGCAGCGCCTCACCGACGACGATCCAAGCCGCGTCATCGAAGACCGTCAAGACTGGCCCAACCAGCCCAAACTCGAACCCACGCCCACGCCCGAAGACGGAGGGAACCAAAAATTATGAATTCCGCCATCCTTACCCAAAGCCTCTCAAAGACCTTCGGTCAGACCCTCGCCGTCGACCGCCTCGGCCTCGCCGTCCCCGAAGGCGCAATCTACGCACTGGTCGGCGCTAACGGTGCAGGCAAGACCACCGTCATCAAGCTGCTCATGAACATCTTCCGCCCCACCGCCGGCTCCGCGCAGGTGTTGGGCATCGACTCGCGCTCCCTCGCCGGCAAAGCCTTCAACCGCATCGGTTACGTCTCTGAGAACCAGGACATGCCCGAATGGATGACCGTCGGCGCGCTGCTCGACTACTACCGCGCCTTCTATCCCACCTGGGACCGCGCCCTCGAGCAGCAGCTCGTCCGCCAGTTCGATCTCCCCCTCCAGCGCAAGCTCAAAAACCTCTCCCGCGGCATGAAGATGAAAGCCGCCTTCGCCAGCTCGCTCGCCTATCGTCCGCCTCTCATCGTCCTCGACGAGCCGTTCTCCGGCCTCGATCCACTGGTCCGCGACGAGCTCATCGAAGGCCTCATCGAGCGCGCACCCGAAACCACCATCTTTCTCTCCTCGCACGACCTCGCCGAAATCGAAAGCTTCTCCAGCCACATCGGCTATCTCGAACAGGGCCGCCTGCTCTTTTCTGAAGAAATGTCCGTCCTCTCCGACCGTTTCCGCGAAGTTACCGTCACGCTCTCGGTCCCCGCGCCGCTGCCGGCAAGTCTTCCGCCCACATGGCTGCAAGCGCAAACCGTCGACTGCGTCGTCCGCTTCGTCCACAGCGCACACAACGACTCCACCGCAGCCGAAATCGCGCAGTTCTTTCCCTCAGCCCGCGACATCTCCCTCGATCCCATGCCGCTACGCTCCATCTTTCTCGCCGTCGCCAAAGCCGGGCGGCTTCGCGCTCCATCGCAGCACAACCAACCCGCTGTCAAAGGGACCGCAGCATGAGCCAGATCCTGCACATCTTCTATAAGGACGCCCGCCGCTTCTGGGGCGAGATCTTCCTCTCCGTCGCCATCACCGCCGCCTTCGCCTGGTTCTATCCCAACACCTGGATCGGCCCCGATCACATCCACGGCGCCATGGGCAGCCACTCGGTCGCCTCCTATAACCTCCAAATCATGGGCGGCTTTCTGCTCGCTCTTGTCCCGGTAAGCTGGTGGCTCCTCATCGTCCGCGTTGTCCACGCCGAAACGCTGGTCGGCGACCGCCAGTTCTGGCTCACGCGCCCCTATGAATGGCCAAAGCTGCTCGCCGCCAAACTGCTTTTCCTGCTGGCATTTCTCTATCTGCCCATCTTCATCGCACAATGCGCCCTGCTCGCCGAGGCCGGCTTCAAGCCCTTCTCTTTCATTCCCGGACTCCTCTTCAATCTGCTCCTGCTCACCATCGTCCTTGTTCTTCCCATCTTGGCGGTCGCCACGGTCACCTCCAACTTCGCCCGCATGACGCTCACCCTGCTTGGCGTCTTTGTTGGAATCATCGCTCTCGGCGCCGTGGTGCAGCGTCTGATGCCCAACCACTTTACCGCCATCGCCGGCGCTTCGTACACCACGCAAGGAGCCTTTACGCTCGCATTCTGCGTGTGCGCCGCGGTCGTAGTTTTGCAATACGCACTGCGCAGGGTCTGGCTCGCTCGCGCTCTTCTCTACGGCATTCCCGCGCTGCTCATCCTTGCCTCACCCTTTGCGGAGAGAATCCAGAGCCACCATCCTCGCATCGACGTCAACTATCCAGTTGCGGCAAACCCGCCCGTCCAGCTCGCCTTTCACCCGCTTTCGCCCAGTTACCAAACCTATGAAACCTGGCCCGACACCGGTGAAGTTCTGATCCACACGCCATTGCAGGGCACCGGCGTTGCAGCGGGAACCGTGCTCGTCCCCGACGCGGTGAAGCTCGAAGTCGA
>PLPU01000270.1:7197-7977 GCA_003159975.1 Acidobacteriaceae bacterium
CCGGCTTTGGCGTCTGCTCGCCCTTGGCTGGCTTTCTGTCTCCCTTCACACAAGCCACGGGCCTGCTTTGCCGCTCCGCATTACGCGACCCCCCGCTGACCTACATCGGCGTGGTCTGGTCCGATGCTCCCTGCGACGCCCCGCACCCCGAGCCGGATCAAGGCGTGCAAGGCGCCGCGTGGGTCGGATCGCTCGACCGCGCTCCAGCCGATCTCGACATCAGCTCCGTTCAACAGGTTCACTTCACTCTCTCAAACAGCATTTATGAGCGCAGCAACGTGCCCCGCCACCTCTGCCCTGGCTCACCCGTCACCTTCACCGAGTACGAGCGCGTAAGCCGAACCCAGACCAGCGTCACCATCCATGACTTCCATCTTCCCGGCGTCAAAGTCAGCGATGGCCAGACACATGTCTTCACCACCACAACAACCACAACCGAGGCCCCGAAACAAAAATAGTCGTTCATGATCCTTCGGCTCACAACCGGGCATGAAAGTAGCGCGGGTCTCCAGACCCGCTGTACCGCGGACGTCCACGTCCGCCTACGCATCCGCCTCCATCACCCGTATTTTCGAAGGAGACCGGTCCACAGCGTCTGAGCTTTGAAAGGGCATGACTTCAGTCATGCCGATAAAGCCCACAAAATGACCCGGGCTTTACAGGCTGCGGAAAAACTCCAACTTGAGGTGGACGTGCGAAAGGGCACGACTTCAGTCGTGCCGTAAGTTGCTTAGGATGAGAGAGCGGGCTTTAGCCCCTGCGTCATTTTCCCCGAATGCA
>PLPU01000355.1:0-12406 GCA_003159975.1 Acidobacteriaceae bacterium
AGCCGGACGTGCTCATCGATTAGACAGGAAATTTTCTTTGAAGGGTTTCGCCGAATATATGCATGCATCGGCGCACAATCGTGGATAACGGGCTACCGATGGGTAAATTCCCCCAAAATATGGTCTTTCGAATTGAGTCGGGAAGAATCGCGGCCCGGTGTCAAGCGAAGTGTGGGTCGAGCCTACTTCGCGTCGTTCCCGGTGAGCCGGAAGGTGATGGTGCCCCAGAACAGCCGCGCGCGCATCTGCACTGGGAGATGGCGGTCGTCGTCGGTGTACCAAATCCAGATGTTGCCGCGGTTCTTCACCACGCCCGCGGCGGCGGTGGGCTGCACGCGCAGGGTCTTGAATGTGCCGAGCGAGGTCTTGATCTCTTCTCGCCCCTCCACCTTCATGGTCACCGGGACGGTGTGCATGGCGTCCACCACCGGCAGAACGAAGGTCTTGCCCAGTTCCATGGGCTGCGACGAGGCGTAAAACACGCCGGTCAGCAGGTCGGTGAGGCAGCCTGAAATAGGCATCTCAAGGTGCTTGGTCTGGCCGGTGACCTGGTTCTTCTCGTCCAGGATGGATTTGCCCTGCGCGTAGTCGAGCTTGAGGGTCGAGTCGATCTTGCGGCGGCCCTCGATGGTCTGCTTATCGAACTCGTAGGTGCAGCCTTTTTCGCGGTCGAAGGTGGACTGGAACTTGTCGCCGACGTGAAAGAGCAGGTTGATGGCGCCCACAGTGTCGGCATTGGCGGTAAGGCGCTCGCGGTCGCCGGTGGCCTCAAAGTGCAGCACGGCCGTGCCGGCGGGAAAGACGCGCCAGTCCACGGAGTAGGTGAGGGTCTGCTTTTGCGGGAAGATAAAGCCGGCCCGTGGCGGCGCAAGAGGAGCAGCAGGCTGGCCGTGGGCCGCAGGGGCCAGTACGAGGGCGGCCAGCGCAAAGGCGCAGAGAAGAGATAATCCGGTTGTGCGCTTCTTCAACTGCAGGCAGGGCTCCTTAACAAAACTGACTTTCATGTGTGAAAAACGCTCATTGCAGCGCATGCACAAGCGCGGCGAGAGCAGGCCGTAGGAAGATCAGGCTGAGGTAAAGCAGCGCGGCCCCTATAGCAGCATTGTACTCGCGGTGCCTGAGGTAGAGGGCAAAGGAGAATGCGCCGTTGGCGCTTTCGTCTTTTGAACGAGATTTGGGGATTAGGCGCGGAATCAGCCGGGGAACGCGGCGGCAGTAGTCGTCGAAATCGGGGAACGTGGCGCGCAGAAAGCGCTCTTCCGAGGCGATGACGGGAACATAAATTGCAATGAACCCAATAGCCAGGACCAGGGCCACCGGCCAACTGAGCAGCGCCAGCGCAAACCCCGCCGCAAGCAGCATCGATCCCAGATACAACGGGTTACGGGTGTAGGCGTAGGGGCCGGTCTGGGTGAGTTCGCGGTTCTTTTTCACGTAGCCGGCGGCGTAGGCGCGGAGCCACAGGCCGGGAAGCACCAGGGCCAGGCTCCAGGTGACGGCTGCCGGCAGAGGGGCGCGCCGCCAGAGAGCAAAGAGATAAAGCGCAGCGGTAATGAAGCCCAGCGGGACGCGAATTCGGCGGGCAATTTGTTGCCATCTGGAGATCCAATCGCTTTGATTTGGCTGGGTCATGGGGTGGTCTCAAGGCCAAGCAGCTCGCCGGCTGCCTGGAGCACCTCTTCGGGCTGGATGGTGAGCAGGCCTGCTTCAGGGGTCTCATGGCGGGTGTGGTCGCGGCGGCTCTCCGGGCTGCGCAGCACCTTGAATCTAGTTCCGAACGGCCCGTTGCGGCTGGGATCGGTGGGACCGTAGATGCCGACGACCGGGCGGGTAAGAGCGCAGGCCAGGTGGAGCGGTCCGGTGTCGCCTGCAATGACCAGGGCGACGCGGCGGGTGAGTGCGATGAGCTGGCCGAGCGAGCAGGTAATGGGCGTGGCGGAAGCTGCCGTGGTGACGATTGCGTCAGCGAGGGGTTCCTCGCCCGGACCGGCGTTGACCAGAACGCGGAAGCCGCGCGAGATGAGTCCTTGAGCAACGGCTGCGTAGCGCTCGACCGGCCAGCGCTTGGCGCCCCACCCGGCGCCGGGGTTGATGAGCACGGCAGGCTGCCCTTTGCCGCGAGGCAGAATCTGGTCGGCCCAGGCTTCGGCTTCGGGGTCGACCGGCAGCAGTGGAGTTGCGGGTGCGAGCTCATCGCCGGCGACGGCAGAGGCAAGCTCGATGTCCTGGTCGATGACGTGCGCGCCGTGGGTGATCACCTGCTCGGTGAAGAGCCAGCGCGCGATGCCCTCGCGCGGAGCGGCTTCGCCGATGACGCGGCGGCAGCCAGCAAGCCGGCACACTACGGCTGATCGGATGGCGCCCTGCAGATCGAGAACGGCGTCATAGCCGCCGGCGCGGAGGTTGCGGCGTAGAGTTCTGATTTCACGCAGGGTTTGCGCGCTTAGCACACTGTTGCGCCATTGCTTGGTGGAGGCCAGGTGAACGGCGTCCACCAGCGGCTGGGAGGTAACGCGGCCCAGGGTGTCTTCAGCGGTGAGGAGCGCGCGCCAACGGGGTTCGACTACCCAGTCGATGACCCATGAGGGATGGGCCAGGCGCAGCGCGGTGACCGCCGGGAGGGCGTGCAGAATATCGCCCATGGCGCCCAGCCTGACCACAAGCAAGCGAAACTTGGACTGCGTGCGCAAGTACCGATTTTCTCACAGCGGCGGGTGCGGCGGGGCGGGGTTGAGACGACCAAGCAGCCAATCGATGGCGGCAGGCTCGTTCTCAATCTCGATGCGGAGGCGGGCGGTATGAAGAGCGATCGAAGTTGGGAATGTCGAGGTTAGATTGCCAAGGCGGATGAGGTCCTTTTCGGTGGTAATGAGTGCGGATACGCCAAGCCCAGGTAAAGTCGCGGTGTCGATAAGGTCGTTAAGGTCAGCCGTACGATAACGGAAATGATCACGAAACGCTAGCCGGTGAGCGATCTGGATCCCTGCAGTTTCGAGGCCGGCAAAGAACTGCTCCGGGCGGGCGATGCCGCAGAAGGCGACTACGGGACCGGTCGCGTCTGGGACTTCCATAGTGCGTTTCAGACGCCAGATGGGGCCTTGCCAGCCCCAGGATCGCAACTCGTCCGCGAGTGCGGGATCGTCGGCGGGGAGGGCGATGACTGTGGCGCGGCGGGCGGCTCTTCGTGGCTCGCGCAGATTGCCCGCCGGAAGCAGGCTGTCGCCCCAGTCCTCGCGATTGATCAGCAGAATATCGACGTCGCGATGAAGGCGGCGATGCTGNNACAGGGACGCCGGTTTCGCGGGCGATTAGCAGGGGTTCATCGCCGTAGTCGTCGGCGCTGCCCTCAGGGAGGACGCGGGTGGGGAAACTGTTTTGGCGGCCGTAGCCGCGGGAGAGGACGTCGATTTGGATACCGCGTGCGCTCAGCGCTTTGGCTAGCGCGATGGTGAGAGGCGTTTTGCCCGCGCCGCCGGTGGAGAGGTTGCCAATGCTGATGACGGGCCAGCGGAGGCGTTCGACCGGCTCCAAGCTTGTGCCCAGGAGGAGATTGAGCAGGGCTTGACCGGCTGCGTAGAGTGGCGTGAGTGGGGCAAGCCAGTGTCGCTTCATGAAGTGCGATCTCGTTGGCCGAGCAGATTATGCAGCGCCTCAACACACCGCGCGGTTGCTCCTGCCTGTTGGCCGAAGACCTGCTTTCCACGAGCCCCCATTGCTTCTGCGGTGGTTCGGTCGCGCAGCAATTCGATCAACGCTGCGGCAAGGTCTTCTTTGGCGGCGATGCGGATGGCGTCGTGCGTCAGAAGATCGTCGACGATGGCGCGGAAGTTTGTGTAGTGGGGGCCCATGACGATGGGCACGCCGAACTGCGCCGGCTCCAGCGGATTGTGTCCGCCGGCGGGAATGAGGCTGCCGCCAACAAAGGCCGCGGCGGCAAGCGAATAGACCGAGGCCAGTTCGCCAATGGTGTCGAGAAGGACGATCTGGCCGGGCGCGAGGAGGCGAGGCGCGCCAGCCCAATGAGATGGCCAACTTGAGCGCCTGACCCATGCGGCGCGGGACTTCTCAAGCAGTGCGGCGACATCGTTAAAACGTTCTGGGTGCCGCGGTGCAATCACCAGCAAAAGGTCCGGCTCAACTGCGAGGACCGTGGGCCACGCCTGGAGCAGTGCTTCTTCCTCACCGTCCAGCGTGCTACCGGCGACCACAAGACGAAGGCCCTCTGCCTGGGTCTTAAGCAGATCGGTTGCGCCCGTCCCGTCTCCGCCGCGCACATCGAATTTCAGATTTCCGGCCACCGTAACGCGCTCCGGCAGACAGCCGATCGCCTTCAGCCTCTCCGCATCCAACTCGCTCTGGGCCAGCACGTCGCTGAGCTGGCTGAGAAGCGGCCGCCAGAACCTGCGCAGCCGGCGGTAGCGCGGCCACGAGCGGTCGGAGATGCGGGCGTTAACCACTGCGACGGGGATCCCGCGGCGGAAGCAGCCATTGAGGAGGTTGGGCCAGAATTCGGTTTCGGCCAGGACGAAGAGACAGGGTTTCAGCGCGTTCAGGTACGCGCGCACGGCCCAGGGCAGGTCAAGCGGGCAATAGAAGACACGGTTGGGACCGAATCGCGCACGCGCCAGACTTTGCCCAGTGCGGGTTGTGGTGGAAACTACGATTCGATAACCAGGCAGTGCCCGGTCGAGTTCCGCAACCAGGCGGCTGACGGCCAGCACTTCGCCGACTGAGACGGCGTGGAGCCAGACAATCGGCTTGCTCGAGTCCAAACGAACCCGGACCGTGCCCAAACGTTCAAGCAGGCCTTCGCGGTACTTTTTCGTGGTCGCCATCCGCCAGAGCCACCAGGGCGACCCGACCACCAAGGCCGCCAGCAGCGCCAAATTGTAAAAAAACAAGGTCATGCGTAACGGATTTCCCCAACCCCGGTCTAACCCTCAAATGATACAGTCGAGCACGATGAGGACTTCGCGGGTAATTCCGCTCTCCCTGCTCTGGCTGGCGCTGCCGGCCGTGGCCAGCGACCACACTCCGCCTCCCGTGCAGCCGGCCACCAGCTTTGCCGCGGTTGAGGTGCACGACGACGAGAAGGTGGCGATCGCCGCCGAGCCCTATGACACCAGGGAAAAGGAGTCGATCTTCCACGTGGACTATCTCAGCCACGGCGTGATGCCGGTGCGGTTGATTGTGACCAACAACGGCAACCGGCCCATCAGCCTGCGGGATGCGCGGATTCTCTTCATGACCGCCGCGGGAGACAAGATTCAGGCTGCCGAGCCGGAGGACGTGGAGCGGCTGATGACCAAGAAAGAACGCCAGGGCGGAAAGATTCCCATGCCCGGGCCGATTCCCTCCATCAAGCTGAAGCCGAAGGCCAGCGATAAGGAGATCGAGGACGACTTCAACACCTTCGAGTACCAGGCCCTGGTGGTCGAGCCGCACACAACGCGCGCCGGTTTTCTGTTTTACGACGTGTCGCAACTCGATCATCCGCTCATGGGCGCCAAGCTGCATCTGCACGAGCTGCGCGACGCGGACGGCAACGAGCTCTTTTATTTCGAAATTCCCTTCGATAAGTATCTCAAGTCGAAATCCAACCAGATGAACTGAGGCGGCTACTCGTAATCAGGCCGTCAGGGGCTAAAGCCCCTTCTTTCTCATTTTAAGCAACTTGCGGCCCGACTGAAGTCAGGCCCTGTTACAAAACCTGTCGAAACCCAAGTTTTTCAGCAAGCTGGCGGCTACTCGTAGTAAGTAGCCGTGGTGGTATCGGTTTCCCAGATGGTGCAATCCTTGACGCGCACGCGGCCCGCGGTCATTGCGGCGAGCTGCTCGTTGGTCTGGTCGTAGAAGTATTTAGCGATGTTTTCAGCCGAGGGGTTGAGCACGGTGAAAGGCTCCAGGTCATTGAGCATCTGGTGGTCGATGCGCTCAATGACGGGGCGCAGAACGTGCTTGAGGAGCTTGAAGTCGAGCAGCAGGCCCGCTTCGTCGAGCGCAGGCCCGGCCAGGGTCACGCGCACCTTGTAGTTATGCCCGTGCGGGTTTTCGCACTTGCCCTTGTAATTGCGAAGATAATGGCCGGAGCTGAACCCGGCTTCCACGGTGACTTCATACATCGGCGTCTGCTCGATCCTGGCGGGAAGAATCCCCGCTTCTATTTTAGATTGTTATTAAGATTCAGGATTTTTGGCCGCCGCGGCGCTTGTTGCGGGCGGCGAGGCGGGCCTGCTCGCTGCGCCGGTCAACCTGCTCGAAGAGGTGGCTCATCACGCCGATCAGAGCCGCGATCAGTCCAAGGAGCGCGAGAAAAAGGGTGACTGTTCGCCATAGAGACGCGTTAGCGGGAAGACCGGGCTGGAAGCTCGAAGGCACAAGCGACATGGCCGCGGAGAGCAGAGCAAAGAGCCCGAGCGTGGCGGCCAGAATGTAGAAGTTGCGGGACATAGATGCGGGTGCGGAGGGAAACCGCGGAGCCTGAGGTGATTCTACCGGTCTGGCCTCTTGTCGGTATGTGCGACCCTAAGATGCCGATGAGCCGCCTCAAACTCGTCGAAGAATTCTCTGATAGGACGAATTCTTCCGTTTTCCTCGTCCTCTATTCCCTGGCGAATCCCTTCCTCGGCGCTTGCCTGTGCCGCGGCGTCTAGTAGTCGCTGATCATCGTGCATTTTCTGCTCCAAGGTTGCTGTGTCTACCAACCGCACGCCTGCCTCAGAGAATTGGGCTTCGATCTTTTCAACTGAGCCGTTGAGGTTGATGGCGCGGCACGCGTCGCGGAGAATGACGGCTTCGAGGCCGAGACGGCGTGCGTCGAGGGCCGAGTAGCCGACGCAATAGTCATAGGCGAGGCCGGCGAGGAAGACGCGGGTCAGTCCGCGATCATCGAGATAGCCGGCAAGGCCGGTGGGCGTGACGTGGTCGTTTTCAAAAAAAGCCGAGTAGGAATCGATCCGCGGACGGAAGCCTTTGCGGAGGATCAGCTCGGCTTGAGGCAGATTGAGCTTTGGATGGAATTCGGCGCCCCTGGTTCCCTGGACGCAATGGTCGGGCCAGAGAGTTTGCGGGCCGTAGGCCAGCTCGATTTGTTTGAAGGGATGTTTGCCGGGATGGGCAGAGGCGAAAGAGGCGTGATTAGCCGTGTGCCAGTCCTGCGTAAGCACGATGTGAGCAAAACGCGGTGCGATCCGATGAATCGGCGCGAGGACGGCATCGCCGTCCGCAACCGCCAATGACCCGCCAGGGCAGAAGTCATTCTGCACGTCGATGACCAGGAGTACATCGTTGGATTTGATTTCCATCGTTAGTCCCCGCGATCAGTTTCGCAGATCGATCACTTCTTGTGCTCATACTCCGGTGCGCTACTATGGGTCGAGTATTTTTCTGAATTGGAGACCGAGCCAATGCCCAGCTGCCCAAGTGTGGTTCTGTTTGCTGCCTTCGTTGCCTTTTCCGTTGCGTCCCCGGCCCAAACCCCGGCCCCAGCCCAGGCCATGGACCCCGATTACGCGGCGCGGGTCAAGGAATGGACCACCAAGCCGGAGTTTCTGAGCCCCCTGGTTGACCATCTTCCCGCGAGCTCCGGTGTGCCTTCT
The DNA here is from genome assembly GCA_003159975.1 of Acidobacteriaceae bacterium. Lineage (GTDB taxonomy): Bacteria > Acidobacteriota > Terriglobia > Terriglobales > Acidobacteriaceae > Telmatobacter. The sequence continues at coordinate 7,599 of PLPU01000355.1, forward strand.
CCCAAGGACGTGCTTGGCCATCACATTGGGGCTCCCAAGGAGCTCACTTACTACGCCGACGTGCTGCGCTATTACGACACGCTCGCCGCCCATTCCCCACGCGTCAAGGTGCTGCGTATCGGGAAGACCGAGGAAGGCCGAGACTCGGTCATCGTTTTCGTTGGTTCAGAGGACTCCATCTCTCACCTTGAAGAGAATCGCAGGAATCTTGCGCGGATTGCGGACCCGCGCGGCCTAACCGATGCGGAAGCCCACGACCTGATTGCAAAAACCAAGCCGATTTACACGCTTTCCGGAGGACTCCACAGCGCCGAACTGGGGCCACCGGAGATGCTGATGGAGCTGGCTTATCGCCTGGCGACTGAAGACTCGCCGCTCATTCAGAAGATTCGCTCGAACGTCATTGTCGCCATCATGCCGGTGGCCGATCCCGATGGACGGGATCGCTCCATCGACTGGTACTACGCCCATAACGTCGACATTACCGACTACGAAAAGATGACCGGCGTGCCCTACTGGGGCAAGTACACCAAGCACGACGACAACCGCGACATCAATTACGCCGGCATGGCGAACCAGAATTTTTTGAAGTGGTATCTCGAGTGGCATCCGCCCATCATGCACGACCTGCATGAATCGGTGCCGTTCCTCTACATCTATAGCGGCCAGGCGCCGCAGAATCCGCTTTGGGATCCGATTGTGTATGGCGAGCTGCCCATGCTTTCCAACTGGGACATGAGCCGGCTGACCAGCTACGGGATGCCTGGAGTGTGGACGCACGGCTACGTGGACGCGTGGTCGCCTGGCTACGTGGCCATCATGGCCACCAATCACAATGGCCTGATGCGCTTCTACGAGATTTTTGGCAATGCCGGCGCNNGCATTCGGAGACATGACCAAGCGCCAGTGGTATCGCCCCGACCCGCCGTATCTGCACGTTCTGTGGTCCATGCGCAACAACACCAACTACGCTGAAACCGGCGTGCTTACATCGCTCGAGTTCGCTTCCGCCTTTCCCCAGGTACTGCTTGAGAACTTCTACGACAAGAGCCGCAACGCGGTCAGGGCGGGAACGAAAGAAGAGCCCTACGGCTTTATCCTGCCCGCGGATCAGGAAGATCCCACACGCGTCGCATTTGTCATTCACATTTTGCGCATGCAGGGGATTGAAGTGGGCCGCACCAACGCCGCGGTCAAACTCAGCGACGGCGATTATCCCGCCGGATCGCTCATTGTGAAAACCAATCAACCCTATGGCCCGCTGGCCAAAACGCTGCTCGGCAAACAGGTTGACCCCGATCCCGATCTCACCACCTACGACGACAGCGCGTGGACCATGAGCCTGATGACCAACACAGTCATCAAGCCCACAAAGGATATCGCCGTGCAGGCTGTCGCTGTTGACGCGGTCGACCAGTACACGCCAGTGGGAACGCTCAAGGGCGCTTCCGCTCCCGCTGTTTATGCTGTCGCGGATCATGGCTCTCCCAACATGGTTACGCTGCGTTATGGCCTGAAAAACTTCCCAGTGCAAATTGCAGAGAAGCAGTTCACCGCGGAAGGCGCAACGTTCTCCGCAGGCACGTTCCTCGTCCCGGCAAACGCCGGCTCAACCCTGAAGCCCCTGGCCGCAAGCCTCGGCCTGGATGTCGTCGACCTGGTTGCCGCTCCTAAAGTGGCCGAGCATGAAGCGACTCTGCCGCGCATTGCGATGTTCAGTACCTGGGGCGGCACGCAGGATGTGGGTTGGGTGCGCTACACGTTTGACCAGTACAAGATTCCTTACGATCTGATCTTCAAGGAGCGCGTGCTCCAGGGAAACCTTGCCAAAGACTACGACCTGATTTTGATTCCAAACCAGGTGCGGTCCGCGAAGGCGCTGGTCGTCGATATTCCCAAAGAAGACAAGCCGCTCGCCTACAAGAAGACAGACAAGTTCAAGTTTCTCGGAGACTATGGCTCATCCGACGATATCTCCGGTGGGATGGGCGCCGCGGGTGTCGTCGAGCTCGAGAAGTTCACTGAGGACGGCGGTCTGTTGGTCACACTGGGCACATCCAGCGCGTTTCCTCCGGAGTTTGGCCTGACACCCACGATCGATACCAGCAATACCGGTGCGAAATTTTACGCTCCAGGCCCCATTGTTGAAGCGGACATCCTGCGTCCCGAAAATCCCATCTTCTACGGCTACTCGGCAAAGACCGTGCCTGTCCGCTACGCCAACGGGCCGCTGTTCAGGCTTTCGGAGGAGATGGATAAAAAGAATGTGCTGATGCGGTTCCCGGGTGGTGAAAAGTCCGTGCTCAGCGGCCTGTTCAACGGCGCGGACGATATCAAGGGCAGGGCTGCCATTGTGGTCACGCCGGAAGGCAAAGGCGAAGTCGTCCTGTTTGCCACCAATCCAGCCTGGCGCTGGCAGAACATGGGCGAGTACCGCATGCTTTTCAATACGCTGATGAACTTTCGCAACCTCGCGCCAGCGCCCCTGCCCGCATCGCCGCCGACACCAAAGCCTTAACTTTCGGCGCGGAAGGCTGGAGCACGAAGCTTCATTCATCCTCCCCGGTCCCCAAAGGCGAGGGACCGGGGGCACCCAGCACCCAGCGGAAGTAACTTCGCAGCGGGGCCGGCCTTTATCGGATTGAATATTTGCGCGATGAAGGGGATTCGGTTAGGGTGACTCAAAACAGGAGACAAGGGATGGGCGAGGTCGCGCGGAATTTTCGGTACGCGTTGCGGAGGCTTAAAAACGATAAGGGATTCGCGTGCGTCGCCGTGCTCACGCTGGCGTTGGGGATCGGCGCGAACAGCGCGATGTTCAGCATTGTGAATGCGGTGCTGCTGCGTCCGCTGCCGTATCGCGACCCGCAGAGGCTGGTGCTGTTGGCGGAGCATTGGCCGCAGTTTCCCAGGCTGACGGTGTCGTATCTGAATTTTCGGGACTGGCGGGACCAGAGCCACTCGTTTGAGGCCGTGGGAGCGGTGCGCAACGCGCTGATGACCATGACGGGCACGGCGGAGGCCGAGCGGATTCCGTCGCAGCACGTGACCGCCAACCTGTTTGACATGCTTGGTGTGAAGCCGGAGCTGGGGCGCGGGTTTACGGCCCAGGAGGATTCAGCGGGAGGGCCGGCGGTGGCGGTGATCAGCCATAGCCTATGGCAGCGAAGGTATTCGTCGTCGCAGGCGGTGATTGGTCAGACGATCATGCTGGACAACAAGAGCTATTCGATTATTGGGGTGATGCCGGCGGGGTTCAAGATTCTTGAGCAGAGTGCGGACGTGATGTTGCCGCTGGAGCCGTGGGCGCGGACGCTGCCGGACGATCGCAACTGGCATCCGGGGATTCAACCGATTGCGCGGCTGAAGGCTGGAGTGACGGTGGAGCAGGCGCGGTCAGAGATTGCGGTGATTGCCGATCGGCTGAAGAAGCAGTATCCAATCTTCGACGCCAATGTCTCTTCGCTGGTTGATCCGGTGCAGGAACAGATGGTGGCGAACGTCAGGCCGGCGCTGCTGGTGCTGATTTCAGCGGTGGGCGTGGTGCTGCTGATTGCGTGCGCGAACGTCGCGAATCTGATGCTGGTGAGAGCTGCGGGGCGGCGGCGCGAGATGGCGGTGAGGACCGCGCTGGGAGCGCGGCGGGCAGACATTATCAGGCAGCTTATGGCGGAGAGCCTGCTGGTGGCGGTTGCGGGCGGAGTGGTGGGGCTGATGCTGGCGTGGGGCACGATGCCGCTTCTGGTGAGGCTGGCGGGAACGACTCTGCCGCGGAGCAGCGGCGTGAACGTGGATGGATCGGTGCTGGGTTTTACGGCGTTGGCTGCGCTGCTGGCGGGGATCGTGTTTGGGCTGGCTCCGGCACGTCATGCGTGGCGGGTGGACCTGCGCGAGGCGTTGAGCGAGACCAATCGCGGAGGGTCTTCGGCGGGAGTGTTGCGGACGAGGGCTGCTCTGGTGGTTTCAGAGATTGCGCTGGCGATGCTGCTGCTGGTGGGAGCGGGGTTGCTGTTCAAGAGCTTTGAGCGATTGTCGAGTATCTCGCCGGGGTTTCAGACCGATCACCTGCTGGTGGCGGATTTTGTGAGATCACCCGCGGCTTATCGGGATGCGAATGTTCGACTGAATTTCTTTGACCGGCTTTTTGAGCAGGTTGCGGCACTGCCCGGCGTCAAGGCGGTTGGAGGTATTTCGGTACTGCCGGTGACGGGGACAGGGTCGGCGTATCACTTCAACATCAAGGGGCGGCCGCCGAAGTCTTCAGCGGAATACACCATTTCGGGGTACCGCGTGGTGAGTGCGGGATACATGAATGCGCTGGGCATGCCGCTGCTTGCCGGGCGTTGGATTGAAGACGGCGACCGGGTTGGAGCGCCGACGGTGGTGGTGGTCAATGCAAGCTTTGTGCACACTTATTTCCCGAATGAATCTCCGTTGGGGAAGTTCATACAAGTGGGTGCGATTCCCGAGGACGAGGTTCCGTGGATGCGGATTGTGGGGGTGGTGGGCAACGTGAAGCAAGCGCTGGCGAACGACACTACAGATGAGTATTATGTGCCGTTTCATCAGGCGGACGCGGTGCTTCCGGTAGGAGCGATGTCGATGGTGGTAAGGACGACGGGCGATCCGAAGGCGCAGGCGAACGCGATACGGACGCTGGTGCACGGGATCGATCCGTCGCAGCCGATCACCGGAGTGCGGACGATGGAAGAGAATGTGTCGCGGTCGATGTCAGAGCCGCGATTCCGCACGGTGCTGCTGACGATATTTGCGGGGATCGCGCTGGTGCTGGCGGCGGTGGGGATCTT
>PLPU01000422.1:0-2917 GCA_003159975.1 Acidobacteriaceae bacterium
GAAAACGCATGCACCAGCCGCGATTCCAGATTGCCCGTATCCCGAAAGTCCACCCGAACCAGTTCTTCGCTGCGTTCGTCCAGCGTGTAAAGCTCAAAATCCGCAGCCGCATGATTCAGCCACGCCATTCGCTCCGCCGTTGTCCGCCACGCCCCAGCCGGAACAACCACCTTCAGCCCGCCAAAATGCCTGCGCACGTCGCCGTGTTGCCGGCAATGATCCAGCCACAGAATCCCCAGAGTCAGCACNNNGCCGGCCCAAAGCTATGCTCCAGGTCCATCGCCGACCGCATCCCATCCACCTTGGCGCCAATAAAGCTCCGCGTCAGCGCCCGCTCCAGCAGCCGCTGATAACTCCGCCGCGTCGCCTCTCGCGCGGTCGGTGTTCGGCGATCACTGGTTGGTACCAGCTCCAACGCCTGCGGCTTGGCCACCCCCATCCGCCGCGTCGTCAACCGCAGGCACTGCGCGCGCTCCTGCGCCTCCACAACCGTGCGCATCAGGTTGCGCTCCTCGCTCCACAGTTGCAGAATGCAGCGCCCATGCTGCTCGCTCACCGCATACCGCGCCGTGCGCATATCAAACAGAACGCGCCCATCCTCCAGCAGCGCCGCCGCCGGATGTTCCGCAAGATACTCTTCAATGATTTGAGCCAGGCGTTCCGGAGTAGCAGTTTCCGGGGCAGCCACTCCTTTACCAGCCCTGCCGTGCGCGCAACCCGGTAATGTGCGCCGTGTGGTGGCGCGAGTGCCAGTCGTAGAGCGCCAGCGTCGTCGCCAGCTTCTGCCGCCCCTGTTGCGGGTGAATAAAGCCCTTTTCGAAATCGTCTTCCGTCATCGCTTCCAGCAGCGCCACCCAGCGCGCATGCAACCCATCGATCAACGTGAGCGATCCATCCACAGGCAGCCCGCTGTCGGTCAGCTCCGCCCACGCACTCTCGTCATAAGGTTTAATGGTGGGCCAGTCCTCGGTCAGAGCCAGCTTGAACCGTATGTAGCAATTGGCGTGGCTGTCGAAGACGTGATGAACCACCTGCCGCACCGTCCAACCGCCCTCGCGATAAGGCGTATCGACCTCCGCGTCGCTCAGCCCGTCCACAGCCGCGCGCAGTCTCGCGGGCAACTGCCGCAGAGTTTGAATATGTACGGAGCGACTGTCAGGCGAACTGGCCACGGGAGCGCTGAAGCGGCCAATCGGATAACGAAGGTCAACCAGATCTTGCATGGAACAAACCTAACCAGGCTGCGTGAATAGGGCCTGTCGCCAGACATTGAATTAATCGCGCCAGGCGGCTCGGCCTGGGCATTCGTACTGCCTCAGGCCAATTCGCGCCTTACGCGTGATGCTTGACAGCTTTATGCTGTGTCGCGTGATGGTGAGCGCCGCCAGGGTGGTGGTGATGGTGCTTCTTGGCGAACGCCGGGGTAGCAAACACCATCAAAAGCAATGAAGCTGCAAAAAACTTTTTCATGGCCTGAATGTAACACGCTCATGCAAAAAACGGTAGACTGACCGCCCATCACCCCGCATCAAAAGAAGCACCGGCAGGCAGCATGAGGGTACCGCCGGTCTCCAGACCGGGTTCCCGCGGACAGGCCTTCGTCCGTGGGGTGGCAGACCGGCTGTACCGCGGACGTCCACGTCCGCACCGGCCCCAGCCCCTGCTCCACCCCCGCTCGGCGTAAACTAGAATCAACGATGACCAACCCCGCCGTTTCCCCCAGCGCGAGCCAGAGTCCGAGCCACAAGCGTTATTTCTTCGAAAAATTCGCCATCACCGAGCGCCTTTTGGAGCGCTGCCTTGGTGAAGCCCTCAGCGCCGGCGGAGACTACGCTGACCTCTACTTCGAGTCCGTCACCGCCACCTCCCTCGGAGTCGATGAGCAAATCGTCAAATCCGCCTCCCAGGGCACCAGCGCCGGCTGCGGCATCCGCGTCCTCTCCGGTGAACGCACCGGCTATGCCTACACTGACAATCTCAGCCCCGAGCGCCTGCTCCACGCCGCCCGCACCGCCGCCCTCATCGCCTCCGGCCCCGCCAAACAAACCGTTCAGGGATTCGTCGAAGCCCCCGTCGCCGACCTCTACCCCGTTCCCCTGGGCGGATTCGATCTCGACCTGGCCACCCGTCTCGAACTAATCCTGAGAGCCGACCGCGCCGCCCGCGCCTTTGACAACCGCATCGTCCAGGTCCGCGCCGGTTACTCTGAGGAACTCCGCCGTATCCTCATCGCCGCATCCGATGGTGCCTTCGCCTCCGACACCCAACCCCTCAGTCGTCTCAACGTCTTCGTCATCGCCAAAGAGGGAGCGCTCACAACCAAGGGCTCTGCCGGCGCCGGCGGCCGCTCCGGCCTCGACCAGTTCACCGGTTCCAAAAGCCCCGAGCACCTTGCAAGCGAAGCCGCCCGTGGCGCCATCCTCCAGCTTGGCGCAGTCGCCGCCCCCGCCGGCGAGATGCAAGTCGTCCTCGGCCCCGGCTGGCCCGGCATCCTGCTTCATGAAGCGGTAGGGCACGGCCTCGAAGCCGACTTCAACCGCAAAGGCACCTCCGCCTTCGCCGGCCTCATCGGCCAATCCGTAGCCAGTTCCAAAGTCACGGTAGTCGACAACGGGACGATGGCAGGAAGGCGCGGCTCGCTCAACGTCGACGACGAGGGCTCCGCCACCCAGGAAACCACGCTCATCGAAAACGGCATCCTGCGCGGCTACCTCACCGACAAGCTCTCGGCGCGACTCACCGGCGCGGCCAACACCGGCTCCGGCCGCCGCGAAAGCTATCAGTCCATCCCCATGCCCCGCATGACCAACACCTACATGCTCGCCGGCGACGACGACCCTGAAGACATTCTCCGCTCCGTCAAGCGCGGCCTCTACGCCGTCAACTTCGGCGGCGGATCGGTCGACATCACCAACGG
>PLPU01000409.1:0-2897 GCA_003159975.1 Acidobacteriaceae bacterium
TTCCGCGGGGCGTTGAAGGTGATTCGTTAAACTATTAGAAGACCCATTGCCGGGATGCAACATCTCCGGAGTTTGTGAATTTATGCCCGAAAATCGATTTCTGCGGCGCGCGAGGTAGTCGCGAACCGATTTGGCCGGTCTAATTGATAGAAGCCGCTGACCCTCAATTCCTTGAGTGAAAGCTCAGTTGCGCGATGAGGGTGGTTTATTTGCGTTTAGTCTTAGCTCTTGTCTTTCTCGGCATCTCCACCAGCATCGGCGCACAGCCGTCGCAGGTTCCCGGTGTGTCTTCACCGGCGACCGGCCTTCCCGGCGAAAGCAAATTGGTATCTGGATCCGGCGGTTTTTCTTCCTCGACCGATTCAAGTTGGCCGCCGGAATCGGATGGCGGCACAGGCTTTGGACAGGCCACGCCGTCCGCAGCGAGTTCGACTCAGGCCAGCCAGGATCCGGCAACGAACCCCAACGCGCCTGTCGATGCCAACGGGAATCCTATTCCTCTCGATCGGCAGGAACCAAAGCGCATTCTTGGGTTCATGCCGAACTTCCGCACGGTGGCAGGCGGCGCCAAGCCTCCGCCCCCCGGCTGGAAGTACAACTTTTCTGTTGCCACCAACCAGGCAACTGACTATTCCAGCTTCCTCTTTCTGGGTATTACTTCCCTGACCGCGGAAGCCACGGACGCGCACCCGGCACTTGGTAAGGGGGCTGACGGATTTTACGCTTACTCATGGCGAGGGTTCCTCGACAAGACGGATAACACGTACCTCTCGGCGTGGCTGTTATCCAGTCTTCTGCACGAAGATACGCGCTACTATGCCCTTGGCTCGGGACACAGCATCCCCTTCCGGGCTCTCTACGTGATCAGCAGGCAAGCAGTGGCGCGTACCTATGGCGGTCGCCAGACGCCCAACATTGCCGGCCTCGGAGCAAAGGTGCTGACGCAGGTGTTTTCTCGCTATTACTACCCGTCGAGCGCCGACAGCTTCAGCGCGTTGGCGACCAAGTTCAGCTATTCGGTCATGCGTGACGTGGCGTTCTCGGCGATTCGCGAGTTCTATCCGGATGTCGCGGCGCACTACATCAAGAAGCATCGTGAGAAGATGGCGCGCCTGGCTGCGGCGCAGGGGGCTGATTCTGTTCACTGATTCGAAGGCCCTGTTGTAGTCGGCGTGCGCTTTCGACGGTCTTTTCCGCGGGGCGCTGAAGGTGATCCGCTAGCGTCGATCTTGGACATGCGGCATCTCATTGGTACGAGGTGTGGAATGGCCATCGTCCGAAATTGTCCGTCCTGCGGCAAACCAAATCGAGTTCCGGGAAAGCATCTGTCCGACGCAGGCAGGTGCGGAGCTTGCAAAGCAACTTTGGCGGCAGTGGCAGAGCCGATTGCCGTGAGCACCGCGGAGTTCGACGAGATTACCCGTGACAGCAAGGTCCCCGTGCTGGTGGACTTCTGGGCCGCTTGGTGCGGTCCTTGCCGGATGGCTGCGCCCCATGTTGCGCAGGTGGCGCGCGAACTGGCTGGCCGCGCGGTTGTGCTCAAGGTGGATACCGAGCGGTTCCCCGAACTAGCCGCCCGGTATGACGTCCAGGGCATTCCGAACTTTGCTGTATTCACCGGTGGTCGTCTCCAGTTCCAGCAGGCAGGCCTGGTGGACGCGAACACCATGAAGAGCTGGCTGGCCCGCGCTGCGTAGCGGCGATCCGAATCTGGCTCTCAACGATCGATACCAAAGAAGGCAATCGAGCAGGTCGTAGCCAAAGACGCGGCCCTCTCCGGCGATTTCGGCGGGCTCTTCCGCTGGGCACTTAAGGTGATCCGGTAAAGGCAGATTGTCAGCTGCAGGGGCTCAAATATCGGCATATGCATCCAGGCTGAATCGACTGATACGCCCCTTTGCTTTGGGGAGCGCGTGGAATTTCTTCTTTCAAGGTCCGACAACTTCACTGAACGGCGATGGCGAATAGCGTCCTTTTGCTGGGTCCCAGCGGAAGACTCTTCTTTGAACCGTCAACTGGCCGTTTAGAGTGCTGCTCCTCGTCTCCTCTATTGCGCGAGAGCGGGAATGAATGATTGGGATGATGGTGAAGGTACTTCGCCGCGCGATGTCATGAATTCTCTCGGGAGGTTGGTGGTCATCCAGTACCTCTACTGTGTCGAGTCCAAGTTTGAGCTTTCCCTGCGTGAGAGAAAACACGTTGTAGTTCTGCTGGACGAAACCAGTTCCGTGTTCGTGGCAAGAGTGGTGAATTAGTACTTCATCACGGTTTGGATCGTGAATGACGGCGATCTCCATTGAGACGCTGTCGTCATAGTGACAATCGAAGCTTATCCTGTCGGTTACATGCCAACCGTCGTTTCCTTTCTTCAAGGCATATAGACTCGCGCCTTCAAGACCATCACAGGGCAGAAACATCGCTGCCGAAGATTCTCTTGATTGGGTATGGACAGATTTCCATTGGGCGTGCAGATCGTCTTCCGGGAAGGAACCGACAAATCTCTTTGCGGTTTCCTGGTCCACTCCCAGGCCAACGAGGCGCTCTACTTCTCCAGGACCGTCGTTGAGCCAGTTCTGGATTTCCCAGTCAACGTTGGACGATGGTGGCTTTTCCGATTCGTCCTGTTGGGCATGGATTGCCGAATTGCCTAATGTCGCGACTCGTGTTGGGGCTGGTTTCTGGATTGGGAGACTGAAAATCATGGCCAGCAAACTAATGACCTGGAGCTTCATGGCCACAACTGTACCACCATTTCTCACCGCCTCCCGCGTTACACTTCATTTGCTATGGCTATCAAAGTGAAATCTACGTCCGCGCCTGCGATCCCTTATCTGCGCCCTGAAGCGCTGAAGTTTCTCAAGGCCCTCGAAAGGCACAACGACCGCGAATGGTTCAAC
>PLPU01000340.1:0-7993 GCA_003159975.1 Acidobacteriaceae bacterium
CTCGATTCCGTCGCTTCGCGCATGACCGAAGACCAGATTATTCGCCAGGTCCTGCAGGGCGGCGGAAACATGCCGGCCTACGGCAACGCTCTTAATCCCGCGGAGACCACCGCCCTGGTGCATTTTCTGCTCACACTGCGCGGTGGCAATCTAACTCCTGCCATCGATGCCTCGCGGAAGATGGTTCTGACCAACGAGCAATCTCCATCGTCAGCGCCAGCCAGGCAGCCAACTCCTGGCGCCCCTTAGCGGCGCGTTTACCCTACCCCAATGCCTCCCGAATGCAATGCCATCTTCGAAGAGTGGTCGCCACCGGTCTTCCTCACGACCATGGTGATTCTCAGCGCCATTGTCTACATCCGCGGATGGTTTGTCATCCGCAAAACCCGGCCTGCACAGTTCCCCGCGGGCCGGTTGGCGGCATTCCTTTTCGGCCTCGCCATTCTCTGGCTCGCCATCGGCTCGCCGATGGACGGCTTTGCCGATGCGCTCCTCAGCGCCCACATGGTGGAGCATCTGCTCCTCATGTCGTTCGTTCCCCCGCTCCTGCTTCTCGGTGATCCGCAGGTCCCGCTGCTGCGCGGCCTTCCCCGCATAGTCACCGTCCGCCTGCTGGGCCCTCTGTTTCGACTGAAGGCGCTGCGCACATTGGGCCGTTTCCTCACCAGGCCGCTGGTTGCGTGGCTCGCGATGAATTTGATCTTCCTGGGCTGGCACGTACCCTCCGCCTATGACTTTGCACTGGAGCACGAACGCTGGCACGACTTCGAACACATCTGCTTTCTCAGCTCGTCGATCCTCTTCTGGTGGCCGGTCATTCGCCCCTGGCCCACGAGCGCGCGCTACCCAGGCTGGTTCATGCTCCCGTACCTGGTTGGCGCAGACATCGTCAACACCGCACTCTCTGCCTTCCTGGCATTTTGCGACCGCCCGGTCTACAGCTACTACCTGACAAAGCCGAACCCTTTTCATATTGCTCCCATGACTGACCAGGTCGTAGGTGCGGTCATTATGTGGGTTGTCGGCTCGTTGGTCTTCTTGATCCCCGCGGTTTTCATTACAATCAGTCTCTTGCAGCAGGACTCAAAACTTCGCGTATAGGGAACGGACGACGGATTTGGTCCTGATAGAACTGGTTGTGAGTCTGTATCGATGGTTGAAGAGGAGTTCTGAAACTGTGAATCTGTTTCGAGGCTTACGACCGTTCAAGCGCGCAGGCGCTGTGCGAGACATGCTGGCCGGAGTCGTGCTGGCGGCGATGGACATTCCGCAGGTGCTGGGATATAGCAAGATTGCCGGAATGCCCGTGGTAACCGGGCTTTATTCACTCATGCTGCCGCTGGCGGCGTTTGCGGCTTTCGGCTCGTCGCGATATCTGGTGGTGGCGGCGGACTCTGCGACGGCTGCGATCTTTGCGGGAGGAGTGTCTGGCATGGCCACGCCGGCGGGGACGCAGTATGTGGCTCTGGCGGGGATCGTGGCGCTGCTCACCGCGGTGATTTTGCTGTTGGCGCGGCTGCTCCGCCTGGGGTTCATTGCGGATTTTCTTTCCCGGACAGTGCTGGTCGGCTTTCTTGCCGGAGTGGGTTTTCAGGTGGGAATCTCGGTGTTGAGCGAGATGGTGGGAGTGCCGGTAGATTCACGGCGGCCGGTCGTGCAGCTATGGGAAGTGATTCGCGGACTGCCGCAAGCGCATTTGCCGACTGTGGCGTTGTCCGTTTCGGTGCTGGGGTTTGCGCTGGTGTTGCGGCGGTTCGCTCCGAAACTACCGGGCGCGCTGGTCGCCGTGGTAGCGACGATTGCGGCGAGCGCCGTGTTGGATTTTGCGGGTCATGGGATTGCGACGATTGGTCCGGTTTCCGGGGGTTTGCCGCACCTGGGATGGATGGGCCTGCTCAGCCTGCGCGCGATGAGCTGGCAGGAGGCACAGCGACTGATCACGGTGTCGGCCTCGTGCGCCGTGATGATTCTCACCCAGAGTGCGGCGACCTCGCGCATTTATGCGGCCAAGCATAATCAGGAGGTCAATGAGAATATCGATCTTTTCGGGCTTTCGGCTGCGAATGCCGCCGCGGCATTGAGCGGAGGATTTGTGGTGAACGGAAGCCCCACGCAGACGGCGATGATGGAGGATGCCGGCGGGCAAAGTCAGTTAGCGCAGGTCGCAACTGCCGCTGTGGTTGCGTTGGTGTTGCTGTTTCTCACCAGGCCGCTCGAGTATCTTCCCACCTGCGTGCTGGGCGTCCTGGTATTCATGGTTGCGCTTCGACTCATCGATTTGAAGGCTCTGCGAGATATCCGGTCGCAGAGCCCGCAGGAGTTCGCACTGGCAGTGATGACGACAGCGGTGGTGGTGCTGGTGGGGGTGGAGCAGGGCATTGTGCTGGCCATGGTGGTGTCGCTGCTGCGCGTCGTGCAGCATAGCTATCACCCGCACAGCGGCGTGCTGATCGCGGATGGAAGCGGGACCTGGAAGCTGGTGCCGGTTGCGCCGGGCGTGGTGACGAAGCCTGGGCTGGTTCTATACCGGTTTGGAGCGGCGCTCTTTTATGCCAATGCCGGGCGGTTTCTCGAGGAGGTTTCCGCCGTGGTGCAGCCGATGCCTTCCGCGGTCCGCTGGGTGGTGGTGGACGCCGAGGCGATGACGCATGTGGACTACTCGGCTGCTCGCGTAGTGATGGCGCTGAAGACGAACCTCACCGAGGCCGGCGTCGAGCTGGGGTTTGCTCGGCTGCCGTGGGATTTGCGCGCCGAGTTCGATCGCCATCGTCTGACCGAAACGATAGGGCCGGCGCATATCTTCAACCGACTGCATGATGCGATCGCAGCGTTCGAGGCGTCGGCGAACCCGTCCGAGGGGAAACCCAATGAGACGATCTCGGATGATCGGTTGCGGGACTCAGGGGGCTCGGAGGACGAGCAGTAGCGCGATGGGGAGGATCGTGACGGACACGCAGATCCGGCCGATGGAATCTCTCATCCGCTGCGGCNNCGATGCTCCTATTACTGCGCATCCGCGTACTCATACACCGCTCCGGCGATTTCGCCGAGCACGTTGCCGGCTCGCGTCAGTGCGTCGGCTGAATTGCCCGGAGCGGGAACCAGGTTCAGATACGCCGCAAACGCGAGCGTCTGTCCCTTCGCCGTCACGATGTAGCCGGCAAGTCCCTTACCGGTGATGAAGAGTTCGTGATTCAGCAGGTCGGCGGTACCGTAGGTTCCGGTCTTAGCGAAGACATGGCCCGCGGCCGGCGAGTCCTTTTGGATTGCCGCCAGCGTGCCGTCCTTGCCCATCACCGGCAACGCGGCACGGAATTGAGTTGCAAAGCTCTGCTGCGACAGGAAAGTCAGATAGCGCACCATGAAGTCCGGGGTAAAGAACGCTGCCGCGCCTGCTCCATCCGACTGCACCGCGGAGCCTACGTCCAGGCCGGCGTCCTTCAGCAGGGCGCGCTCGGCGGCAAACCCCGCCGTGACTGGATCGGCCTTCCCTTCGCCCTTCGGATCTGCGCCGTACGTCCCGATCAGGTAAGGCGCGGTCATGGACGCATGCAGGTTCTGGCTCACCTTCAGCGTGACCTTCACCTCTTCGCTCAGCGGCGCGGAAGTGTGAACGGCAACCACGTTCTTCTCCGTATAGAACGACTTCAGCGCGGCGAAGTCGGCAGTTGATGCGGAAGACGGCGCGGCCAGAACAATTCCATGGGCGGCGAGGGCCTCGCTCAGCACCGTCTGCGCGTAGAGGGACGGCGCCGGCGCGTGATACACCGTAAGGCTGTTGGCCGCGCCCAGCGGTACGGTCCCGGTTACGGTCACGTCCTCGGTCCCATCCTGTGCGGGCTTGTCTTCAAACTCCAGTGAGAACGGTCCGCCCTTCGCCACCGTTTTGGTTTTGTTGGTGAAGCGCGCATAGCGTGTCGCGGGTGAAAACGTGAGAGCTGCCGGAGCATCGATTGCGGATCCACCCGAGGCAAGCACATCGATCACATTGTCGTTGACGCAGATGGGCGAAATCACGATGCCGGTTCCACCTTCATGTTCTCCCTCGGGGAACAAGGAAATGTCTACCAGCACACTCCCGTCGATGCGATGAATCCCATGCGCGGCAACCTGCGAGGCAAGATCGTCAATGGCCGCAAGCGGATTGCCAGGAACCACTGCGGCTCCCGCCATCGGTGCGTAGGAATGATCCTCATCTTTAAAGGCCAGCGTCCCGTCCGGTTGTTGCCTGCCGGAGAGATCGGGATCGCCGCTTGCCACCAGCACAAGATCGCCCTTGAGCGTTCCCTGCGCGTCCACTGTGCCCGCGGCATAGACCTTGGTCTTGAAACGGAAATCGGGGCCAAGCAGTTTCATCGCAGTGCCTTCGGAAAGCAGCTTGGTTGTCGACCCCGGTACAAAGAATTGTTGCTCGTTCAACGCAAAGACGATCTTATGCGTATCGAGTGAGTAGAACTCCATCCCAAAGCGCGAGTGGGCGTATTCAGGCCTCGCCATGATGGCGGCGATCTTGTTTTCGAGTTCAGGATTGACCTGGCTCCGCGTGGATGCGGAGGAGCCGGCGAGCATGGCAATCGCTACGGCCCACAGGCCGAAGTTACGGGGAAGTCGAGCATTCATGGATTCGTCTCACTTTCCTGAAGGATGTGCACTTCGTTCAACACTGGCCTGGATCGCATTCTGCTAAGCAGCACCGACTGGAACAGTTACCCGGTTCGACCATTCTTCGCGCCGGACCGTAAGCTTCTCAATTTCATCGAGCTTGATACGGTAGCCGATGCCCGGCGCCGTCGGCACTTCAATCGTGCCCTGCGCGGTTACATTGACTTCCGGTTCAATGATGTCCTCAACCCAGTAGCGCTGACTGGCCGACACATCGCCTGGAAGCACAAAGCCCGGCAACGTCGACATGGCTATGTTGTGCGCTCGTCCCACACCCGACTCCAACATTCCGCCGCACCAGACGGGGATGCCTTTGCTAAGACACAAGGCTTGAATCCTGCGAGCCGCGCTGTGTCCGCCCACGCGCCCCAGCTTGATGTTGATCACCCTGCATGCGCCGAGAGCGATCGCCGCCTCGGCATCGCGCACCCCGTGAATGCACTCGTCGAGGCAGATTGCCGTTTTCAATTGCGGCTGCAAAAGCGAATGCTGATAGATTTCGTTCCAGGGCAACGGCTGTTCAATATAGCTGAGGCCGAAATCGTCAAGCTCCTTGAGAAGATCCGCATCTTCAAGACGGTAGGCTGAATTTGCATCCACCGTCAGGTCGATATCGGGAAAGCTCTTGCGCACGGCAGCAACTACAGCCACATCCTTGCCCGGCTTGATCTTCAACTTCACACGCTGATAGCCATCGGCCAGCTCTTTCCCAACCGTGTCGAGCAGCTTGCCCGTATCGGATTGGATCCCGAGCGAAACTCCGGATGCGATCACGTCGCGCGTTCCGCCGAGAACATGACTCAGGCTCATATTCTTCGAGCATGCGAATGCATCCCAGGCGGCGCACTCGATCGCGGCCTTTGCCATCTCTTGTCCGCGCACATTCTCCATCAACTCAGAAATCTCCTCGGGCGATGCCACATCTACATCCAGAACCAATCCCGAGAGAAACTCGCGACTCATGATCCATGCGGTGTGAATGGTTTCCGCGTTATAGTACGGACCCTCCATCGCAGTCACTTCGGACCAGCCGGTGCCGACATCCGTGTGAACTTCGAGCAGCACCACTCTGCGATCTTGCGTGACGCCAAAGCTTGTCTCGAATGGCGCCTTCAGGCGCATCTTCAATTCTCGTGCGGTGATGGATTCAATTCTCATAGTTTCTCCGAAATCCCACTTTTGAGTTTCTCCAGGATGTAGCTTGCTGCCTTTTCATGTCCTTCAAAGCCCGTTATCACGTAGCCATCGCGCAACAAGCGAATCAACTCACTGCGCAGCCGCGCCTGGCCCGCCAATCGCGCCCCTATCGGCACATCGCTCGACGCCGGAGGAATCTCGATTGCGACCGCATCCGCAGACCGTTCGCGCTGCTTTCCGTTCAACGCAAGCTCTACCTGCGGGCTGTTCAGATTCCACTCGATGACCAAACGATCGGTCGGCATGCCGCCGTGCAGCGGGCTGCTCGTCATGCCATATAGATTGGGAATGTACTGTACGCCCACGCCACCCAGGCGCACAAAGTTGAAGTACGCATTTCTAACCTGAAGCGGATCGAAGGTCCAGACAATCTGATCGATGCCGCGGCTCAATGCGTCTTCCCGCTGCGCAAATTTGATCAGCCGTCCCAGGCCGCGATTCTGATACTCTGGAGCCACGCCGACCATGTGCGAATGGAAATGCGCATGCCCTCCATCCGCCGCACCGAACGAAAGCGCGAAGCCAACCATCCGCTCTCCGTCGAATGCGCCCAAAGCCTGGCCACCGAAGTTTCGCGCGACAGAGAAAATCGATGCCGGCGCCACATCGATATCGTTGTATCCCCACGCCTCGCGCTGCACCTGCTCGGCCCGCTGAAAGTCATCGAGGCCGTCCATAGGACGGATGAGAATCTCCTGTGCGGGACGGGAATCCAGTGGCGGCGGCATCTCTTCATCCCCTCCTCAACGACATTTGCAACCTATGTTTCTTTTTGCTTTTGACGCATTCTCAGCTATAAATAGAACACATCGCAGCGCTCAGTCAAGCATCGAAACCAATTCGCACCTTCCCCGCAGCAGTGCAATGCAACATTTGATAGAATCCTCAAAATCGAGGCGGAGCCCATGACGCGAAACCCTCCATTCCCCGGTCCAGCCAAGAGTTCGACGCAACCTTCGCTCGTGCGCGTGCTCGGTGTCCGCGATGGAATTGCCATCGTTGTCGGCACGGTCATCGGATCCGGAATCTTCCTTGTACCGGGCCCCATTGCCCAAAAGTTGCCCACGCTCGCGCTGGTATTGCTGGTGTGGATTACCGGCGGAGTCCTGAGCCTGTTCGGCAGCCTCTCCATCGGAGAACTGGCAGCGAATTATCCAGGGGCGGGCGGTCTCTACATTTACTTGCGGCACATTTATGGAAAGCCTTTGGCATTCCTTTACGGATGGGCGCTCTTGAGCCTCATCCAGTCTGGCAGCATCGCCACGCTGGCTTCCGGATTCGCGCTCTACACCTCGAAGATCGTGACGCTCACCCCCTTTGAATTCAAGGCTCTGCCGATCGTGGCCATCCTCTTCTTCTCCATTGTGAACCTCGTCGGCATACGCATGGCGCGAGCAGTGCAGAACATCGGCGCCATCAGCAAGCTCATTGGAATCGCTCTCGTCTTTGGCCTGCTGATCGCACGCGGCCACACCAGCCTGCTTCGCATCGCCATGCCCGCGCATCCTTCGCCTTCCCTGCTCGTCGACTTCGGCGTCGCGCTGATCGCCGTCCTCTGGGCGTACGAGGGCTGGCACGTTGTCTCATTCACTGCAGGTGAATTCAAGTCACCGGCCCACGATTTGCCACGCAGTCTCTTTTGGGGCACGCTCATTGTCACCGTCATCTACCTTTTTCTCAACGTCGCCTACTATGCCGTTCTCACACCGCTCGAAGTGAGCGGAAGCGCCAGCGCCGCAAGCAGCTCGATTGAAGCGGCCTGGGGCCAGGGAGCGATGCTGCTCGTCTCCGTCGTCATCCTCACCTCGATCCTCGGCGCCTTGAACGGAATGATCCTCACTGCGCCCCGCGTTTACTATGCCATGGCGAAAGACGGCATCTTCCTCCAGAAGTTCGGCGAGATCAGCAAAAGATTTCGCGTGCCGGTCTTCGCGATTGCTGTTCAAGCCGTCTGGTCCTCCGCGCTCACGCTCATGGGCACTTTTCAACAGCTCTTCACTTACGTGATCTTCACCGCTTGGATCTTCTATGGCCTTACTGTTGCGGGCGTCATTCTTCTTCGCCGCCGCAGCATTGCGCCTCTTGCAGGCTTCCGCACACCGGGTTATCCGTGGGTGCCGATCGCCTTTGTGCT
>PLPU01000340.1:8034-9630 GCA_003159975.1 Acidobacteriaceae bacterium
TCTTCAAAAGTTGCATTTCCGATTCGATAGTGCGGGTAGTCGTAATAGTCGAAGTGCCACCACTCGAATCCATACACAGCGAATCCCTCGCGCTCCATCGCTTTGCGCAGCAGGTTGCGGTGCCATCGCTCGATCGATGTTCCACCCGGATAGAACGGATAAGAGCGCTCCGACATCTCGTCATAGCCGCCGGTCATTCGGATCGGCTTGCCCGTCTCCAGGTCGTAAAGCGTCAGATCCACGGCGCAGCCTCGATTGTGGCGCGACCCCTGGCTCGGATCTGCAACGAATATTTTCTTGTCGTCCGGCGTCCCATCCCAGAACATTTTGGTCACGTACCACGGGCGATACGAATCGTGGATCAGCAATCCATATCCAAGCGTATGCAGCCACTGCGATGCACGCACCACAGCCTCAGCCGCGGGCCGCTGCATGTAGGCGCGCGCCTGCAGATACAGTGGCGCCGCGAGAAAGTTCCGCGCCGTTGCGTATCGAATATCGAGCTTGATGGAAGGATCGAGCTTGGTCAGTTCCACCAGATCGGTGGCATGAAAGTCACCGTGCTCCGCCGGAGGCTTGCTCAACAGCGCCTCGCGCCGTAATTCTTCAACCGGCTTCAGCGGCTTGATCTGAAACACTGTATCGTCCGCCGGAATCGTCAATCGCGGGAACAGCACGCCCCCGACTTTAACGCCGGTGACTTTACCGTCCGCAGCCCGCTGAAAGACAGCCGACTCGTCTTGATAAAGTCCGCTCGCTGAAAACTTGAACGTATCGCGGGAGACCTGAGTCAGCGGCGCATCATCGAACCACTCAATTAACACGCTGAGCTTGCCGTGATTCTCAAAGACAAAGAGCTTGTCGAAATCCCATCCGTATTCTCCGATCAGGTCTGCCAGTTCCTTCGACGCATCCGCGGGCATTGCCACCGGCACACGATGCAGCAGCTTGCCGTCGATCGTTAGCGTGTCACTCGCACCTCCATCGCCGCCAAAAAGGATGGGATCTTCACTGAAGTCGACGCGGCCGTCCCTGATCCAGTGAGAGCCTTCCGCCTTCAACTCCGCCAGCTCGCCGCCATCGGGATGAGTCAGAAACAAATGACCGCTGCGTTCTTCGAGATCAACTGCCTCGCCGCTGCCGCTGTAATGTCCTGCGGCCTTGCGAGCAACCTCCACCGGGATCGCGGTTGTGACCGGCAATTCCGGCATCGGCTTGTGTTCACGGACGCTCAGCATCAGGCTGAGCGCATCGTCGCCGATATGATTCATCACCGCATTTGTTGCGTCTGCCGTTGAAATCACAACAACGCCCAGTTTGCGATCGGGCAGTGCAGCGACCTGGGTTGCAAACCCGTAAATAGCGCCTCCGTGGCCGATCTTTCGTTCGCCCTCAAACGTGCCCAGCATGAAGCCGAGACCGAACCTGGTGGACGATGCACTCTTGAACTGCGGCGTCCACATCTCGTCGAGCGCCTTCGACGCGATCACGTGTGTCTGACCCGATTGCCCCGCGGCAAACAGCACACTCAAGAAACGCCCCAGGTCGCCAACGGTTGAATACATGCAACCGGCCGGTCCTTCGCCAAGCTGAAAC
>PLPU01000340.1:9716-24190 GCA_003159975.1 Acidobacteriaceae bacterium
GCGCGCCCGGCGCATACACCAGCGTGGTCTGGTTCAGGCTGTCGACCGTTGCCGCGAGGCTCGGCTCCGCGGTGTCAAAGTAATGCCCGACAGGTGGCTCGCGCACCAGGCCGGAACGATGAGACATCAGCTCGCGCAGAGTAATTTCACCGCCAAAAGGATTGGCCGGATGAAAGTTTGGCAGATAAGTCGTAATCGGCGCATCCAGGTTCAGCTTCCCTGCTTCGACGAGCTGCATCACTCCAATATCGGTGAACAGTTTTGACACCGAACCTACGCGAAACACAGTGTCCGCCGTGGCAGGCACCTTGTGCGCGGCGTCCTGATAACCGAAGCCTTCTGCCCAGATCACTCGTTGATCGTCGACGAGCGCAATTGCAACGGCAGGTAATTGCTTGTCGGCCATCTCCTGCGCAATTCGCTCGCGGAGAACAGCAATCACCGGCTGCCATTGCGCGTCAGTCTGCGCATTAACTTGAGAATGAGCGCTGCCAATTGCCGCGCAACAAAGCATCCATGCCGCAAACATGGCATGAGACAAGCGAACGGCGCGCCGTTTCCTATGCTGAAGCAGAAGAATCATCTGCTCTCCAATTCTCACAAGGCCTTATTGCAACGCTTGCGGAAGATTCAATCCGTGCCCCTGCCCGTAAATGATGTCGCCGGGTTTGGCGCCAGTGTGCACGGCATTGTCTATCACCACTACTCCATTTACTAACACGTACGGAATGCCTTCTGGATAAGACACCGGATGCTCATAGGTCGACGTGTCCTGAATCTTGTCGTAGTCGAAAATCGTGACATCGGCACGGGCGCCTTCGCGAATTTCGCCGCGATCGGAGAAGCGCAGCCGAGTCGCAGGCCACGACGTCATCTTGCGAATCGCGTCTTCCAGCGTAAGTGTGTGTGTCTCCCGAACGTAGCGCGCAATTACGCGCGGAAAATTCCCATAGGCGCGTGGATGATTCAAATCGGCAGGCTGGCCGGCAACCTCGCTCGCACCCGAATCGCTGCCGATGGCTGTCCAATTGAACTTGAGCGCCGTCTCCACATCTGCCTCGCTCATCATGTGGTAAACAGCGAGCACGCGCGATTGGCCCTGCTCCACCAGGTCGAACGCCGCATCCGCTGGAGGCTTGCCCATCTCCTTCGCAATCTCGGTCATCGACTTGCCTTCATACTTTCGATTCTCAGGATTCGCCGCATCCACCAGCACAATCCCGTCCCAGCCGCCGGCCGCTTCAATGATGTTCCACCATCCCGGCGAGCCGGTTTGCTGATCGTGTTTGAGGCGCTCGCGAATCGCCGGGTCAGCAAGGCGCTTCTTCAACGCTCCGTCGCCGCCATCGAAGGCCCACGAAGGAATCGTCGCCTCCAGGCCTGTTCCGCCCGCAGTGTACATGTAAAGGTCGCCGGCGATTTCGTCTCCGCGCGCGCGAGCGGCTGCCACATGCTCGCCGATCAGCGCCATCGACTTGCTCCAGTCGGGCTGGTATGCAACCTTCAAATGGAATATCTCCGCCGGCAAATGCCCCTGCTCCGATATCTGGATTAACTCATCGACCGCCTGCACAACCTCCTTGCCCTCGCCGCGCATGTGGCTTGCATACAGGCCGCCATAGGCTCCGGCCACCTTCGCCATCGCGATCAGTTCGTCGGTCTTCGCGTAACTCGATGGAGGATAGATGAGCGCGGTGGTCATGCCCATCGCGCCCTGCTGCATGGCCGTCGCCATCAGACCCTTCATCTTCGCCAGTTCTTCCGGCGTCGGCGGCCGATCCACTTCGCCAATCACAGCGACCCTCGCCTGCGCTTCGCTGTAGTAGCACCCGAAGTTCATGCTGATGCCCTGCTGCTTCAGCTTCGCAAAATACTCCTCGATGTGATCCGCATCGACCGGTGTGCCGCCTTCACCGGCAATCGCCGTGGTCACGCCTTCTCGAAGCTTGTTGTCGGCCAGCCCATTTTTCAGCAACACATCGGCCGACTGATCCATCACATCGATCCATCCCGGCGACACATAAAGGCCGGTGGCGTCAATTTCACGACGTCCTGTTCCCTCCACCTTGCCAATCTTGACGAAGCGTCCATTCAAAATGGCCACATCGGCCGCAATCCATGGGTTGCCGGCTCCGTCCAGCACTTTCCCGTGACGAATCACAACATCGTAAACAGGGAGTGCCGCAACCTGAGCCTGCGCCGAGGCCAATGCGACAACGCTGACAGTTGCCGTAAGCAGCATCCGAGAAACATATCTCATAACTTCTCCAGTCCGTTCGTTCTCTAACGCAATCACCTGCGCCACGGCGCTCACATCAACATGGCGGCAAGCAGAGCCGTACGCGGCGCCAGATGTTTGCGCCGCAGATGCTCATGCGGAGCATGTGCGCCCGCGCCAACCGCGCCCATGCCGTCGAGCGTTGGAATTCCGAGCGCCGAGGTAAAGTTTCCATCTGAAGCGCCGCCGGTCGCCGCCTCTTCAAGCGCAATGCCGATGGTTGCAGCCAACTGCTGTGCACGCAGAAACAGCGCGACCGTTCCCTTGGATCGCTCCATTGGCGGACGATTCATGCCGCCGCTCATCGTCAGCCTGCAGGCTTTATCGAAGGGGCGCAGCGAGCGCAGCATGCGGTCCACTTTCGCTGTATCCTGCTTGCGCGCAACCCGCACATCGATCTCAACCCAGGCCTCCGCAGGGATGACATTGGAGCAGGTGCCGCCGCCGATCACTCCCGGATTGACCGTGATTCCACTGCCCAAATCGGTGAACGATTGCAGCACATCAATTTGCCGCGCGAGTTCAATCACCGCACTGTGACCCTGCTCAAAGTCCACGCCACTATGCGCCGCGACCCCCTTCACCGACAGCCGATAGAGTCCCACGGCTTTGCGCGCGGTCTTGTAGGCGCCCGCGTCTCCCTGCGCCGGCTCCATCACGTACACGGCGCCGCAGCGGCGCGCCACGGTCTCGGTCAACATGCGAGAGGCCGGGCTGCCCACTTCTTCATCTCCATGAATCAGCATCGTCACTGGCCGGCGCAGCAGCTTCATCTGTTGCACCACCTCAACCGCGGTCAGCGCCATCACCACACCTGCCTTCATATCCAGAACGCCGGGCCCGGAGATGCGGTCACGAGACACTCNNCGATGCCGCTTGCCAAACCCCACCTCCAGCGAGTCGCCCAAGCCGCGTTGAGCGTGACGCCGGATTGTTCCTCCGGCCTTCTCTGCCCAATCCGCAAAGACACTTTGAACATGATCGACGCTGGCTTTGTCGCTGCTTGGCGATTCAATTTCAACGAGCGTGCGCAGACGGTCGATCAGCTTCGCTTCGTGCCGGCAAGCCTCTTTCACAACACTCGCAACATCCAGGTCTGGAACCGACGGCAAAGTCATTTTCACCGGGAATCCAGATGGCGTTGAAAGAACGCAGCGGTTGCCGAGTAGGAGCGCACGAAATCCTTCCAAAGAAGAAAGTCGTGAATCTCGTCGGGGTATACGATCTCTTCGAACGGCACGTTTTGCGCGCGAAGCTTTTCGACCAGGCTCACCATCTGGCTGAACGGCACATTGCGATCGTCGTCGCCCTGGATGAGCAGCACCGGCGACTTCCATGTGGCGATGGAGGCATTCGGTGAAGAGGAAAACGCCAGTTTCTCAGCGTCCTTCAAATCCGGCGCTGAGCCTGCGCCCTGCTCCCACGAAGGCAGGAAGTCCGACCAGTCGTGCACTCCATGAAAGTCCACACCGGCTGCAAAGATATCCGAGTTGCGCGCAAGGCCCAGCGCTGTAAGCAAGCCTCCATATGAGCCGCCCCAAAGGCCAATCCGTTTTGGATCGACATTCGAAAGCCCTTGCAAATAGAGCGCCCCCGCAAGCACGTCGTTGTATTCCGCCGAGCCCCGCCAGCCCCCATTCGGCGGTTCGCGGAAGTCATGTCCGTACATGATCCCCAACCGATAATTCACCGAGAGCACGGTGAACCCGAGGCTCGCAAGGTATTGGTTTGCGGCGTAAGCATTGCTGTAGTAGTCCATGTAATGGAAGCCGAGCAGCATCTGCCGCGATGGCCCTCCATGAGTGAAAACCAGCGCTGGCCCTGGCTTCGTCTGTCCTTTCGGCACAAAGAGCTGGCCGTGAATCGTAAAACCGTCAGAGGTCTTGAAGATCACTTGCTGCGGCACAACCAACTGAGCAGATGGGAAGTCTTTTGGCAGCGCGTCCTTGGTAATCAGTTGTCGCGAGCCGCCGGAAAGTTGATACACAAGTCCAGGCGTGATCGCGGTCGAGCCGAGGCTGAAAACTGCTTTGCCGTCTCCAGTTTCAATAGGCGCCCACTCGATGGTTTCGCCCTTCGCCAGCGCCTCGGGAGCAGAGTCTCCGCTCACAGGCACCTTCCAGATATGGCGGCGATCAACATCGTCTTCGTTGGAAGACAGCAGAACGGAATGACCATCCGCGGTCAGCACCGCTTCCTCAACGTCGTAGTCTCCCGGCGTCAGCAGCTTTGCCGTGCCTCCCGAAGACTCAATTGAGTACAGATGATTGCGTCCATCCGCCTCGGAACTGAACACAACCGTGCCATTGGCCGCAAACAGTATCTGTTCCGGTGCAAATGGCGGCAGCGAATCGCGCAGGCTCTCGCCGCTTTTCCAGATTTCGCTCGCCTCATACGTGTGCGCGTCCGCCACCCAAAGGCTCCACGGCGTCGGGTGCAGCGGAATGATCGTCTGTTTCTCTTCAGCGCCGCCGACACGCAAAAACGCAATCTGGTTTCCGTTCGGCGACCAGCGCGGCGCAAGATTCCGGTCCGTCGAAGGAGCAAGGTAGTGTACTGTCTGCAAAACACCGTCCTTTACATCGAGCACCGTCGTGAAGCTATGGTCACGGCGCCCGACGATAACAGCCAGATGCGTGCCGTCTGGCGACCATTGCGGTGACGACACGCTGCCGCGAATATCCGTCAACTGCTTCGCTGCACCGGTCGTACTCGCGGTTGAGGCGATCCATAACTCATGCTTGGCTTCCCACACCGCCCACTTTCCGTCCGGCGATATCTCGATATCCTCGCACCCTTCCTGCTCGCAACCCATATCTCCGAGCAGGCGCGGCTCACCGCCAGTTACTGCGGCAATCCACACCTGCTGCTTGGGCTGCTTTGCATCGCCCAGAGGACTCGCGCTACGCTGCTCTCCGTTGACTTCAGTTCCGCGCGCATACACTACGCTTGCGCCGTCGGGTGTAAGCCGGAGCGACGCAATGGGCTGACCGGCGTCTCCGGTATAGTGCGTTACCTGTTGAGAAACAAACTGCGGGCCACTTGCGATCCAGACATTTTGCGCGCCGCGCTGCGCGAAGACCCACGCGATCCGCGAGCCCTGATGAGCCGATGTGAGCTGCGTCGGAAAGGGCGCGCCAAGTACCTGCTCGATGGTGAAAGATTGCGCTTCTGCCGGTTGAATCGCAGCTGCGATGCAAGTAGCCGCGGCTGCCATGGCAAGCAGGTGTAGTGCACGGTTCAATCTCTGCATTGGGGAAATCCTCTTGGCGCCGAAGCGCTTAGTAAAGCATGCTGAAGTGAAGCAAATGCCAGTGCCACAGGAACCACGAGAACGACACCGCACTCAGCGCGATAGCTATATTGCCCACATGCGAAAGCCACCACTCGCCCGGCGCCTTCCACGTCTTCACCACGGCAAACAGAATCAGCAATGTTCCCAGGGTGCCAATCCATCCAACGATCTGCACCGCTCGCAAAGTCGAATCGAAGCTCGAGTCGAAGAGCGGGTTTCCGCCGGACGCCGCCAGGATAGCGAGCCAGCAAATCGCGTAAAGCAGATCGACCGCTGCGATGAGCCGGATAGCGACGCGCAACCGCCGTTCCCGCGGCTCGAACTGGAGTGGATGGTCGTAGTGCTTGCGAATCCATGCCGACACAGGCCATAAGATCACCGTAAGCAACGACACGACTGAAAACAGGACGATGACGAGTATGTTGAAGATCTTGTTGTCGAGAATTCCGATTTTCGTCCACACCATGAACGGATAATCCATCGCCAGCACGTATCGTCCATCGGCATCTTTGGTAAACCCAACAAGGTCCTGGCCGTTCTTCTCGCGGTAAAGCAGCGGCCCGATCTCTTCCCACGTCTTCGGCACCTGGTCGATGCTCTTGAACTGCGGAATGACGATCGTGCCATCCTTCCCTGGCGTTACTTTCAGGTTTTCGAGGAAGCTGATGAAGCTGAGAACATTCGTCACCGGTCTGCGGCTTGTAATGTACTCACCCGCTACGAGCTTGGCATCGGCCTCCGAATTCGGCTGCTTCACTCCCGCCGGAATCGAATAGGGGTAATAGCGATCGAGAAATGCGTTGAAGAGATTGGAACGCTGCTCGGTCTCCCCGCGGCCGCCGCTGTTGTAGGAAACGAAGAAGCCGAGGTTTTGATCCGGCATCAGAAACAGGTCGCTATGGAAGTACTGTGTGTCGCCGCCATGACCGAACATGCGATGACCGTTACGGGTTTGCTCGTAAAAGCCGAGGCACATGTGGGGCAGAGCGGGATTCACACCGAATTGCGCCGAGTGCATCAGTGCAACCGTCTCGGGCTTCAGGATGTGCGCGCCGTTGTACTCGCCATTCTGAAGATGCGCGAGCATGAAGTGCGAGATATCTTCGGCGGATGTTGCCAAACTGCCGGCCGGCTCCGCGGCGATGATCTCGTAGGGCTTCGCCTCACCGCTTCCAAGCGCGTAGCCGCTCGACATCAGCGGCTGCAACTGCGCCGGCAACGGTTGGCGAAAACTCGTATGCGTCATGCCCAGAGGCAAAAAAATGTTCTTCTCGACGTAGTCGTCAAAGGGCATTCCCGACACACGCTCAACAATGTACCCGGCAAGCGTCGCGCCATAATTCGAATACGCCGGCGTTGTTCCCGGCGGATAGACGCGCTGCGGCATGTGCGTCTTGAGAAATTCGCCGATTGAGACCGGCTTCGATCCCTTGGTCACAATCAGATCCTTGATGGCTTCTTCAAACCCAGGCGTATGGGTCATCAGATTGCGCATGGTGATCGGCTTGGGATACGTGGCGGGAATCTTGAAATCCAGATAGTCGTTGATGTCGCGGTCGAGGTCGATTTTGCCCTGTTCGACTTGCTGCATTACGGCGGTCCAGGTGAAGAGCTTGGAAATCGATCCGGGACGGAACAGGGTTTGCGGCGTAACCGGCGTCCTCTTCTCGACATTGGCAAACCCATATCCCTTTTCAACCAGGACCTTGCCATCCTTGACGACGATGACCGTGGCGCCGGCGATGTTCTCCCGCTTCAACTGCATCGGGATCAGGCCATCGAGATACGCGGACAGGTCATCGGCAGTCATCGCGGGCGCACTCGGCGACGCAGGCACCGCCGCAGCCACCGGCTTTGATACAACAGGCTCCTGCTGCGGATGCCCCGCCTCTCCGTAAGCATTACCGCTCATCACAACCACAGCCAGAATCGCAGCGGCACACGCGCCCTTCAAAGTGTCCTGGAGCTTCATTGGAGTCACCCTCATCTCTTATTCCGTCACGGTAGTTCCGTTCTGCGGCGAGACCGCGCCCGAACGGACTTGCTCAATAAACCTGGTTACTTCACGATTCAACATGTCCGAGCGATCCACCTGCACATAGTGCGTGCTGCCTTTCGCGATGATGCGCCGGCTGTTCGTCGACAGCTTCTTCAAGCTCTCCTGCATCCCGTTCCAGATCGAAGAAAGTTGCTTGCCGCCATCTCCGAGTCGGGAATCATGCATCGTTGGATCCTGCGAGAAAATGAGAATCGGCAGGTTTCCGAATGGTCCCGAGTGGACCGTCTCATCGCCTGAGGCAGGCACCCCCTTCATCTCCCGCTCGACTGAAGTAATTTGCGACGGTGCGCAGGTGTCAGCCTTGATCCACGCCGCATACGATTCCATTCCAGGCGTGATCTTGGTGCACTGACCCAACGCCCGCAACACGCCGGTGGCCGTTGCGGCCTTCGCGAGAGGAAACAGGATCTTCACGAATTGCTCCTGCTTTTTCTCGATCGACGCGGGAAAATACTTATCCTGTTGCGGCGTTGAGCCATCGATGAAGACAATGCCCGCAACGCCCTGCGGATAATGCGCCGCATAATTCCGCATATGAATCCCGGCAATGGAATGGCCCATCAATAGGACGGGTTCCGTGATGCCCGCCTGCTCAAGCAGACCGTGCAGCTCATGAGAAATTGCATTCGAATCACGCACGCCCGGCCTTGATTCGCTCCATCCAAAGCCGGCGCGATCGTAGGCGCAGACGCGCGTGATCTTCGACAGCTCCGGCTGGTTCTTGGCCCAGATCGTTGAGTCATTACCCAGTCCCGCTTCCAACACCACCACGGGCGAACCGGAGCCCGTGCAAAGCATCTGCATGGTCCGACCATCCACCTGGTAAAGCTTGCCCGGCACGCCGGCCAGCGCCCGGTAATGATGCAGCGCCGCCGCGTTCCAAATCGCTCCCGCGCCGAGCAGCACAACCACGGCCACGAGAAGGAAAAGCAGCACCCGCTTCGTCACTCTGACGATGCGGGCGCCAACGGATCTACTCGGTTCAGCCATGAATTACTTCCACCTCTCCGGATCTCCTGAAGCATCCAGCTTAGCGCATCAGAATTCAATGCGCAGCGCGACTTCGCCCTGGCGCCCCGGGAGTCTCTGCGAGATGGTCCCGAACAGCGGGCCTTGGGACTGCTGAATCTGGATCGCGGCAGGATTGCCATTGTTGAAGAGGTCGAAGTACTCAAATATGGGCTGAATCTTCACTCTCTCATGGACCGTGAAGAGGCGTGAAATCCGAATATCCTGGTTGACATACACCGGAGAAACAAACTGATTGCGGCCCGTCTTCAGATCTCGTATTCCATAGTTCCCGTTCCCATCCTGATCAACGGGCACGGCCGCCGAAGCAGTGTAGTGGAATCCGCTCTGCGCGCGAAACGTTCCGCTGAATTGGAATTTAAACGGAATCTGCACCATGCCGTGTAACTGCAGCGTGTGGTGCAGCGCGAAGTCCGATGCTCCCTCATCCAGCTTTGGGCCGTTCCAGAAAATCCCTGCTTTGGGAATATAGTTGCCGGTGATGCCATCGTAGTATCCGGCATCGGCGTTTGTCTGGCCGGTGGCCGGATCCGGTAACAGATCGGTCTCGCCGACGTAGCTGTCGGTTGGATAGCAGACGCCGGTTGGGCCTTGATCCAGGTCGGAGCACAACGCGTCGTCGTCTTCCGACGTCAGTGCATAGCTGCCGCCGGCGGTGAAGTGATTGCTATACCGTTTCTCGAAGGCGATAATCGCGGCGTTGAACTTGCCTGAGTACCATGGGCCATAACCGTTGACATACGGTCCAACGAAGTTGTTAAGCAGACGCGCGTCAAAAGGCAAATTCGTCTGCCGAACTCCCAGCAGGTTCTCGATCCCTTTGTGATAGAGATCGAGCGAGATGACAAAGTTCCTGCTCACTTCTCTTTGCACCCCCAGCGTAAATGCGCGGGAGAACGGAGTCGCAAATCCTGGAGCAAGCGTCACCGGAAAGGTTCCTGCCGGATCGACAAGATACGATATCGCTCCGTACGGCCCCCAGAAGAGATAACCGGGCTGTTGCCCAATTGCGGCCGCGGCGTCATTCAGGTAGGTCGTCGGATCGAGTCCGGAAAGCGACTGCACGTTGCTCGACGTCACAATGCTGTTGGCAGGTATCGGAGCATGCCCGCCAGCAACCACGTTGTTCAGATGGTCGACGCCATAGATTGGGCCCGCGAAATAGGGACATGTAGCGCCGGACGCGGCAAGCTGCGCATCCGTTTCCGTTTCCGAGAGGCACAGCCCGAACAGCGCCGGCGCAATGGTCGGAACGCCGTAAAACAGCCGCGGATACGAGAGCGGCTGAATCGACTGCAGGTTGGCGCCGCCAAATGCCGGGATGTCGCGCGCCAGTCCAAGGCGGAAATGATCGTAAAAGACACCAAAGCTACCGCGCACCATCGTCTTCGGATTCACAGACCACGAAAAGCCCGCGCGTGGCGAGAAGTTGGTTTTGATCTTGAAGGCGGAGTCGTAATCCCAGCGCAGTCCTGCGCTAACGGTCAAGTTGCTGAAGAGCTTGAAATCGTCCTGGAAATATGCGCCGCTGTAGTTGTTCCTGAGCCCGATGTCGTTGTCCGCTGGAGTCGCGCCGCCAGTTGTCTGCAGCAGGAAGAACCCGGAGTCGATCGGTCCATAGGTCGCATAGTCGGCGAGCGTGGCAAACAGCTGGTTTTCCTGCACATTCTGCTCAACGCCATCGACCTGCGTGCGCAGATAGTCGTAGCCCATCTTGAAGGTGTGCTTCTTCCAGGTCTTGGTAAAGCTGACGCCCGTATCGCCGTATTTCTGTTTCAGATATCCTTCGGTCGTCAGCGAGCCAAATTCCACCTGGCCGAGATCTCCAAAAATGCCGCCAGTGTTATATCCGCTGAAGATATTGAACAGCGTATACGGACCTGCTTGCGGATGCGCGGGGCCCACCGATGAAGGCTCACTGCGGAACTGAGCATAGAGACTCATGATCCATGGGTTATCCTTATCGGCCAGCAGCACAGTATCCGTACCGCCAATCATCAACGCGGTGTTCCCATAGTCCTGGCGTGTCGAAGGCAGCGATGTCGACTGTGACAGCGGCAGATAATTGCCATTGTGCGCATTCGTATAGTTGGCTTCTTCCGTGAATGTATTTCTTCCAACCAGCTCCGTGAATTTCCCAAAGGCGCGTGCCTCGCGATCCCGCGACGGGCCGCCATATGCCTGTTCGCTGTTGATCAAAACCTGAGGTGTACCCGGGGGAATCGTAAAGTTCAATGCCTCATTCTGATGGATGTTCTCGGCTGAAGCGAACCAGAAAATCTTGTCCTTCTTAAGCGCGCCACCTGCCGCGGCATCGTAATCCCACCGCAGCAGGTACGGCGCCGAACCGGGAATGTCGGAGGTGTCGAGCACGTTATCCCGCAAAAACACCGAGGCCAACCCGTGAACAGTGTTGCTCCCGCTCCTCGAAATCACGTTTACGATACCGCCGGAAGCATGGCCAAACTCAGCCTTGTAGCCACTGGTCAAAACCTCAAACTCCGAGATCGTATCCATGTTGAACTGCGCGGATGCTCCGCCCGTCAACTGGTTCGAGTTGTTCAACCCGTCGATAAGGTAGCCCGTATTATTGCCGCGCTCGCCCAGAATCGAAATCGTGTCATCCTCGCCGGGATCGCCCTGCTTGTTTTCTGTCACGCCCGGAACCATCTGCAGCAGATCGATATAATCGCGCCCATTCAGCGGGATGTCATGCACCTGTTCAGGGGAAATCGTGAGCCCTTCTGCAGGAGTTGTCGTATCGATCAGGGGGGCGTCGGTCGTGACTTCGATTTGCTCGGCGTTTCCGCCAACCTTCATGGCGATGTCCACCGTTGCAGTGCGGTCCAACGTCAAGGTCAGGTCGGGAATGATCTGCTTCGCAAATCCCTTTCCGCTCACCGTAATCTTGTAGGTACCCGCGGGAAGCGCGGCCACGCGATAGACGCCATGCGCGTCGGTCACCGTGGTTCGAATCGTGCCAGTCTCTTTTGACTCCACTTCAACCTGCGCGTCCACGATTGCGAACTTATGCTGATCCGTCACAGTTCCAGTGACCGTCGCGGTAGTCTGCGCGCACAAAGGAGTGATGAGCAGAGCCGCCAGCAGTGCCCCAGCGATCGATCCAGTGAATTGAAAGTTGTTTCTCCAGAAATGACAAGTCGTCATGTTGATCATCTGACCCCCTCCATATTCGTCTGTCTTTGGGCACGTCCGCTGAACACCCGATCAAAGACGCAGGCCGACTGCGCTCTCAAAATGAGGCATGAAACTCTAAAGAAACATATATTGCGAAATACGTCTGGCGATAGTGTCGGGTCATATTGGCTCAATGTCAACAGTTTTTTCATGATCTTTACATTTTTCTTCGGGAGTTACGCCGTGCTCCTGTACATGCAGGCAATTATTTGCAACAAACGTTGTCGTTCCGGTTCTGAAGTTGCAACGTCCTTGGTGCAAGATAGCGTGCTCTTCCCGGTACAATTTGAGTTGAACCCCCGGTCCCTCGGCCATGTGCCGATTTGACAGAATTTCTTCCGTGAGCAATGCTGCGGAGAACATGAAAAGCGCCCAGAGCAAGTCACCACTAATCGACGACCCCACGAGTTGGATCCAGCGCCTGAGCCCCCGGCGCCAGGAAATTATCCGCCAGGTTCTCAAGAATCCACGCGAGTACGTCCTGCTCAGCGTCCGCTCCGCGGCCGAACGGCTCAGTACCGATCCGGCGACCATGGTCCGGATCATTCAGAAGATGGGATTCGAGAGCTACCGCGCGTTTCAGAACTACCTGCACGACCTTTCCATAGCGAATGCCACCTCGCTCGATGGCATGCAGGCACACAGCAACGGAGACGCCAAAACTCCCGATCATTTGCAGGCGATGCTCGAGCAGGATTTCAAAAACCTGAATGCCATTCGAAATACACTCGACGTGAACAAAATAGCGATGGTCGCCAAGCGCATCCATTCCGCCAAGCGCATTCTCGTCGTCGGCGGCGACCTTGCGGCGAGCCTGGTTCATTACATCGAGCACCACCTCACCGTCATTGGCCTGCCCGTCTACAGCGCGACCACCAACGGCCGCAGCACCCACATCTCGCGGCTCTTCGGCAAAGGCGATCTGGTCATTGCCATCAGTTTCCGGCGCGGCCTTCGCCAAACCGTCGAAGCCCTCAAACGCGCGCGGGAGAACGGCGCATACTGCATCGGAATCACCGGGACGTACGTTTCGCCAATCGCCCGCTTCACCGACGAGTTTTTCGTTGCATCGGTCGATAGCGAATCGTTTCTCGACTCCTATGTCGCTCCTTCGGCCCTCGTGAACCTGATTCTCGTCGCCTGCGCCAACTACGACCGCGAAGCTACACTGATACGTCTCCGCGAGGCCGCCAAGGAGCAGCGCGAAGGTTTCCGCTGGTACGAACTGTCGACTTAGCAGCTTCCTACTCAGTCGCCGCAATCGGAAGAATGATGCTCGATGGATACGCCGCGGAGCGATACACCCGCTGCGTCGCCGCCGTGTAGTCGTCTGCCGAAGCCGCAAAAATGCTGGGGACAAACTTCTGCGGATTGCGATCGANNAACACGTGGTCCGCCGTATGCAGATCCACGTTGTACTCGATCACCTGGTTCGGCTTCAGCGGCTGCGGATGATCGAAGCCATGCAGAAAACGCGCACGATATACCTCGTCGGCGATCATCAACTCAAACCCACCCATATCCACCTTGCGGGCAGGCTCCGCACCCTCCGCGGGAATGTTTGAAACCGCGTCTTCCGGCTGAACATCGATGAGTTTCACAACCCAATCCGCATCCGTACCGGTGGTGGAGGCAAAGAAACGCCCCATCACGTCTCCCGCGATGCGCACATCCTTCTCGAGGGGCTCCGTCTCCCACGTCAGCACGTCGGGCCGATGATCCACGAACCGCTGATCCTGCACCAGCCATTTCGGCCAGTCGGCGCCGGGATACGTCGGGCTGATGGGGCGCGGCCGGTACGGCACCGGGTTTGCGGGATCGGAAACATAGGCATCAAACGCACTCGCTCCCGCGGCCGGCCTGGTGAAAGACATGGACCGCCCAGCGCCAAAGTAAATCGGCGTCGGCTTCGCGCTCTTCGGCGGCCACTCGGCATACTGCTTCCAGACATTCGTTCCGGTTTCAAACGCAATGACCTTTGCGGCCGGTTTGCTGCCCTCGCCATGGAGCCAGTAGCGGAACCAAGGCGCCATTACCTGGGCGCGGAAATACTCACTGGTTGCCGAGCCAAACGAAACATCGCCCAGATGCGTGCCGCTTCCCCCGAACCATCCGCCGTGATTCCACGGGCCAACCACAAGGTAGTTCAGCGATCCTGATCCGCCTTTTTCCAAAAGATCGTAGGTTCGCACCGGACCGTAGAAGTCTTCCTGATCCCACCAGCCCGCGACATTCTGCACCGGCACCGTCGTCCCATGCAGCCATGACTCCGTGGCCTGCGCCAGCCAGTATCCATCGCGCGACGGATGATTCTCGAAGTCATTCCACGCCGCAATCTTGCCATGGTAGTAGTTCTTGTTTACATTCGAAAGCGGACCCAGCTTCAAATACCACTCGTAGGTGTCCGCCTTGTCAAACTGGAAGTGAAAATTGCTTTCCTTTTCCGCCTCCACCAGCGCCGAATACTCCATCCCATAGCTCAGCCGGAAAGCTCCGTTGTGATGAAAATCGTCCCCCAGAAACATGTCCGCCGGCGAAGCCTGTTCCGACGCAGCCTTCAGTGCCGGATGCGGATTCCGCAGCGCCATCACCGTTGTCCAGCCGCTGTACGAGAT